>JBAQCT010000055.1:0-24355 GCA_049294375.1 Gallionella sp. | reverse complement strand
TCGCGCTGCAACACGCGCTTGATGGAAATCTCCGCGTAGCTCGACCACTGCCCGGCGGCCTTGCCCAGCGAGTTGTCGAAGATCAGCTCCACGCTGGCGCGCGATACCGGCTTGCGCTTGCTCGTGCCGTTGAAGATCACATCCTGCATGGTCTCGCCGCGCAATGCGGAGGCTTTAGATTCGCCCAGCACCCAGCGCAGCGCATCGATCACATTCGATTTGCCGCAACCGTTCGGCCCGACCACGCCCACGATTTGACCCGGCAACGCGATGTGCGTGGGATCAACGAAGGATTTGAAGCCGGCTAGTTTTATCTGGGAGAGACGCAATTGGAAACAGTCTTAACGTTATAATTGCGCCTATTCTAACCGAAGCGGAACCCTACTCAAAATGCCCACGCCATCCAATAAAACCATGGTCTCGAAAACCCTGGAAACCTTCCCCAATCCCAAGCCGGGGCGCGATTACCATATCCATATGGAAGTTCCGGAATTCACCTGCCTGTGCCCCAAGACCGGCCAGCCGGATTTCGCCACGCTGACCCTCGATTACATCCCCGGCGAAAAATGCGTCGAGCTGAAGAGCCTCAAGCTCTACATCTGGTCATTCCGCAATGAAGGACATTTCCACGAAGATGTCACCAACCGCATCCTCGACGACCTGGTTGCTGCCACCAACCCGCGCTTCATACGCCTCACCGCGAAGTTCTACGTGCGCGGCGGCATCTTCACCAACGTGGTCGCGGAGCACCGCCAGCCGGGCTGGCAACCACAGCCGACAGTGGATATGACTCAATTCGAGGCGCAGTCGAATACGCGTGGCTAGGTTTTTTCCCAGAACGCGGACTGCCTGTTGAAGCGCTGGATGGCCTTCTTCAGCGCGGTGAACTGATGGGACAGGTCGTGCGCGATCCAGCCCTTGGCCAGCGCAATCGCTTCCTGATGCGTGGACAACTCCGTCATCGCCGCAATATCGCCGAGCAGGCGGTGCGCCACCGCCACATCGTTGATCTGCCCGAGCACTTCCTGAACATCGCTTAACGCGGCAAGAAACGGCTTGGTTCTTTGCCTGTCGTACAACGTGGCAAAAAATTCCGCGCTGTATCTCAGTTTCTTGGCGAGGATGCGCAACGAGTGCAGCCGTCCCGCATCGTGTGTGTCCAGGTGCAGGCCCGATTGGGCGAATTTGCCGAACAATTTCTGCAAACGGTGCGCCGAAAAATCGCGCGCTGTCGGCATGGCCTTCCCTTGTTGGTGCCAATATGGGCCGTTCATCCAGATAGCGAAGCGCAGCATCAGCCGCTGCAATTCGTGCGCCTGTGCCGCGCCGCGCAACGCCGCATAGCAGCCGTCGCGTTGCCGCTCGCTGGCTGCCAGCAGCGCCTGCAAACCGGCGTGACCGGCCATCCGCGCGCACATCGGCTGTGCGATCTGCGCAATGAATACATCCCATTCGCGGTTGCGCCCCAGGGCGACACACAGCGCCGCGACATCATTGTTCAATGCCGCCAACTGGTCGTCGGCGCACAATTTTTCGGCCATGCGCAACACCACGCGCAAACGGCGCAACGCCACGCGCATCTGGTGCAGATATTCGGCATCGTCGCTACCCATCGCCCCGCGCAGGTTGCCCTGCAAATGCATGAGGCATGACCAGATCAGCGCCTGCAGCGCCTCCGCCAGCGTGTCCTTTTTGGCGATATCAGGCGCCGTGCCCTTGACCGGCCTGTCGGCATATCCCGTCAACAGCCGGTAGCCTTGCTCCGCCTTGCTGACCGCCTCCAGTTCGAACGGCACGATTTCCAGCAGCTCCAGCGCCAGATCGAACAACTGTAGCGGCTCGCCGGATTTCAGCTCCAGTTCCAGTTCGCAGATCGGCGTGCTGCGCTGCTCGGTGCGCACCTCGCCGCGATCCATGCACAACTCGATTTGCGCGCCCTGCCAGTTCAGCATGCGGCTGGTGCGGGAAAAATCGGTCACGAAAACCGGCTGCAATTTCTTGCGCAACGCCAGTGGCAAATGCTGCCCGAACTCCACCGCCTGCGACGAGGAAAAATCCAGCGCCGCGCGGCTCACCGGTATTTCCCATTCGTTGCGCTGGTGCATCCCGGCCTTGACCGAACCACCGCCCTTCAGGGTTTGCAGCCATTGCCGCCCGGCGCGGCGCAGGCGCAACGCCATTTCGGATTTGTGCAACTCGAGTTTCGGCGTGTCGAAATAGATGTTGTAGAGGCGGTTCGTGGCCGGGCGCGCAAGCTGGTGCGCCCTGAGCAATGGATGCCGCTTCAGCCTGGCAAGTTGCTCCGGGGAAATGCGCAATTTAAGTTCGGTTTCGACGGCCATGTCTGCCTCAAACAAAGCGCTGAAGTGTTTACTATAGCAGGCAATCCGGGCGAAGCATTGGGGTGCCGCTTGTGATGCCGAAAAATAAGGCGTTTAATTCAAATCGCATCGGGCTGCCCCGCATGCAATAGAATATCGCAGATTGCATGAAACGATTGCCAGGGGGCAATTCGGGTTGAACGATAATTTCAAGGAATAAATAATGATCCTGATCCTCGGTTCCAATATCGGCGAACAGTCGCTGGAATACCGGCAACTGCTGGCGCACCTCGCGACGCTGCAAGGCATCCAGACGCGCGTGCATGTCGAGCGCGGCACCGAGCAGACACTTACGGAAATTTACCTGATCGGCAACACCAAACAGCTCGACGTCGATGACATGCAGAACCTGCCATGCGTCGAGCGCGTGGTGCGTATTTCCGAGGAATACCGCATCCTCGGGCGGCACAAGGACGACCAGCGCCCCACGCATTTCGACTACAACGGCGTACGCTTCGGACAAGACACGCTGAACGTGTTTGCCGGGTTATGCGCGGTGGACAACCGCGAGCATGTCGAGATGATGATGAAGGCGGTGCATGATAACGGCCAGGTGTGCACGCGCATGGGCGCGTACAAGCCGCGCACCAGCCCGTATGCGTTTCAGGGGCACGGCAAAAACTGCCTGCCCTATGTGTTTGAACTGGCGGGAAAGTATGGCATCAGAGTAATCGCGATGGAAATCACTCACGAATCGCACCTCGACGAAATACGCGAGGCGTTGCGCCAGACCGGCAAACCGACCGGCGTGATGCTGCAAATCGGCACGCGCAACACGCAGAATTTCGAGCTGCTGAAAATCGTCGGGCGGCAAACCGAGATGCCGGTGCTGCTCAAGCGCGGCTTCGGCATCACGCTGGACGAATCGCTGAATGCGGCGGAATACCTGGCCTCCGAAGGGAACCGCAACGTGGTGTTCGGCCTGCGCGGCATGAAGACCAACATGGGCGACCCGCACCGAAACCTGGTGGACTTCGCGCATGTGCCGGTGGTGAAACGGCTGACGCGCATGCCGGTATGCGTCGACCCATCGCACTCGGTTGGATCGCGGCAGGCCTCGCCCGACGGCATTCTCGATACGCTGCATGTCACGGCACAGGGCGTGCTGGCCGGTGCCAACATGGTGCTGGTGGATTTTCATCCCGCGCCGCCCAAGGCGCTGGTGGACGGCCCGCAGGCCTTGCTGCTCAAGGAGCTTCCGTATTTCCTCGAAGATGTGCAGATCGCGCGCGAGGCCTATCTCAAGCGCGTTGCACTGCGGCAGCGTTATCAGGACACATAGTTTTTACGGGCTGAAGCGCCGTTTTTCAATCGCTTTTTTCTTTGCGCCCGCCTTTGCGCGTATCCCTGCCCTTGATGACGAACTCATCGGCATTGATGTGACATCTGATGCAATTATCGTAATTACGTATGCGAATACCTCCTTCGCTGTGCTTGCGGTGAATATTGTCCAGCGTATGTTCGTGGCACCCATAGCAGGTATAGCGCCGGTAGTCTTTTCCCGCATGGCAAGTCACGCAAGAGACATCGTGGTCGTGATCGAGCTCAAAATATTTTTCGTGATCGAACGTCGCAGGTTTCCACTTTTGCTGGCTGTGGCACTGGCTGCAATTTCCGGCAATATGCAGGTGCAGCGTATCGTCAGGAAATTTGTGGCATGACTGGCATTGATCGGCGGCCTCTTTTTGCAGCAACGCATGATTGAAGCGGCCATGCTGCCGGAAGCGCCTTACGCCAGCGTGCTCGCTATGGCAGGCCACACAGTCCTGGTGGATCAATTTCTGATGAAAAGGGGTCGCGGTGAGCGGCTTCAAAACGCGCAGGCCTTTCGTCGTCAGGCGCCCGATATCGGCTGGTTTATGGCAGGAAGCGCAACGTTCCGACGCCGCTCCGCGCAGCGGCGCGTGGCAGGCGAAGCAGTCCGATTCCAGGTGGAGGTGCCCTGTAATCAGCTTGCCTGGCCCGACCATCAGGTTTGGGTAGCCAAAAGCCAGAACCGCGATTGCGATGAGGTTGAGAGCCAGAACAATCTTGAGTGTCCGGCTCATTTCCAACCCCAGAACAGAAAGGTGCTGATGATGTGCCCCAGTGCCAGCGTCGCGAACACGACGAAAATCGGAATATGCACCTTCCGCCACTTGGCCATGGCATCAAGAGCCACCGCATCCCAGAAAACTGCCTGCTCCACATCCGGTCGCGACATGCCGCGCAACTGGAATTGCTTGCGCTGCCCCTGAACATGGCGGCGCGAGCGATCCAGCAGCACTTTTCCGACCATCCCGCTGACCGCATTCACCCCCATGGCCACCGTGGCCAACCAGGGAAGGATCGCATTGAAATGCACGCCGGCATGGATCAGCACGAGCGCTGAGCCAACCCATGTGCCGAATTCATGCAGAGTCAGCATGGTCTTGAGGTTCCCCGCATTAAAATATTTGCGTTTGCGCAACGAATAAATCAGGGAAACCATGATCAGAATCGTGCCCAATATACCCAGATAGCGCCCTACCCATGCCAGCCCCAGCATGTGCAGCATCTGGTCGCCTGCCACGGTAACCGCTGCCAACAAGCCGACCAGCAAGATGAACGGCAGGATATGCTGACGCCAAAGCGAGATCATTATTTACGCCTCCAGGGTCACGCTGGTTTCCGGCGTGCAAGAACAGAGCAGGCATGTGCCGGGCTCGGGATCGTAATCAGGCGGCTGGCGGTAAGATACCTCGCCTTCCCGGATAATCGTCTGGCAGGTTCCACAACTGCCAGCACGGCAGCCGAAATTGACGGCAACGCCATTGGATTCGGCAAATTTGAGCAGGTTGCCGGCGGAGGGTTGCCACGGCAACTGCTTGCCGGACTTGGCGAAAGTCACGACGATACCGGTATCGCTTGTTTCAGTATCCGCTGCCCCGGCATGCGGCGCAGCAGCCAAAATTGTCGCGGGTATTTTGCGTTGGATGGATGACGGGCCGAAAGGCTCGAAGTGGATATGCGCATCCGGCACGCCCCACTCATCCAGCGCGGGCACGAGACTTTCCAGCATCGGTGTTGGCCCGCAAAGGTAGAAATGATAAGGCTTGAGCGGCAATTGCATGCGCAACAGGTTCACATCGACGCGCCCCCGGTGCCGATAATCGCTCCCCTCCGTATCCTCCGGCAGCGGATCGCTGAAACACAGCCGCAAATGGAAATTCGGATGCGCCGCCGCCAAGGCTTCAAGATGGGATTTCATTACCATCATGCGGCTATCGCGAACACCATAAAACAGCCAGATTTCGCGACCGGGTTGTTCGGCCAGGCACCAGTTCAACATGCTCAGCATCGGCGTGATGCCGATACCGCCGCCGATCAACACGACCGGGTCATTGCCGCGATCGATATGAAAATGCCCGGCGGGGGCACGCACCTGCAAGAGATTGCCCACCTCCACCCGATCATGGAAATAAGTGGACGAACGCCCCGGTGGAAAATGGCTGCCCTCCGGCGAAAGCACACGCTTGACCGAAATACGATAGGAATCGGGGCGGGGTATATCCGACAAGGAATAGCAGCGGACAACCTGCTCGATGTCTCCTGTCGGCGATGGTATATCAAGGCGAAAGGTCAGGTATTGCCCAGGCAGGAAGGGTGGTAGCGGTTGACCATCTTCCGGCCTGAGATAAAACGAGCAGATCGATTGCCCCGCATCCTCGATAGTCTTGCGGTCGACCCTGAACGTCCGGAAGCCCGGCCAGGCAGCAACAGCTGCTTCCCTCGTATCCCTCGGCACATCCTGTTGCACCGGCAAGTTCAACTCCTCCGCGCGGCTCCGCAACGCGTAATAATTCTGAAAATGGCGCCAAAAACTGATGCCGAGAAAGATCGCCAGTTGCAACACGATTCCCGATACGATCAGGAGCAACAAAAAGAGGGAGGTCATGGCGGATATGCTAGCATGGAACAGCCCGAATCCATGCTGAAGCATGGGCTATGGCATGGATGGCGTTCAGGGTTTTATGTATTCCGGGAACCTGCGGCTGTGGCGCGATCTGAGCTATTGCCCAGATGGATTGCTTGGCTATGGGAAGCATTTGAAAATTCACGGATGGCAGCTTTCGACACAAAGCGGCCATTGGAACCCCCTTGGATCGAATGTAACTCGATCTGGCAGCTACGTATTCATGACAGGTTGTTTCGTGAGATTTTTATATTCCAGTATGTTCTTTGCCAGTGTATAAGCGTACTCGCTATTGGGTACTAAGCGAAAGTTTATTCCTCTATATTCGATTTGTCCCCGATGTGTCTTTGTCGTAAAAAGAGGATTTGTGTGCAATGAATTAGCTACCATAAAGTTCACGCAATTGTTCATTAATGAATGATCTGATACAACTCTGTCAGACCATTTTACCTCCACAATCCATGATGGTTTTTGAGCCTCGCGATCCATAAAAACAATGTCAACCTCACCCTTATCCCATCTTGCATAGTAAAGATTCTCAACCACATTGCTGTGCAGCCATTGGCTAAAAATAGCAGTTTCTGTGAGTGATCCAATATGCTCCGATCCATCTTCTATATTGCCGAATAGCGCCGCTCGCATGGATGGATTAGTTAAATATATCTTAAAAGAAGTGGCTCTTTTAAGTCGCCTAGCACTCTGATCAATTCGATCAACTCGTTTTATCAAAAATGCTGCCTCAAGATACTCAAGGTATCGTTTCAAGGTGTTTTTTGCTACCCCTGCTGATCTTGATAATGCTTCGAGAGAAATTTCATTGCCCGAATTATATGCGAGGGTTGTAAATAGGCGATTCAGCTCTTGAATATCAGTAATTCCATAAAGGCTTGGCAAGTCTCTAAGTAGCACCTTGTCAATAATATCGCTCTTAATATATCGAGAGCTTTCTTGCTGTATCAGCTTTGAAAATACTGCTTCAGGATAACCACCATAATTTAGGTAATTAATGAATTCTTTATTTAATTCTTCAATATTTTTTGATTGGTATCCAATAATGTCTTGTTTATCCTTTTCAGCAAACAACTCAATATCTCTTTCGATGAATTGCAAGTACTCTGCAAACGTCAACGGAGGTAGTAGGAAATCTGTAAAACGGCCAGCCCCAGACTCTTTGCTCTTTAAACGTAAGGCTGCGGCTGCAGAGCCTGTTGCTACAAATTTATAGTCACTAAATGAATCCACCAGCGACTTTAAATGGATTTCCCATTCACGTAGATATTGGATCTCATCAAAAAATATGTAAACCCTCTCGTCGCGCTTATGATCAAATATTTCTTGGAAGAGGTTAAGTAATTTTTCTAGGGACAATCCCGTGTATAGAGGGGTCTCTAAGGAAAGATAAAGAATATTATTAGCAGGAATGCTTGAGCCGATTAATGATTGAATTGCGTGGTAAACCATTACCGTCTTACCAACCCGCCTCGGCCCCATTAAAATTACGGCTCTATTAACGGATGCATCAGTAACCAATGTCATAAAGGGCTGGAAATAATGTCGGCGAGGGTAGTTTTTGATTTTATTTTCTATATCCCCCTTATTTTCCCACCAAGGATTATCAAACTTCAGTCTATTTATTACTTCATTTTTAGACACTTGGAGCATATTATTACCTTAAGATCAACCTAGTGATTCTATTTTGATTGTTATTGCAAACAAAGTCAACAAGCTGACTCTATTTTTAACTTGCTAATAATACATCACGCATCCAGAGGGGAAGTTTGAATTCAAATCGCTATTGCACAAGGATGCGGTATTGTTGTTTACCTGATTTTTGCGTAGGGAATAGAGAGGCTGTCATTGTTTGACTGACAAGGCAGAAAATACAATATGGCGAATGAGCTTGGCTGAAGTGCCGCTATTGGCACAAAGCCAACATGATGTTGCACTACCGCCAGCCCGAAAGCAGCCCATCATAACCTTACGTTCATGTCTGTCGGAATAAGAACCCTACGCCCGATACAGGCTACGCATTCTGCCCGCTGGCAGCGAGCTTTTGAATGTAGCCCGCGAACTCGGGGTCTTCGCCGCGCAGTAATGCGGGCAGTGCGGCGCGGAAATCGGCGCGGTTGCACCACTCGCCCATGTAGTCTTCCCACGAACGCCAGCGTCTTAACTGTTTTTCGGCCATGCTGTCTTCATAGAGCAACAGATAGGCGCGCTCGAACAACGAGATCAGCATGCTGAAGATGATGAACATGCGCTCACGCTGTTCTGCGGAGAGGGCGGGCGTTTCCTCGTTGGCGAACAGGCGCAGGTCGGGGTTCTCCAGCGCGATTTTGAGGAATGCCTGGTAGTTGTCGGAAAGCAACTGATAGACTTCCTCCTCCTCATTGTTGCGCTCCTTGCGCTGTTCGAAGATGAACACCGCAATCGCCAGCGGCAGGCCGATCACAGTCACGACGTAACTGAGCAGCTCCCAGGTTTCCAGATTGGTCATCAGACAAGCCCCATCATCACCAGCGCGATGAAGGCCGCAAACAGCGCGAAGTGGCTGATGCCCTCGATGGCGTTGGTCTCGCCGTCGTGCAGGTTGTTCATCACGGTGAGAAAGGTCAGCAGCAGCATGCCCGCCTGAACCGGTGTCAGCGCCATTTCGATGCGGTCGCCGGTAAACAGCGCGATGCATTCGATCACCGGCAGCGTGAGCAGCACGGTGGCGAGCGAAGCGCCCAGCGCGATGTTGACGGTGGTCTGCATGCGGTTGTTTTGCGCGGCCCGGAGCGCGGTGAGGATTTCGGGGCTGGCGGAAATCAGCGCCACCAGCACCGCCGGGATCGCCTTAGGCAGGCTGCTGCCGGACAGCCCAGCATCCAGCAGCACCGACAATACTTCAGACAGCACGCCAACCAGCGCGATCGCGCCGAGCATGATCGCGACATGCAGCGCATTCGGGCTGTGCGCGAGATCGTGCGCCTCTTCTTCCATACCGGCGCTATATTCGAAAAAGTTGCGGTGCTCCACCGTTTGCAGGCGCAGGAAACCCAGGTACATGACCGCCATGATACCAATAGAGAATATCGAATAAATCTGCCACTTTTCTTCCGGCACGAAGTCCGGAATAAACATGCCGACGCCGATGGCGACCAGCAGCATGGCGATGAAAGAGTTGGCCGATGAGATGTTGTATTTGGTGCTGCCGTGTTTCAATCCGCCGACGATGGCCGCGAGGCCGAGGATGCCGTTGATGTCGAACATCACGGCGGCAAACACCGTGTCGCGCGCCAGCGTCGGGTTGGGCGCGCCCTGCAGCAGCACGATGAGGATCACCACTTCGACAGACACGGCGGCGAGCGTGAGGATCAGCGTGCCGTAAGGTTCGCCAAAACGCACCGCCAGCACTTCGGCATGATGGGCGATGCGGAATGCCACACCGATGATCGCGGCGAGGATCACCAGCAACAAGCCCCACAGGATGGCTCCGCCGTGTTCCACGGCGCCGTGCTCGAGGGCAAAGCCCAGCCCGAGAACGATCAGGGCAACAACAATCGGAAATTCTGACCGGAAGTATTTCATGTTTTTTCTGGTGCGATAATCATTGATACTTGGAACCCTAGCCGGTTAGAGATAGGGCGTCAACCCACACGCCATTCCATGCCTCTTGCCAGTAGCCTGGCGCAATTAGAATCGGCTGCTAGAATGCGCGCCTGCCCAACACCCGGACAAAGCTCACCATGGCCATCAAGGCAACCGTATTCAAAGCCGCCCTCCAGATCGCCGACATGGATCGGCACTATTACGCCGATCACGCGCTGACGCTGGCGCGGCATCCGTCGGAAACCGACGAGCGCATGATGGTGCGCCTGCTCGCCTTCGCGCTGTATGCCGACGAATTGCTCGCCTTCGGCAAAGGTCTGAGCAGCGACGAGGAACCCGATCTATGGCAAAAAGACCTCACCGGCACGATCGAACGCTGGATAGAAGTCGGCCTGCCCGACGAGCGCGCCATCCGCAAGGCCTGCGGGCGCGCGGCGCAAGTCGTGGTCATCAGCTACGGTCGCGCGGCGAGTATCTGGTGGAATGAAAACCGCGACAAGCTGCAACGCCTGGACAATCTCACCGTGCTCAACCTGCCGACCGAAACCTCGCTGGCGCTCGCCGCGCTGGCCAGCCGCACCATGCAGCTGCAATGCACCCTACAGGAAGGCCACATCATGATGACCAGCGATGCCGGCATGATCGAGATCGAACCGAAAATATTGCATGGCAGCTTCCGCTAGCAAGGCGTTGTAAAACTACTGCGAGGCGATGATGCTGCGTTGGAAACCGACGAAAAATGCTCATTTACTGCGTGTAAACTCCGCTTTTTCGTCGGCTTCCGCCTTGCCTGATCGCCTCTCGCTACGTTTTCCAACACCCTGCTAGAGCCGTAATATGACCACAAAAACATTCACCTGCCCCTGCGGCGCAACGGACTACGCCGCCTGTTGCGGTCGCTATCACGACGGCACGCCTGCACCGGATGCCGCAGCCCTGATGCGCTCGCGCTACAGCGCCTATGCGCTCAAGCTGGAAGCCTATCTGCTGGCCACCTGGCACGTCAGCACCCGCCCCGTCGCGCTCGACCTCGCGGCGGATAATGCCAAATGGCTGAGTCTGGAAATGAAAAAGCACATACAGGAATCGGCAGATCGCGCCACGGTGGAATTCGTCGCGCGCTACAAGATCGGCGGTCGCGCTCACCGGCTGCATGAGATCAGCCGCTTCGTGCGCGAAGAGGGGCGATGGTTCTACATGGACGGGGAATTCTCAGAATGAACGGCCCTGCAGGATGCTGGCGAGGTTATTCCGGCTCCCCCTGCCACAACATGTCGTAGCCCAGCTCCTTGCTATCCGTGCAAAGCGCGGCCAGCGCCGAAAATTTCTCCTTGAATGCGTGGTCGGCATGCGACTTTTCGTGTTCCTCGAAGGACTTCCAGAAAGTCACGATCGCCAGATGCCTGTCGGCGTCGCGCGATTCACCCAGCGACCCCTCGTCCGACACGAAGCCCGAAAACTGGAAGACCTGTCCGGCGATAAAGCCGCCCTTATCCCCGCCGTAGGTTTCTTTCACGACATTGCACATCTCGGCAAGCGCCACCTCCACATCCTCAAACTGCACATCCGGCTTCAGCTTGATGGTATTGAACAGCATCTTCGCGCCAAAAGGGATGGTGATGGGTGAATACATGGTGACCTCCGTTGTCAATGTTGATCCGGCTGCTCTCCGATGCGCTCCGTCCATTCCGCGCCGGGATGGGAATGGCGTTTTTTTGCCGATCAGGCTCCATCATACAGCGAGCGCCTGCAAAATTGCCTTGAGCAACTGCCAGCAACGCGTGACAGATTCTATTTCGACCCGTTCGCCGGGCGCGTGTGCGCCGCGTATGTCCGGGCCGAAGGAGATCATATCCAGATGCGGATGGCTCGCGGCGAGCAAGCCGCATTCCAGCCCGGCGTGAATCACCTGCAACGACGCGGGCTGGCCGAATTGCTCGGTGTAAACCTGCTGGCACAGCGCGAGCAAATTCGATGACGGATTGGGCGCCCAGCCCGGATATGCGCCGCCTTTCCATGCGCGCAGGGCATAGCTGGCGGCGCGGGAAACCAGCTTGTCGGCCAGCGCATCCGCCCGGCCATCGTCAAGCGAGCGCACCTTGAACGTCGCGTTGAACACACCCTGTCCCAGCGCGAGCACACCGAGGTTGCTGGAGGTGTCGGTCACACCGGGAAAATCATCGCTGACATGCGCGACACCATTTGCGGCGCTGTCGAGAAAAGCGAGCAAACGTTGTTGTTCTTCGTGCGCAATGGAAGTCTCAGGCAGCGTGTCGTAATGCTTGCACGTAAACGATACACCGGCATCCACCTCCTCGAACCGTTGCCTCCATGCTTCATCCCGATGCCGCACCCACTCGTCGATACTCGACGCCATGGCTTCGGGCAGCGCGCATAGTGCAAAAGCCTCGCGCGGGATCGCATTGCGCGCCGAGCCGCCCTTCATTTCGATCAGATGCAGGTCGGTGTGTGCGGCCAGATCGCGCAACGCCTCCGCCAACAGCTTGATCGCATTACCGCGCCCGAGATGGATGTCGATGCCGGAGTGGCCGCCGCGCAGACCGCTCACATCAAACCGCAGCAGCGCAAAGCCCGGTAGCAGCGCCTGCTGTTCACAATGGTGGCGCACCTCTACATCCACGCCGCCCGCACAGCCGAGATAGAAATGCCCCCACTCCTCGGTATCGAGGTTGATCAGCGTCTTGCCGTGTAACGCGCCGGGCACCAACCCGCGCGCGCCATCCATGCCGGATTCCTCGTTGACGGTGAGCAATACTTCCAGCGCAGGATGGGGCAGGCCCGGCTCTTCCAGCGCGGCCAGCGCGAGCGCGACGCCGATACCGTTGTCCGCGCCCAGCGTCGTCTGCTCCGCCATCACCCAGCCATCGCGCACCACTGCATGGATCGGGTCGCGTTTGAAATCGTGCCGCGTGCCGGAGTTGGCCTGGCACACCATGTCGAGATGGCCTTGCAGGATCACGCCGGGCATCACCTCGCAACCGCGGCTGGCGGGTTTCTTCAAAATCAGGTTGCCCACGCCATCGACGATCGCGCCGATTCCGCGCGCCTGCGCCCAGGCGATCAGATGCTCGCGCAGCGCCGCCTCATGCAGCGAGGAACGCGGTATCGCGCACAACGTTGCGAAGTGAGCCCAGACCGTGCGTGGTTGCAGATTTTCAAGAGGGTGTGACATATTCCTTCAACTCCATTTCAGGGAACCTCTAAAAACCCACATTTCATCCCAACTGCTGCGTTGCGGAAAAAATTTCTTGCTTACATATCATAATATATGCGGCGCGACGAAATTTTTTACGCGCCTTGCATTTGGGCGAACTCTGAATTTTTAGAGGCTCCCTTCAAAAAAGCGCCGTAGGTTGGTGGTATATCAAACAGCTTCACCGGCTTGGCAAACGGCTACCAATTCGGTGCAATCCTTGATGACCGGCAGGCATTTTTCGCCCTGGCAAACCCAGGCACTGACCTGTTGCGTCAAAGGTTTCGCCAGCGTCTCCGGCAAGCCGGCGAACTCGCCTTCCAGCGCGAGAATCAGGGTGCCGGGCCAATAATATTGCAACAGTTGCGTGCGCCATGCCGCGCTTGCCCCCGGCGCGCTGCGCAGGATGACGATTTGCGGCGGCGTGAGATATTCCCGCAACACCATCAGCATGCTCGCGAAGCCCGTCGGCTGCTGCGCCAGCGCCGGGTAATAAAGTTTCAGCGCGCGCTCGGCGGCTTCGAGATAGCGCGCCTCTCCCAGCAGGTGGCCGAGGCGCTGCAAGGCGCATGCGGCGATGCCGTTGCCGGACGGCGTGGCATTGTCGTGGCCGGGCTTGGGGCGATGGATGAGTTTTTCGTGATCGTGGCTGGTGAAGAAAAATCCACCTTCCTGCGTGTCCTCGAACTGCTCCAGCAACACCTCGGCAAGCGCGCGTGCAAATTCCAGGTCAGCCGCGCGAAACTCCGCTTGCAGCAATTCCAGTTGCGCATCCAGCAGGAAGGCGTAGTCATCCAGATAAGCATTCAGGTGCGCCTTGCCGTCCTTGCAGGTCGCCAGCAGGCGGCCATTCCGCCACATCGCGGCACGGATAAAATCCGCCGCGCGCTGCGCCGAGGCTATCCACACCGGCACGCCCAGCATCCTGCCCGCGTGCGCCATGCCTTTAATCATCAGCGCATTCCAGCCGACCAGGATTTTTTCGTCGCGTCCCGGACGCACCCTGTTTTCGCGCGCGGCAAACAGTTTTTGTTTTGCGTTGGCGAGCCGTTGTTGCGCCTGCGCAATTTCATCCAGCGGTCGGGCCACAAGCAGATTCCAGTGTTTACCTTCAAAATTGGGCGGCAGATCCAGACCATAGTAAGCGGCTGCGACGGCATACTCTTCCGTGCTCAACAGGTCGGCGACCTGCTCCGGCGTCCACACATAAAACTTGCCCTCCTCGTGCTCGGAATCCGCATCCAGGCTCGAATAAAAACCGCCCTGCGGCGACTGCATCTCGCGCATCGCCCAGCCCGCGATGCCCTGCGCCACGCGCCTGAACGAAGCCTCGCCGGTCAGCACACAGGCATCGGTATAGAGCGACAGCAACGGGCCGTTGTCGTACAGCATTTTTTCGAAGTGTGGAATGGCCCAACGTTCATCGACGCTGTAGCGGAAAAACCCCCCGCCCAACTGGTCGTGGATGCCGCCATCCGCCATCTTGCGCAACGTCTGAAGCGCCATGCTGCGCGCGTCGCCGTTGCCTGTATGCCCCAACAAAAATTCCAGCCCGGGCGGCTGCGGAAATTTCGGTGCACCGCCAAACCCGCCATAAACAGGGTCAAAAGCCTGCCGTAATTCGTCGCAAGCATCTTTTAGCGGTGCATCGCTGAGGCTGGCCTGGCCTTCCGCATCCGGCAACATCGAATCAAACGCATGCAGCAGCGACGCGTTCTGCCGGGCAATGTCCTCCCGGCGCGTGCGGTAAATTTCGGCCACCTGTTCCAGCAGCTCCACAAAGCCGGGCAGGTTGTAGCGCGCCTCTTTGGGAAAATAAGTGCCGCCGAAAAACGGCGTCTGGTCCGGCGTCAGAAACAGGGTGAGCGGCCAGCCGCCGCCGCGCTGCGTCAGCATGGCATGGGCGGTCTGGTAAATATGGTCGAGATCGGGGCGCTCTTCGCGATCCACCTTGATGTTGATGAACAACCGGTTCATCACCGCCGCGACCCCGGTATCCTCGAACGATTCGTGCGCCATGACATGGCACCAGTGGCAGGCGGAATAACCGATGGAAAGCAGGATCGGCTTATCCTGCTCGCGCGCGCGGCGCAACGCTTCCTCGCCCCACGGGAACCAATCTACCGGATTACCTGCATGCTGCTGCAAATAAGGGCTGGTCTCCTGCGCGAGTCGGTTGGTCATGATGCACTCCTAAAAGCGTACGTATCACGTGGGCTGGAATGAGCTTGCGAGCCCCGGCATTTTAAGCTTACATCGCGCCGGGGTTCGTGCCTGATGGAACACCGAGCCAATCGAGCGCGCCCCGTCCGGCGTGGTGCCCGCTGGCAAAGCAGACGGTCAGCAGATAGCCGCCGGTGGGCGCTTCCCAATCGAGCATTTCACCGGCGCAAAATACACCGGGCAAGGCGCGCGCCATCAAATGTTCATCCAGCGCCTCGAATTCCACGCCGCCCGCGCTGCTGATCGCCTCGTCCAGCGGGCGCGGCGCGATGAGCCGCAGCGGCAGGGATTTGATTGCGGAGGCCAGCCGTTCGGGATGATCGAAATCCGACTTGGGCAGCAGCTCGCGCAACAGCCCGGTTTGCACGCCCCTGATATTTGCGCGGCTCTGCAAATGGCTGGACATCGAGCGCGAACCGCGCGGATGGTCGATTTCGGCGATAAGCCGGAGCAGAGTTTTGCCGGGAACCAGGTCGATGTGAATGACGGCCTCGCCACGGGCTTCGATCTCGTCGCGCAGCATCGCGGACAACGCATAGATCGGGCCACCTTCCACCCCGCTCGCCGTCACCATCACATCGCCGCGCCTGGAATGGGAATGACCCGCCGCATCGGTAAAACTCACGCTCACCGACTTCAGCGGGTGCCCGGCAAATTTTTCGCTGAAGTGCGTGCTCCAGCCGACATCGAAACCACAATTCGCGGGCCTCAATGGCGCAACGGCAATCCCGCGCTGCGCAAGCAGCGGCACCCATGCACCATCGGAACCAAGCCGAGCCCAACTGCCGCCGCCCAGCGCCAGCACCACCGCATCAACCCGCGCTGTCACATCTCCCTGCGCCGTGTCAAAACGCAACGCACCATTCTCATTCCAGCCGCACCAGCGATGGCGCATGTGAAAATGCACACCGGACTCGCGCAGGCGGTGCAACCAGGCACGCAACAGCGGCGCGGCCTTCATGTCAGTCGGGAACACGCGTCCGGAGCTGCCGACGAATATTGAAATGCCGAGACCCAGCACCCACTCGCGCAACGCATCCGGCCCGAAGCCGTCGAGCAAGGGTTTGATCTGTGCGCGGCGTGCGCCGTAGCGCGAAAGAAAATCCTCCGCAGGCTCGGCATGCGTGATGTTCATGCCGCCCTTGCCCGCACGCAGAAACTTGCGGCCCACCGTGGGCATCGCGTCGTAAACATCGACCCGCACGCCACCCCGGATCAACACCTCCGCCGCCATCAATCCGGCCGGGCCACCGCCGATGACGGCAACGGTATAGGGGTTATTTTTCATCCTGCAACATCGATCTCATTGGCTTCGCTGCCGCAGGCTGGGGTGAGTTTGCGACCCCCGGCCTGCCGCGCTGATTATTGGGGTTTCCGAAATAACTCATCGAGCGGATTCTTGCCTGCAGGAGTGCTGCCGGAAACACGTTTCGCGGCGAACTCCTCCTCGATGTTGTCGCGATAGAAACTCCAGGCCGCGCCAGAGCCGCTGAAGCGGTGCCAGGTATCTTCACCGACACCGCTGTACTGCAACATGCTGCCATCGTCGAGCTGGACTTGCAGCATCCGGGCGCGCGCGTCGTAGCCGATGGCGCGCAATTTGCCCGAATTGATCTTCTTCATTTCCATGATCCGTTTCCGATTATTTCAAAAACCAGTCCAGCGCGCGGTTCACGTTCCGGGGGTTGCGGTGAAAAGCGCCGTGGCCTTCGCTGCTGTCTTCAATCGCAAAGGCGACCTCGGCACCGAGCTTCTTCAGCCATTCGCCGGTGTGCCGCATGCCCGGGCAGCCATCCCGATCCGGATTGGTGTCGCGCTCCCCGCAGGAAGTGATCCAGCGCGAACCCTTGTAAGGCATGTCGCCAAATTTGCCGGTATCAACCGCCCGCGTCGGCGGATAATCCAGCGAAGCCCTGCCCGAATTTGCCACGAACAGGCTGAAATAACGTTGCCCCTTGTTGTAATCCAGCGCGGCTACCGCATAGATGTTCGCCGAACCGCGGCTGAATCCCTCCAGCATCGCATCGCCCGGCTTGATCCCCATGCGCCGCATCAGCAGGTCGATCTCGCGATAGAGGTCGAATGGCGAGTAATAATCCTGCGTCTTCTCTCCGCCGCCGAACCACCATTGCAGGCTGATGATGCCGAGATTGCGGTCTTTAAGGTAAGGGCTCCAAATCTCCATATCCTTTGTGGCGAAACCGTTGCTGCCATGCAGCGACACGATCCATTTGTGCGGCTTCCCCTTGAGCGCCTGCGGCTCCCACACCAGAAAGAAACTCCGCCCGTCTTTCGTGGGGACGATTTCCGGGTTCATGCCGGAGAGCCTGGCTTCCTGCGCCGCGCGCTCATATAACTGCTTGGCTTGGCCGGAGAGGGGCTCGGATGCGGCAGGCAGACAGGCGGCGGCCAGCATGCAAGCGAGAATGGGGCGAAGCACGGAATGATTCATTTGCACCTCCACGAAATTCATTTCCAATCAAAACTATCGCGATACTGGTCCATTGGCTCGCGATTCTCTGCATGAAATACGGCCAGCGATTAATTATATCTTGGATAAGATATTGGCCGGTTGCCAGCCCGCCCGATCCCGCACCTATTGATTCATTCGTGGCGATGGGATTTAATGCGAAAAATAACCTTTATAGCCCCGCATCATCCGACCAAATACTGGAATGAACTTCATACCATGGATAACCTGATCGAGGTTAAAGACCTGCATTTCTCCTATGGCACGCGCAAGGTGCTGAAGGGCATCAATCTCACTATCCCGCGCGGCAAGGTGGTCGGAATCATGGGCCCCAGCGGATGCGGAAAATCCACGCTGCTGCGACACTTCGGCGGCCAGTTGCGCCCGTCGCAGGGTAGCGTGAAATTCATGGGACAGGTTGTCAACGAGCTCAGCAACGCCGAACTGTACAAAATGCGCCTGAAAATGGGCATGATGTTTCAGGTCAGCGGCCTGTTCACCGACATGTCGGTTTTCGACAACCTGGCTTTCCCGTTGAGGGAACACACCGACTTGCCGGAAGAGCTCATCCGTGATCTGGTGCTGATGAAGCTGCATGCGGTCGGTTTGCGCAACGCCAGAAACCTGATGCCCGGCGAGCTATCGGGCGGCATGGCGCGCCGTGTGGCGCTGGCGCGGGCAATCGCCACCGACCCCGCCCTGGTCATCTACGACGAACCTTTTGCCGGACTCGACCCGATTTCGCTCAACACCATCACAAACCTGATACGCAGACTGAACGATGCGCTTGGAACCACATCAATCGTGGTGACCTATGATCTGATGACCTCGCTCAAAACCATCGACTATATGTATTTCATTCATGACGGCGTGATAGCGGGTGCCGGTACCGTTGAAGAAATGACCAACTCGCAAGACCCGTCCGTTTACCAGTTCATGCATGCCCAGCCGGACGGCCCGATTGCCTTCCAGTATCCCAGCAAACCCTATGCGGAAGATTTGAGCATCAAGGTTTAAGAGCCTATTTCAGCGGCGTGAAAACCAATTGCAATGCTGGCTTCACCGGCACCTGTTGCCCGGTTAACCGAGCGCCGGAAACAGGCCGCGCATTCCGCTGGCGATAAACTCCACCGAAATCGCGGCGAGTATCAGCCCCATCAAGCGGGTAAACACATTGATGCCAATCTTGCCCAGCCGCTGCGCCACCCAGGGTGCAATCAAAAAAGTCAGCCAGACGGTGATGCTGAGGAGGATGATTTCCAGTCCCATTATCAGATAATGCTGGAGGCCGTTCGCCTTGTGCGCCTCCACGATCACGGCGCTGATCGAGCCGGGACCCGCCAGCAACGGCGTGGACAAAGGCACGATCGCATTCGCCGAAACCGTCTCGCCATCGACATGGGCATCCTTGCCGGCGCCGTTTTCATAAAAGGTTCCGAGCATCATTTTGATCGCCATCAGCAGCAACAAAATGCCGCCTGCCACGAGAAAAGAATTGATGCTGATGCCAAAAAACGCCAGCAGCGGCTGTCCGATCAGCAAAGCCACCAGCAAAATGGCGCACACCGCCAGCGATGCGAGACGCCCGACTTGGGCACGCTTGGCTGCCGTCATCTCTGCGGTGAACAGAACGATGATGGGAATGATCCCGATCGGATCGAGGATCGCGAACAGGCTGATGAAAATCTTGGTGTACTCGGTGAAATCCAGCATAGCGATATGAGTGTGCTACATTGATTGAAAAGCTAATGCGATGTTGAGCTCTTTTTCCGGTTCTAAATTAAGAGTGCTTTTCTCGTAGGGCGGGCTATGCCCGCCGCATCAAGCTGTCGGGCGGAGCCCGACCTACGAATTACTGTTCTTTTGTAATGTAAATGGAATTAGTTGCGGGCCGCTAGCCTTTCCTACGCAGCGACATCCGCCTCATCAAGCCATCTTTCCTGATGAACTGGTGCCAAATGACTCCCAGTATGTGTATCGCCACCACCACCATCAGCGCCGTCATCAACACATCATGCGTCACATGGGAGATTGCGCTGGGGCCGGTGTATTTTTCCGGAAGCAATTTTGCATTGACTGTCACCAGCGCTTCGCCCACGGGGCTCGTCAGCAAGGTCATGAACCCGGTAAGCGGCAGCAGAATCAGCAAGAGATAAAGCCCGTGGTGAACCTCTCTCGCAATCATGTCCATCAACGAATCGCTCACCGGTTTCGGCATCCTGTCCACGCTGCGATAAATCATGCGCATTGCCGTCGCCACCAGCACCGAGCCGCCCACCAGCGCATGCACAAAATACCCGGCCATCGTTGCGCTTTTTTCATTCCGCTCATCGACCAGAGTATCCCCGAGATACCAGGCTATAACCAGCAGTGCCAGCGTCAGCCAATGCATCATCACCATGCGCTTGCTGTAGGGTTCCGTGATTCTTTCAGCAAACACGGTGGGGTGTTCATCATCCAAACGATTTTTAAAGGCTTGCCACAAATCCCGCAGATAACAAACGGAAAAATAAATGACAATGCCGACCATAATGGCCAGCACAATTATCCAGTACCACAGTTCAAGAAGGTTTTGGATCATGACTCTTGCCTCTTGTGAGAAAAATCTTACCGGCTGATCGGCTTAGAGCCTATTTCAGTAAGTTTCATGCCCCGGTTATTCTACTTGAGCGCCACGAGCCGTTCCAGACACCAGGCCGCAGCGGCAAACCCCATGGACGCGGTGACGGTTACTGCCGAGCCGTAGCCCGCGCAGTTCAGGTTGCCCGTGGTACAGGTGCCACTTCTTCTGGCCGGTTCTTCCAGATACACGCAGGGTACGCCGAACTTGCCGTTCTTGCGCGGCCGGATACCGAATTCCCTGCGCAACCGGTCGCGGACACGCGCCAGCAAGGCGTCCTGGGCGGACAACCCGAGGTCGGCCTGCCGGAGATTGAGCGGGTTGCTCTTTCCGCCCACGCCGCCGCACACGATCAACGGAATCTCGCAGAAGCGGGCATGGGCGATCAGCGCCGCCTTTACCTTCGTGTCGTCGCAGGCGTCGATGACGGCGTCGAGTGCGCCTTGCGAAATAAGGTCGGCGAGGTTTTTCTCGGTGAGAAATTCGTCGACGGCAACCACCTTGCAGGCGGGATTGATGTTGCGGATGCGCGCCTCCAGCACCGACACCTTTGCCGCGCCCAGCGTGCCGTCCAGCGCGTGGATCTGCCTGTTCATGTTGGATGCTGCGACATGGTCGAAATCGATCATCGTAATCTGCCCGACCCCGCTACGCGCGAGCGCCTCGACCGCCCATGAGCCGACGCCGCCCACGCCCACCACCGCCACGCGGCCGCGATGCAGCGCCACGCGGGTGCCTTCCCCGTAGAGGCGTTCTACGCCGCCGAAGCGGCGCTCGTGGTCGTTATCGAGATGGGAAAGCGGCATGTTTCATTATGGCCTGAGTCTGGGGAGTACGGCCATCGCATTTTCCGTGGTGATGCGCGCGATCTCTTCCAGCGGCATGCCGCGCAACTCCACCAGCGTCTGCGCGATGCGCGGCAGATATTCCGGCTTGTTCGGCTCGATGATCATGGCGTTGCGCAGCAATTCGTTCGCCTCCTCTCCCGCCGGGATTAACAATTGCTTTTCTCGTTCGCTTCCTCTCCCGCTTGCGGGAGAGGATTGAGGAGAGGGCGTCTGAGGGAGAGGGTTGAGGAGAGGGCTACGCAGGAACGCTGGCGGGATGTCCGGCGCGTCGGTTTCCAGCACGATGCATTCCAGCGGCAAGGTCGCGGCAAGCTCGCGCAGGCGCGTCGCGCGCGAATGCGTCATTGCGCCGCCGAAGCCGAGCTTGAAGCCGAGCCGGATGAACTCCTCCGCCTGCTGGCGGCTGCCGCTGAAGGCATGCGCGATACCTCCACGTACCTTGTTCCGGCGAAGCAGTTTGAGAATGGCGTCCTGCGCGCGGCGGATATGCAGCAGCACCGGCAAATCGAATTCGCGCGCCAGCTTCAGTTGTTCCGTGAAAAAATGTTCCTGGCGCACGCGGTCGTGTGGCTCGATAAAAAAATCCAGCCCGATCTCGCCGACCGCGACGGTGGCAGGTTGCGCCAGATAGCCGCGCAACGCATCGAGGTCTTCCGGCTGCGCCCCATCCACATACATCGGATGGATGCCATAGGCGGGTGCGCAACCGGTGAATCGCTCGCATAGCTGGTGCACCGCTGCGAAGTTGGCGCGCTCGACGGAGGGCACGACGATGCGTCCAACCCCGGCGGACTGTGCGGCTTGCACCAGCGCGGCCTGGCTGTCGCCGAATTCAGCGGCGTCGAGATGGCAATGGGTATCTACAAACATTGAGAAATTGTAGTCTGTTCCCGAGGTTTCCCCGTAATGCGTTCCGATTTTACAGGGTACGCAGGATGTCAATAAGCGAAGCGCATTGCACCGGATGTTTCATTCGGCGCAATAATGATTGCGCCCTACGCGAGCTATTGCGAAGCCCCTTTAACTCGGCAACCTTTCCGGCTTGCACACATATTTTTCCTTGCCGACCTTTTTGCCGCATTTGGCACAGACGAACTTCGGGTTGACCTGCTTCCTGGCGCGTTTTTCAGGGTTCTTCGTCCTGCACATGGTCTTCGACATAAAGCCCTCCCAGTCAGAAGCGTGTATCCCTTTGCGATGTTGACCCCATTAGCCCGATTATCCAGGCTCACTCCATCGAGCCATTCCAATCCATTATGGTCCAGTCGGCGGTCATTTCACGGCGCTCGATGACCAGATCGGACGTGGGCGTGGCGCAGCAGAACAGGGCCATGCCCGCCTCCCTGTCCCCATCAGGTAATGCGATTACCGTTGATCTGCCGTGATCTACCGTGCCTTGCAGCACATTACCCTTGCACAAACCGCATGCGCCGTCGGCGCAACCGAGCGGCAAGTTGTGCCCATGCCTCTTCGCGGCTTCGTGGATCGTTTCGCCAGCTTCGGCGGTAAAGATGTGATTGCCCGGCTGGAGCGTGATGTTAAATCCCATGTCGTCTTCTACTCGTTGAGTAACAAAGGCTGAATTATAGGGGATGACCCGGGTTCGAATCAGCTTTCGACGGGTTTGAAGCCCGGACCAATCGAGTCGATCCTATTGATTTTGCGAATTACGCTATTTGTCGTGCTCGACAAAGATCAGCTTGCCCGTGTCAAACCCCAATACAGCGGCTTTTTCGACAAGTCGCTTTTGGGTCTCTTGATTCATCCGGGGTGTGCGCGACAAAATCCACAAATAGGATTTATCCGGTCCGCTGACCAGTGAATATTGGTAATTCTCTTGATCCAGCTCAACCACGATATAAGCGCCATAAAATGGGCCGAAAAAAGACACCTTCAGGTAACCCTGGTCGGCGCCCTTAACAAAATAGGCCTTGCCCTCGGCTTCCTTCCACTGTTTTTTTTGTGCATCGTAACCGCGATTGATTACCCGGATGCCACCGTCATCTCGCAGGCTGTAATTGGCGCTTACCTTGGAGAGGCCGCGCTCAAATGAATGATCCAGCCGGGCAATCTCATACCACTTGCCGAGGTATTTGCCCGAATTGAAATGATCAACAGGTTTAACGTTCTCGGGTAACCCGATACAGCCTGTTAACAACAAAGCGAATGCCATCAGGACTGTTCTCTTCATTCGGCCTTCGCCATGTCCAGGTTGAGGGGATATCAATTTGTCAGCAAGTGCATCAGACATTGTGCTGCGTCTCGACCACCCGCGTACCCACATTCCTTAGTGACAAGATGCAGCTCATTTCACTTCTCGAAACTATTGCGAAGCTGACCCCATTAGCTCCAGAAAACTATTGCGATGCTCCCCCTCTCCCTCTGTTGGATCAATTACCAGTCCATCTCACGGCACGGGACATCAGTGCCCAGATCGTCATCGGTGATTTCATTGGGAAAATCATCACTCAGCTTGCCTGCAGCGGCAGCAGATTTACGCACGACAAACGGTGTGCCGGTTTGCTCGGCCAGTTGGCGTGCCTTTTCGGAAGCGCGCATCAACGCTTGCGGGGCTTTTTGCAGGTCGGGGTCTTTCAAGTGAGAAACAGGTGCTTTCATTTGTACTGTCCTTCATCTAACAACACGGTGGGTGCGCCAGAATTATCGTACAGTTGCCAGCTATCCACCAGCAGCTGGAAAACTATTGCGAGCTTGGCTCTTTTAATTGCGAAATTTAATTCGAGCCTGACCCCTTTAATTTAGGTGCAAAAGGCGACAACCCGGCGGCAATCAGATCGGCGTTCACAAAATTGGGCAACTCCGCATCGGTCGGCAAAAACTCGCGCGCAAAGGTCGTTTTCCCCGCACCGTTCGGCCCGGCGATGATGACGATGCGTTTGTTGTGTGCCGAGTACGCCATGATTTCCTTCTAACGCAAAACTATTGCGATGCTGAACATCCCGCTTAAATTTTCAAGTCCTTTTTGAGACTTTTTCGCGGCATTCATACATTTTCCCCTGTTTCACCAAAGCCCAGATCACCCGCACCAAATGCCGTCCCAAAGCGCGGAT
>JBAQCT010000054.1:0-10878 GCA_049294375.1 Gallionella sp. | reverse complement strand
ACCTCGGGCATTTGAATGCCATCAAGGACGAGTTGAGCGCGCTGGAGAATTTGCGCATTTCCGCCGGCCTTTCGGGGGTTGAGCTGGAAGAAAAAGAGGCGCTGGCGGCATTGCGCCGCATGGGCTTGCGCGGTCGCGAGAGGCTGCCGACCAAGGTGCTTTCGCAAGGCCAGCGGCGGCGCGTGGCGTTGGCGCGCCTGCTGGTCAGCGATGCCAGGCTGTGGATACTGGATGAACCTTTGACCGCGCTGGATGTCGGAGCCGTGGCGTTGATTCAGGAGCTGGTTGCGGAACATTTGGCGCGGCAGGGGATGGTGATCTTTACCACGCATCAGCCGCTGGAAGTGGCAGGGGTGGAAATGCGCAGCTTGTCTTTGTCATGATGGCTAACCAAGATTATTTATTAGGCCGTTCGTGGTGAGCTTGTCGAACCACACATACCGTAAAAATACCCCTTCGACAAGCTTAGGGCGAACTGGTGTTGGAAAGTCGCATTGTATCGAGCCTGATGAACAATTATGGTTACAACAGGCATGAGAAAATCATCGATGCTTGGTTTGCTGGTGCTGGTGATACGCCGCGATCTGATGCTGGCGATGCGCCGCCGTGCCGATGTGCTCACCACGCTGATTTTTTTCGTGATGGTGGTCAGCCTGTTTCCGTTGGGCGTCGGGCCGGAAATGAACATGTTGCGCAAGATGGCTGCGGGCGTGTTGTGGGTGGCGGCGCTGCTGTCTTCGATGCTGTCGCTGGGACGGTTGTTCTCGGCCGATTATCTGGACGGCACGTTGGAACAAATGATGCTGGCGCCACAGTCGTTGTCCATGCTGGTGCTGGGCAAGATGGCGGCGCACTGGATGGTGTCCGGTTTGCCGCTGGTGCTGATGGCTCCGGTGCTGGGTTTGCAGTTTGATATGCCGGTGCAGGCGCTCGGCGTGTTGATTATCGGCCTGCTGCTGGGAACGCCGATATTGAGCATGGTCGGTGCGATCGGCGCGGCGTTGACGCTGGGCTTGCGCGGTGGGGGGGTGCTGTTGTCGCTGCTGGTGTTGCCGCTGTGCATTCCGGTACTGATTTTCGGCACGGGGGCGGTTGAGGCGGTTTCAACCGGGTTAAGCGCGGTGTCCCATCTGTCCTTGCTGGGCGCGTTGCTGGTGTTGGCGCTGGTGTTCACCCCGTGGGTGACGGCGCAGGCGTTACGTATTTCGATGGAGTAATAAGTTATGTAGGGTGCATTCCATGCACCAATTGCTATTGGTGCATGGAATGCACCCTACGATATTCAACTTTTGATTTAGAAATGGAATAACAAGTTGGCAATAAACTGGTTTAAATATTCCGCACCGACGACCTTTTATGGTTTAGCCGGAAAACTGATTCCGTGGTTCGCGATTTCTTCTGCGATATTGTTCGTCGTCGGTTTGTATATCGGCTTTGCGGTCGCACCGGCCGATTACCAGCAAGGCGAGTTCTACCGTATCATTTTCATTCATGTGCCATCTTCCATTCTGTCGATGTTTCTTTATCTGGTCATGGCAGGCTATGCGGCGCTGGGGCTGATTTTCAATACCCGTTTGTCGGCCATGATGGCCACCGCCATCGCACCGACCGGCGCGCTGTTCGCTTTCATTTCGTTGTGGACCGGCGCATTGTGGGGCAAGCCGATGTGGGGCGCGTGGTGGGTCTGGGATGCGCGCCTGACTTCCGAGCTCATCCTGCTGTTCCTGTATCTGGGATTCATCGCGCTGCATGCGTCGATCGACGACCCGCGCCGCGCCGACCGCGCCAGCGCATTGCTGGCGATCGTCGGCTCGGTGAATGTGCCGATCATTTATTTTTCGGTGAAGTGGTGGAATACCCTGCATCAGGGCTCGACCATCAAATTCACTGGCACCTCCATGCATGTCGCGATGCAGCAGGCGATGTTTACCGTACTGGTGGCCTGCTGGCTCTATGCGGTTGCGGTGGTGCTGGCGCGCGTGCGCAGCATCATCCTGGAGCGTGAGCGCGACACCGTCTGGATTTCCGAATTGCCGGAGGTGCGGTCATGAGCAGCCTGGATATCTGGATGAGGGAGAACCCGTTCGCCTATATCTGGCTAGGTTCGTACGGCGTTGCATTCCTCATTTTTGCGGTCGAGATCGCGATGGTGAGGCACAAGAGGAAGATCACGTTGCAGCAGGTGCGCCTGATGCGCGAGGCGCAAGCCGAAGCAGAAGTAGAAGATGGAGAAAAGAACTGAAATGAAGCCGCGTCAGAAAAGATTTGTGTTTATCGTCGTCGCTGTTGCCGCATTGGCTTTGGTCGTTGGCTTGGTGTTGAACGCGCTGGACAAGAACGTCAGCCTGTATTTCACCCCGACCCAGGTGTCCAATAACGAGGCACCCCAAGGGCGCAGTTTCCGCATTGGTGGCGTGGTCGAAGAGGGCAGCGTGAAGCGGCAGGCGGATGGTTTGTCGGTGCATTTCGTGATCACCGACAGGCACAAAAGCATACCGGTCGTTTACAAGGGCATCCTGCCGGACCTCTTCAAGGAAGGCAAGGGCGTGGTCGCGCAAGGCAAGGTTGAGGCAGACGGTGTGATGCATGCCGAAGAGGTGCTGGCCAAGCACGACGAGAATTATATGCCGCCCGAGGCTGCCGATGCGCTGAAAAAAGGCGAGACTGCCAACGTTTCCGCCGTTGCGGCAACTCCTGCAAGTGCGCCTGCAGCGCCTGCGTCAAAATAATCTATTGAAAGTTTCAGCATGATTCCAGAAGTTGGCCAGTTCTCCCTGATCGTTTCGTTGTTCCTGGTAGCGTGCCTCGGCACACTGCCTATCATTGGCGCGGCGCGCAATAGTGCGGTGTTGATGGGCACCGCGCGCACATTGGCTTATGGGCAGTTCGTATTTATCTCCATCGCATTTTTCTGCCTGACTTACGCGTTCGTCGCCAACGATTTTTCCGTGCTGTATGTGGCGCAGCATTCCAATTCTCAGTTGCCTGTAGCCTATCGCGTGGCCGCAGTATGGGGTGGGCACGAGGGGTCGCTGCTGCTTTGGGTATTCATCCTGTCTGCATGGGTGCTGGCCGTCGCGGTATTCAGCAAACATTTGCCGGAAGAAATGGTGGCGCGCGTGCTCGGCGTGATGGGGTTGGTCGCGGTCGGATTCCTGCTGTTCATGCTGTTCACCTCGAACCCGTTTGACCGGCTGATGCCCGCCGCCGCCGACGGGCGCGACCTGAACCCGCTGCTGCAAGATCCCGGCCTGGTGATTCACCCGCCGATGTTGTACATGGGCTATGTGGGTTACTCGGTGGCATTTGCATTCTCCATTGCCGCGTTGCTGGGCGGGAAACTCGATGCGACTTGGGCGCGCTGGTCGCGTCCCTGGACGACCGTGGCTTGGGTATTTATGACCGCCGGCATCGCGATCGGCAGCTGGTGGGCCTATTACGAATTGGGCTGGGGCGGCTGGTGGTTCTGGGATCCGGTGGAGAACGCCTCGTTCATGCCGTGGCTGGTCGGCACCGCGCTGATGCATTCGCTGGCGGTGACCGAAAAGCGCGGCGCGTTCAAGAGCTGGACGGTGCTGCTGGCCATCGCGGCGTTTTCCCTCAGCCTGATGGGCACGTTCCTGGTGCGTTCGGGCGTGCTGACCTCGGTACATGCCTTTGCCACCGATCCGGAGCGCGGTATTTTCATCCTGTCTTTTCTGGTGATCGTGATCGGCGCGTCGCTGCTGCTGTTTGCGTGGCGCGCACCGAAAATCGGCTTGGGCGGCAAGTTCGATCTGCTGTCCCGCGAATCGTTGCTGCTGTCGAATAACGTGCTGCTGTCGGTTGCTTCGGCCTCGGTATTTATCGGCACGCTGTATCCGCTGTTCATGGATGCGCTCGGACAGGGCAAATTATCCGTCGGCCCGCCATATTTCCACGCGGTGTTCGTGCCGCTGATGGTGCCGATGGTGCTGATGATGGGTTTGGGTCCGCTGGCGCGCTGGAAAAAGTTTGCCGCACCGGAACTGGCCAGGCGCGTGCGCTGGGCATTTGCCAGCGCGGTGCTGATCGCGTTGCTGTTGCCGCTGACGATGGGCAAATTGACGACCATGACCGCGCTGGGTTTTCTGCTCGCATTCTGGATTATCGCCTCGGTGCTGCTGAGCCTGCGCGAACGTCTGGCAGGGCACGGCAATTTCATGCAGCGTACGCGAGGCCAATCGCTGAGTTATTACGGCATGCAGTTTGCGCACCTTGGCGTGGCGGTGTTCATCATCGGCGTGACGATGGTGAAAGGTTACGAGACCGAACGCGACGTGCGCATGGATGTCGGCGATACGGTGCAGGCGGGCGGCTACGAATTCCGCTTCAACGGCGCCACGGAAAAACAGGGCCCCAATTATGTGGCCGCACAGGGGCACATCTCGGTCAGCAAGAATGGCAAGCTGGTCACTGAGCTGTATCCGGAAAAACGCCAGTACAACGCGTCCGGCATGCCGATGACCGAAGCGGCGATCGACACCGGTTTCCTGGGCGATTTGTATGTGTCGCTGGGCGAGCCGATACCGGACAGCAAGGGAGCATGGGCGGTGCGCGTCTATATCAAGCCATTTGTGGACTGGATTTGGGCAGGGTGTTTATTGATGGGATTGGGCGGCGTGCTGGCGATCAGCGACCGCCGCTACCGCCTTCACAAGAAGGCAGGGGCAGGGAAGCGGGCGGCGGAAAGCCAAGGCGGAAAATTGGCGACAGAGGGTAAATCATCATGATGCGTTTCATACTTCCATTTGTGGTTTTCATGATAATGGCGGCTTTCATGTATGTCGGACTGGGGTTGAACCCGCGCGAGGTTCCATCGCCGCTGGTCGGCAAGCCGGCTCCCGCGTTTACGCTGTCGCAGTTGCATGAACCGTCCAAACAATTCTCTCCGCAGGACATGAAAGGCAAGGTGTGGATGCTCAACGTGTGGGCGTCGTGGTGTACGGCCTGCGAGGGCGAGCACCCGGTGTTCATGGATCTGTCGCGCCAGAACATCGTGCCGATTTACGGAATGGACTACAAGGACAAGCGCGAAGACGGGGAGGCGTGGTTGCGCAAGCATGGCAATCCCTATGCGCTGGTTGTGTCCGACATGGAAGGACGTGTCGGCATCGATTATGGCGTGTATGGTGTGCCGGAAACCTATCTGATCGATAAGCAGGGCGTTATCCGGCACAAGCAGATCGGTGCGGTGACACCGGAAGTCCTGAACGAAAAAATCCTGCCGCTGATCAAGGAGCTGCAATCCAAATGAGGTGCATAAACGCGAATTTCGCGAAGCGATTCGTTTGCTCCCTCTCCCGCAACGCGGGAGAGGGGTGGGGAGAGGGAGCTGGCATGGCAAGTTTCAAAATTATGCGCGGCATATTTACCATGCCCGTGTCCATATTGCTGGTGTGCCTGCTGCCGGTTTTTTCTTATGCCGGCGATGCGAAGGATATGGCCGCCGATCCGGTGCTGGAAAAGCGCATGATCGGTTTGGCGGAGAATCTGCGCTGCCTCGTTTGCCAGAACGAATCGCTGGCCAGCTCACATGCCGATCTCGCGGAAGACCTGCGCCGCGAAGTCCGCGAACAAATGCAGAAGGGCTTGAGCGACCAGGAAATCATCGATTACCTGGTTTCCCGCTATGGCGATTTTGTACTGTATGACCCGCCGGTGAAAAGATCGACACTGGTTCTATGGTATGGCCCGTTTGTGCTGCTGTTGGTGGGAATCGGCGTGCTGGTCTACCAATTGCGCAAGCGCAAAAACCAGATTCCGGAGGCGGAGCTGTCGGCAGAAGATGCGAAGCTCGCCGCCGAATTATTGAACGAAACGCCGGCGGCGGCGGAGCGCGCTGCCGGATCTGCAGATAAACAGAAAGATTCCCGAGCATGACCTTATTCTGGATAACATGTGCAGTGTTGCTGATCGTGGCGCTGCCGTTTGTGGTATTGCCTTTGTGGCGTAGCGTTGGCGGCGACAAGGCCGGCGCCGAAAAGGAGATACAGCGAGATGCTGCCAACCTTGAGATTTTGCGGGACCAGTTGGCGGAACTCGAGGCCGATTTGCGCGAAGGGATGCTGACGCAGGATGCCTATGAGCAAGGCAAGCGCGAATTGCAGGCGCGCCTGCTGGAGGAGGCCAGGGGCTCCGGGCAGACAGCTGCATTGCCGCGCCGCCCCGCCAAGATGCTGGCGATATTGCTGGCGATATTGCTGCCGTTATGCAGCGTGCCGCTCTATCTTGCGATAGGCAATACGAAGGCGTTGCTGCCGCAACCGGTTACGCCCACCGGAGGCGATTTCGGCACTATCCGTTCCGAAGCCCAGCTGCAGGAACTCGAAAAGAAACTGGCGAAGGAGCCGCAAAACCCGAATGGCTGGATGGTGCTGGCACGTTCCTATGCCGAAATGGAGAGATTCCAGGATGCGGTGCGTGCCTATGCGGAACTGGTCAAACTGGTTCCCGGCGAAGCGCATATATGGGCAAGCTATGCCGACGTCTATGCGATGAGCCACAACCAGTCGCTTGTGGGCGAGCCGACCCTATTCTTGGCCAAGGCGCTGGAGCTGGATGGAAACAACCCGATGGCGCTGGCATTGTCCGGTTCTGCGGCGATGGAGCGCGCCGACTATGCTGCGGCGATTACGCACTGGACAAAACTGGTCAATTTGATGCCCCAGGATAACCCGGAATTGCAGATGATCCGCAACGGTATCCAGCAGGCGCGCAATTTCCTTGCGTTGCAAAAAGGCGGCAAGGAAAAACTGGCAAAATTGCCGACGGATAAAGGCTCCATGAAAACAACGGATAATCAGGCGCAGACAATCTTCGGCAAGGTTTCATTGAGCCCTGTATTGACCGATAAAGTTTCACCAACCGACACCGTGTTCATCTTCGTGCGAAACGCGGAAGGTTCCAAAACGGTCGTTGCCGCGCTACGCAAGGAAGTCAAGGATTTACCGTCGCAATTCATATTCGATGACAGCATGGTGATCCAGCCGAAGGTGAAATTGTCTGGCCTGGACAAAATCGAAGTGGTGGCGCGCATATCCAAGACTGGCGATCCGACGGGAAAACCGGGGGACTTGCAGGGTTCGACGGGTGTCATCAAACCGGATAAAGGCTTGAATATCACGATTGATACTGTCATCAAGTAATTTTGTGAGAGCGCAATTTATTGCGCGATAGCATTGCTCCAAGATCGCCCGATAAATCCGGCTCCTCTGCCGAACTGCTCCTCGATTATTTTTGGTCAGTGTGGCTTCATCACCACGGGGATGCGCCGCGACCCGAACGCTTTTTTGAATTGCTCAAAATGCCCTGCCACTGCCGTTCCGCATTGCGGGCAAGTACCTTGTGCGGTGAGCGTGTATTGACGGATTTCATACCAGTCGCGCACGATCAGCGGATGCTGGCAAGATGGGCAGAATGTCGTGCCGCCGTTTACATCATGCACATTGCCGGTGTAGACATAGCGTAGCCCAGCAGCTTGGGCGATTTTTCGCGCCTGTGTCAGCGATTCCGGCGGGGTAGGCGGGATGCCGGTCATCTTGTAATCCGGATGGAAGGCGCTGAAGTGCAGCGGCACATCTACGCCCAACTCCCTGGCGATCCATTCGCTCATCGCGTTGAGTTCCTGCGCCGAATCGTTGTGGCCGGGAATCAGCAGCGTGGTGAGTTCGAACCACACTTTTGTCTCGTGTTTGAGGTATTTCAGCGTATCCAATACCGGCTGAAGATGCCCGCCGCAAAGTTTGACATAGAACTCGTCGGTGAACCCCTTGAGGTCGACATTCGCGGCATCCATTTTGGCGTAAAAATCGCGGCGTACCTGGTCGTGCATGTAGCCGGACGTGACCGCTACCGTCTTGATGCCGTGCGCGTGGCAGGCGTCGGCCACGTCCATCGCGTATTCGGCGAAAATGATCGGGTCGTTGTAGGTGAAGGCCACGCTCTTGCAACCCATTCCTGCGGCCGTGCGCGCGATAGCCTCCGGGCCAGCCTGGTCGGCGAGTTTGTCGAAACTGCGCGACTTGGAAATATCCCAGTTCTGGCAGAATTTGCAGGCGAGGTTGCAACCTGCCGTGCCGAACGACAAGACGCTGCTGCCCGGATAGAAGTGGTTCAGCGGCTTCTTCTCGATCGGATCGACGCAAAAGCCGGAGGAGCGCCCATAGGTGGTGAGCACCATCGTATTGCCGACTCGTCCGCGCACGAAGCATGCGCCGCGCTGCCCGTCGTGGAGTTTGCAGTCGCGCGGGCATACGTCGCACTGAATGCGGCCATCATCAAGCAGGTGCCAGTACCTGGCCGGGTATTGCTCGTCGATGCTGATCGGTTCGTCCATGTCAAACCTCCTTGTAGCGTGCGCCGTGCGCACGATTCGGTTGAAGTTGTCGTAGCCCGTATGCAGCGTAGCGTAATGCGGGGTAGCCGTTTCAAGCTCTTCCCGGATTCTGCTGCGCTCCATCCGGGCTACACCTACACCGGCACGATTCGGTCAAAGATCGTGCGCACAGCGTACGCTACGTCGCTTTCTCACTCCATTTTTCCACGGTATAACGCGATAGCCTGATGCCTTCCGCCCAGAAATCATCGGGTAGCCCCGCCTTGCGTTTCAGCATGGCGAGGAACTGGCGCGGTTGCGCGAGGTTTTCCCATACTTGCGGCAAGAACGTGCTGCGGTAGGCGCCGTACTCGAAGATGACGCCATCCACATTGGGGTGTAATTGCGTTAACGCATCCAGTTCGTCCCTGAACTGCATCGGCTGCGCAGGAGTAAGCAGCGACACTTCGACTACCACATCGGCAAATTCTTCCGCCGTGAGCGGCGCAAAACGCGGATCATGGAATGCGGCGGCCACAGCGTTGCGGCCTACATCTTCGGCGAGCGGACGATGCGCCTCCAGACTACCGATACAGCCGCGCAACTGGCCATGCAAGGTGAGCGTGACGAAAGTCGCGCCGGGCTGCTCCAGCCAACCGGCTTGCGGAATGCTTTGCCTGCCAGATTGTTCGACAGGGCCGAACTGTTTCGCGATGGCGTTGCGCGCCAGTTGCAGCAGGATGCGGCCATGCTCCTGATCGTTTTTACGCGCCCCCGGTTTGTCTTGCGTAAAGGCGATGGCGGCATAACCCACCACCTGGTCGCGCGGCCCGGCGGTATCGCCGGAGTTGCGCAAGTCGAGCAAGTGCGGCGTGAGGTGGTGTTTTTTCGCCGCGATGATCAGCCCGCTGATCGGTGTGCCGCCGCAGGCGTGGTCATGTGCGATGGGCTGATGCAGCTTCAGGATGGATTGTACCGTTTCATTATCCACGCGCTGCGAGGTGGGGTAGGGCAGGTAATGGGAAAGATCGGAACTGACGACGATCAGCGTCTCGTCGCCGCCCCATAAAATCTCCAGCACTTCGGCGACTTCCTCGGCGGAGGCCATGCCGACCGCCAGCGGCAGAAGTTTGAAATCGGGCAATACGCTTTGCAGGAACGGTAATTGCACTTCAAGCGAATGCTCCTGCGCATGAGCCGATGCGCTGACCGTGACTTGCGGCAGATGCGCGATGGCTTGTGCGGCCGCCAGATCAATCCGGACATTGCCGAGCGGCGTGGCGAAAGCGTCTGCATCCGGCAACGCCAAGCCGCGCACCGCGACGCGGTGGGTGGGGCCAAGCAGTACCACGCGATGAATTCTTGATGCGATGTTTTTCAGTGAGGTATAAGCACTGGCGGCAATCGCGCCGGAATAGATATAACCGGCATGCGGAACGATCAGCGCTTTAGGGTCAAATTCGCGAAGCGCTCGTTTGCTCCCTCCCCCCCGGGGGGAGGGTTGGGGTGGGGGAAACGGGCGTGGCATTTCATTATCAGTGGCAGCAACCGTGCCATGCTCGTTAGGGTCAAATTCGTCGGGGTGCGCATCAGCCAGCATGGCGCGCACGTCGCGCTCCAGCGCATTGGCTTCGCCGGGATAAAACAAGCCTGCAACGGCGGCAGATCGAATATTTTGCATGGCATCCTCACACATCTAAGAGCCTAAACCTATATGGTGGGCGGTGTGGCAAAAATCAACCGGCACAACTGTATTTATTTGGATGTTTCTTTGCCGGTTACATGCGCCAACGGATTGAAGCGAACGAATGGCGCAGGGCTGCAATTTGAAGTCGGATATGCTACGCCTACAGATAGAGTTTCACAAACGAAATGAAAATGAATACCCGGTTAAGAGCCTATTTTAGATAGCGGTCAACCTTGCCTCAGTAGCGCCTCAAACTGATCGATTGGCACCGGTTTTCCGAGCAGATACCCCTGGAAGGTAGTGCAGCCCCTATCCTGGAGAAGTTGCCGTTGCGCAACTGTTTCCACTCCTTCTGCAATGATGTTCAGGTTCAGGTTTTGCGCCATGGCAATGATGGTGCCTACAATCGCTTTATCGCTGTCATCGGTGGCGATATCATGCACAAACGACCGGTCAATCTTGAGCTGGTCGAGCGGCAACCGTTTGAGGTATTGCAAGGATGAATAGCCGGTGCCGAAATCGTCCATGGAGAAACTTATTCCGCGCGCTTTCAGCATTGTCATGTTGATGATTGTGTCATCCACATTGTCCAGCAGCATGCTTTAGGTGATTTCCAGCTTGAGTTTCGTGGGGTCTACCCCAAAATGGTCGACCAGCGCCAGCACTTCCTCAACGAAAGTCGGCAGGTAAATCTGCTTCGCGCTGACATTCACTGCCAAAGTGAGATGGGACGTTTCCGGCTGCGCTGCCCAAGCGACCAGTTGCCGGCAGGCTGTTGTCAGCACCCAGTGCCCCAAAGGCAGGATCAACCCGGTCTCTTCGGCGAGCGGGATGAATTCGCCGGGAAATACCATGC
>JBAQCT010000053.1:0-2659 GCA_049294375.1 Gallionella sp. | reverse complement strand
CAAAGGTTGCCATGTCCAAGTGTCCCCGTTTTGTCCCCGAAATTAGTTTTTCATATACTACATCACTCCTATATACTTGCAACTAATCAGTTTTTGAAAGAATAATTCACCATCCTGGAAAGCGTGTGTGGGGTAATGCCCCACCGCGGGTTCGAATCCCGCCCTCTCCGCCAAATAAAACCGTCCCTTGTGGGCGGTTTTGTATTTATTGAGCATTACATAATTCATTGCACCGCTCACCCTGATGTATAGAAGGGTGAGCCCGTGAGCAACCTTAGACTCGATACATCGACCCAAACGGAACGATTGTGGCCTACCCCTTGCGGGTGCAGCCCACCCTACGAAAATGCACTTTTAACGGCGCTTACTTGCATTATTATTAGCAGGCCGAACAAATACCCCATCAGCAAAATTACCTCCATATTTGCTTCCGTCACGCAATGTTAACGTTCCCTTACCGTGCATCTTGCCGTCAAGCCAGTCGCCTTCGTATTTGTCTCCGCCTGCCTCTGTTAGCGTTCCTTTGCCATGCATTTTGCCGTCAAACCAATCACCTTCATATTTGTCTCCGTTCTGCCATGCGTATGCTCCCTTGCCGTGAGGTTTGCCATCGGCAAATATGCCTCTATATTCATGCGCACCTTTTGCGATACCTTCGCCATGCGCCAAACCATCCTTGCAGCTTCCGGAATAGCTACCAGCAAGATTTGGGGATAACACCTTGCAAGCGGTTGAAGCGCTCGCAATAGCTGTCACAACGACCGAGCCAGAGCCAGGGCATCCATTTACCGTGTTAAACCCATGAAATTTTGTTTTTCCTTTCCACTGGATAGTTAGCTGCCCTTCTTGTTGAGGGGTAATCTCAATAACAGTTTCGTGGTTGGGGGCTGTAATGACCCTTTCTACATTACCCGCGCCCGGAATCGAAATTTCCACATTACACTTGGTCATGTATTTGATATCGATCTTGAGTGTGAGCGGAGCCTTTACTCCGACTGAAAAAGGCTCGGAAGGAGTTTGGGCAGAAGAATTGCAAATTACCAGCAGCAATCCAATGGAAAAAAATATTCTTGTTTTCATTCGTATCGCTCCCACAAATATGAAGTTAGTCTTTAGAAGCATCGAAGAACCTGCCCGCTACGCGATCAGCGCCACGCTCTTCACCTGCGCAAACACTTCCATGCCCGGCACCAGCTCAAGCTGATCGCACGAGCGGCGCGTGATGCGCGACAACAGTTTCTGCCCGCTGCCGACTGACATGCACAAGCTCACGCGATCCGGCCCCTCATCACAGATATCGTCGATGCGCGCCTCCAGGATGTTGCTGATGCTGGAGTTTTGCGGCATGACGGTCGCGATGCTCACGTCGCGCGCCAGCACGCGGGCGCGCACCATGCTGCCGATGGCGTGTTCCACCTTGCTCACCCACAGGCTGCCGCCGTAAAAATCCAGGCGGGTGAGGTGGTATTCCTCGTCATGGATGCCCACGCTGGCTTCGATCATCGCCCCCGCATCATCCAGATGCGCGGTGGGCAAATCCAGGTGTACCAGCATTTCATTGAGCGGGCCGCTGGCGATGATTTCCCCCCGATCCATCAGCACCAGTTGGTCGGCCAGCCGCGCCACTTCGTCCAGCGAATGGCTGACATAGATCACCGGGATATCCAACTCGCTGTGCAACCGCTCCAGATACGGCAAAATTTCACGCTTGCTGGCGGCATCCAGCGCAGAGAGCGGCTCATCCATCAGCAGCAGGCGCGGGCTGGTGAGCAGCGCGCGACCGATGGCGATGCGCTGCCGTTCTCCGCCTGACAGGCCGGCCGGGCTGCCGCGCCCGATCAGCTTGCCCAGGCCGAGCCACTCAACCACCTGTTCCAGTTCTATCCTGCGCTGCTCCGGTGGAATACGCTTCAGGCCATATTCCAGGTTTTCCTTCACCGAGAGATGCGGGAACAGGCTGGCTTCCTGAAACACATAACCCAGCGAGCGTTTATGCACCGGCATGAAATTTTCACCGCTCTGCCACACCTCGTCCTTCACCTGCATCGCCCCGGTGTTAACCCGCTCCAGCCCCGCGATGCAGCGCAGCAGGGTGGTCTTGCCCGAACCGGATGGGCCGAACAGCGCGATGACGCCATGCGCAAATACCTGCATATCCGCATGCAGCTCGAAGCCGGGGTAGGAAATGTCGAAACGCGCCTCAATCATTTGCGCCGCCCGGTCGGATTGAGTGTGTACAAGACCAGCAGCACCACAAAGGCAAACACCACCATCCCCGCCGACAGCCAGTGCGCCGAGGCATATTCCATCGCCTCGACATGGTCGTAAATCTGCACCGACACCACGCGCGTCTTGTCCGGGATGTTGCCGCCGATCATCAGCACCACGCCGAACTCGCCGACGGTATGCGCGAAGCCGAGCACCGACGCGGTGAGAAAGCCGGGCTTGGCCAGCGGCAGCACGACGCTGAAGAAAGTGTCCCGCGCGGACGCGCGCAGCGTCGCGGCGGTTTCCAGCGCGCGCTCGGGGATCGCCTCGAAAGCGTTCTGCAGCGGCTGCACCACGAACGGCAGGGAATAAAACACCGATGCAACCACCAGCCCGGCAAAGGTAAACGGCAACAGGCCAATCCCCAAAAACTGCGTGAGCTGGCCGAGCG
>JBAQCT010000052.1:0-1603 GCA_049294375.1 Gallionella sp. | reverse complement strand
ACCGCATGGTGCTCAACACCTTCCTCGACGATCTGCATCGCCCCGCGCTGCCCTATAAATTCAAGTTCAAGTTTTCCGGCTGCCCGAACGACTGCATGAACTCGATTCAGCGTTCCGACATGGCCGTGATCGGCACCTGGCGCGATAACATTCGCACCGACGAGGCGCTGGCGAAGAAGTGGTTCGCCAAGCATGGCATGGACGAGCTGGTGAACGACGTGGTGGCACGCTGCCCGACCAAGACATTTCAGGTCAAGGAAATCAAGAAAATCAAGAGCGGCGAGCATATCTCCAGCGTTGCGGTCAGCGATACGCACGCCATCGAGATCGACAACCAGGACTGTGTGCGCTGCATGCACTGCATCAACGTGATGACAGGCGCGTTGGCTCCCGGCAAGGACAAGGGCGCGACCATTCTGATGGGCGGCAAGCGCACCTTGAAGATCGGCGACCTGATGGGGACGGTGATCATCCCGTTCATGAAACTGGAGACGGACGAAGACATGGAAAAACTGGTCGATCTCGGCCAGCGCACCATCGATTTCTTTGCCGAGAACGCGCTCGAGCATGAACGCACCGGTGAGATGATCGAACGCATCGGTTTGGCTAATTTCCTTGATGCAATGGAGATAGATGTCGATCCGGCGATGGTCAATTCGCCGCGCATGAACCCCTACGTCCGCACCGACGGTTGGGACGACGAAGTCGCCAAGATCAACGCCAAAAAACAAGCCGCCTGAGGAGACAGAACATGAACGCACCCGTACAGATGCGCAAGCCGAAAGAGACTGGCGTACCCGACAACAAGAAGTATCTGCATCCGTTGCTGGCGAAGAATTATGGCAACTGGAAATATCATGACCGCCCGCGTCCCGGCGTGCTGCATCATGTTTCGCACAGCGGCGACGAGGTGTGGACGGTGCGTGCCGGCACACAACGCCAGATGGATGTCTACACCATCCGCAAGTTGTGTGACATCGCCGACAACTTTGCCGAAGGCCGCGTGCGCTTCACTATCCGCTCCAATATCGAATACATGGTGTCGGAGGAGAAAAAGGTTGCGCCGCTGATCGCCGAACTGGAAAAAAACGGTTTTCCTGTTGGCGGTACCGGCAACTCGATATCGATGATCTCGCACACACAAGGCTGGCTGCATTGCGACATCCCGGGCACCGATGCATCCGGCGTGGTCAAGGCGCTGATGGATGATCTGTATGACGAATTCAAGCGCGAGGAGATGCCCAATCGCGTACACATTTCCACCTCCTGTTGCGAGATCAACTGCGGTGGCCAGGCCGACATCGCCATCGTCGTCCAGCATACCAAGCCCCCAGTGATCAACCACGATCTGGTCGCCAACGTATGCGAACGCCCGACTGTCGTGGCGCGCTGCCCGGTCGCGGCGATCCGTCCCGCGATGGTGAACGGCAAGCCCTCGCTGGAAATCGACGAATCCAAATGCATGTGCTGCGGCGCCTGCTACCCGCCCTGTCCGCCGATGCAAATCAACGACCCGGAACATTCCAAGCTGGCGATCTGGGTGGGCGGCAAGAACTCCAATGCGCGCGGCAAGCCGACTTTCATGAAGATGGTCGCTTCCGGA
>JBAQCT010000051.1:0-3056 GCA_049294375.1 Gallionella sp. | reverse complement strand
TTGCCTTTCTTGAGCGTGTCCCACAGGTCGGCAAATGCCTCCACCGGCATATCCGGGTGGCGGATATAGTTGTGCGGCTGGCCGATGGATTCCTGCTCGCTGTAACCGCTCATCTCGCAATAATACGGGTTGACGTAAGTAATGATTCCCTTCAGGTCGGTTTTGGAAACAATCGTTTCTCCGTCCCGGAATTCGCGTTCCACATTGGTTACCGGCATGTTGGTTTTCATCGCTTTACCCCCCGTTAAAAAATGACCAAATAAACCTAGAAAAAGCGTAGGTCGGGCTACGCCCGACTACTGTTTCTGGCTGTATGCCAGTAGTTGTGCTTCCTTGTTTACCGCGCGCTGGATCAACGCCGGCACATCCAGGATCAGCGCCACCTCGCCGCTGCCGAGGATGGTCGAACCGCTGATACCCTTGAGATTGCCGAACAGCTTGCCCAGCGGCTTGATCACGGTCTGGAATTCGCCCATCAGTTCGTCCACCACCAACCCTGCCTGTTGCCCGGCGTATTGCATCACTACAATGTTTTCGCGTCGGCCGGCCTTGCCCTGTTCGCAGAAGTGGTCGCGCAGACGGATAAAAGGCAGCACTGTGCCGCGCAGGTTGATGTAGTTGTTTTCACGGGTTTCCTGACGTTCCGCCTCGCTAAGCTCGATGCACTCCATCACCATGTCGAGCGGTACTACATATGAAGCGCTGCCCACTCCCATCAGGAAACCGTCGATAATCGCCAGCGTCAGCGGCAGGCGGATTTTCACCGTGGTGCCGATGCCTTCGCGGCTGTCGATTTCCACCGTGCCGCGTAGCGCCTCGATGTTGCGCCGCACCACGTCCATGCCGACACCGCGTCCGGATAGATTGGTGACGGCCTCGGCGGTAGAAAACCCCGCCTCGAAAATCAGCCCATACACCTCCTGGTCGGAAAGCGTCTGGCTGGCCGTTACCAGCCCTTTTTCCAGCGCCTTCGCCAGGATTCTTGCGCGGTTCAATCCGCCGCCATCGTCGCCGACCTCCACCACGATGCTGCCGGATTCATGGTAGGCGTTGAGATGCACCGTGCCTTTCGCGGGCTTGCCGCGTTGCAGGCGGATTTCGGCTTTCTCGATGCCATGATCCATGCTGTTGCGCACCAGGTGCATCAGCGGGTCGCCGATTTTTTCCACCACCGATTTATCCAGTTCGGTTTCCGCGCCGCTGATCGCCAGACCGATGTCCTTGCCGATTTCCTTGCTCACATCGCGCACCACGCGGTTGAAACGATTGAAGGTCTCGCCGATCTGCACCATGCGCAGTTGCAGGGCGCTGTCGCGGATTTCCTCGACCAGCCGCGACAGCGTGGAAGTCGATTCGTGCAGCGCGGGGTCGCGGGTGCGTTGCGCCAGCAGGCTGGTCGATGCGCCGGCGATGACCATTTCCCCGACCAGATTGATAAGCTGGTCGAGTTTGTCGGCCTGGATGCGGATCAACTTGCTTTCCTGCGCCTTGTTTTCCTTGGCGAGTTTTTGTTTTCCCAGCGCCGCATCCACCAGTTCCGGCTGCACCATGTGCTGTTCCACGAGAATCTTGCCGAGATTACAAATATCCTGGGTTGGCGATGCTTCGCGGCAAGATCCGGCACTCAGCGCCTGCAAGCGCAGCGCCTCTTCCAATTCCCTGCGTGTCAGGGAACCGCAGTTGACCAGCAACTCGCCGAGGCGGATCTTGTCCTCCGGCAATTCGTCGATGAGCTGGATATATTCTTCGAGACGGCTATGCGGCGGCAGGATGCGCAGCGTGCAATCGTCGCGCACGAATTCGAACACGCCTTCGATGGTCGCCTTGTCCACGTTATCGCCATGAAATTCGATCTCGAATCCTAGGTAGCAGCTTTCCGGATCCATATCCGGAGCGTGCGGCATGGCATCGGGCAGGGTGGCGACATGAACGATTTTTCCCATGTTGTCGAGGTAGCGGATGAAGGCCAGCGGATCCATGCCGTTGCGCAGCACGTCATGGCTGAAGCGCAACGAAATATGCCAATGGTCGCTTCCCACCGTGCCGCCGGGCTGCAGCGCCACTGCCGTTTGAGGCTGGGACTTTGCGGTCGCCGGAACGGGGAGCTGCTCTTTTGTGGCGGTTTGGTAAGCCTTGAGCTGGTTGAGCAGCATGATGCCTGTAGTCTCTGTCTCCTTGTCCGGCTTGGCGGCAGAATCGGCGGCAATTTGTTCCACCAGCATGCCGATATAGTCGCGGCAGGATAGCAGCAAGGCGACCAGATCGCCGTTCACCGGCACTTCGCCGCCACGCACCCGATCCAGCACATTCTCCACCACATGGGTGAAGGCGACGATGCCATCGAGCCCGAACAGCCCGCCCGATCCCTTGATGGTATGGGCGGCGCGGAATATGGCGCCGATCGCATCGGGGTCGTCCGGTGCAGATTCGAGCCCAAGCAGCGATTCCTCCATGGCTTCGAGCAGCTCGCGGCTCTCCATGATGAAAGTTTGCAGCGCCTGATCAAGCTCCATATTGCTTGTCCCCGTCCGTTTCGCCGCGCCCGTTTCCCTCTCCTCAATCCTCTCCCGCAAGCGGGCGAGGAGGCGAACGAATCGCTACGCGAGTTTCTATTAATGCGATGCGCGCGGCATCATCACCGGGTCGCCGAAGTAGTATGCCATGTTGAACAAATCCAGCACCTCAAGCGTTGCCGGGCTGTGCGCTACCAGCCGCAACGGCTTGCCGGCATTGGCCGCTTCGCGCTTGGCCAACAGCAGCAACTGAAAACCGGCCGTATCCATTTCGCTGACCTCGGACAGATCGATTTCCACCTCCGTGCCGCAGTCGAGGCAGGGCAGCAATTCCCCCTTCATTTCAGCGGCATGGTAAATCGTCATTTCGCCCGCCACACGGGCATGGCACACACCATTGCTGGTTTCGATGCTGATCGTCATGATGTTCTCCTTTTGTTTTAATCAAATGCCGGTTTACACAAAAAACCGCTAACTCGACCTACATTTGCTTGTAGGAGCGGGCCATGCCCGCGAATGGGAAGAACAATCGCGGGCATGGCC
>JBAQCT010000050.1:0-37189 GCA_049294375.1 Gallionella sp. | reverse complement strand
CCGTACAGCGGGATGCCCGCATCAATGAATTTGCGCGTTGCGTCGATCGCGTAATCGCATGGCTCGGGGTCGCCGGGGCCGTTGGACAGAAACACGCCGTCCGGCTCCATCGCCAGCACTTCGGCAGCCGGAGTTTTCGCGGGGACAACCGTGATGCGGCAGCCGCGCTCGGCGAGTTTGCGCAGGATGTTGCGTTTCACGCCAAAGTCGTAAGCCACCACATGGAATCTTGAATGCGCCAAATCGGGGTAGCCCACCCCAAGCTCCCATTCGCGCTGCGTCCACGAATAGGGTTCGGCGCAGGAAACTTCTTTGGCCAGATCCATTCCGGCCAGTCCGGCAAAGCCGCGCGCCGCCGAAAGCGCCGCCGCCTCGTCCGTGCCGGTGGCGATGCAGCCGTTCTGCGCGCCCTTGGAGCGCAGGATGCGTGTCAGCTTGCGCGTATCGATCCCGGCGATGGCTACCACGTTGTTGGCCTTGAGGTAATCGGGCAAGGATTGCGTGCTGCGGAAGTTGCTCACCGCCAGCGACAGATCGCGGATCACCAGCCCGCTGGCGAATACCTGGCGCGATTCCACGTCCTCGGTGTTTACCCCGACGTTGCCGATATGCGGATAGGTCAGCGTGACGATCTGCTTGCAGTAGGAGGGGTCGGTGAGGATTTCCTGATAGCCGGTCATTGAGGTGTTGAACACCACTTCGCCTGCGCTGCTGCCGGAAGCTCCGATGGCGGTTCCGCGAAACACTGTCCCATCGGATAAAACTAGAATGGCAGGACTTGTTTGCGACACCGGATGCTCCCAAAGCGGTTTACATAAAGAAGCGGGACGAACCGTGCGTTCATCCCGCTTTTAATTGACGCTCATTATAGCGGATTAGCATGGCGGCATCAAATGCCGCGCCTATTTCGGCGGCTCGCTTGGCAGGGCGCAGGGCGCGCTGACATGTTCATCGAGGAAACCCCCCAATGCCTTGACCCAGGGCTCGCGCATGAAAATGAATCCGTCATTATGCCCGCCGGCCAGTTCGAGGAATCGCTTGGGCGGATTGGCTGCGGCAAAGAGCGCGCGCCCATGCTCGAAGGGAACGATTTCATCATCCGGGCTGTGGGCGATCAGCACCGGTGCGGTGACAGCGCGCAGGTTTTTTTCGGTGTCGTAACGGATGCGCGCCAACCATTGCACCGGCAGGTACGGATAAAAGTGCCGCGCCAGCTCGGGCACGGAAGTGAAGCCGGATGCGATCACCAGCGCCGCCGGTTTTTGCCGGACGGCCATGACACGGCGTTGCGAAGCATCCGGGGCGGGAATGGCGGCCAGCCGCGCGCCGACGGCGCCGCCCAGCGATTCGCCAAACAGCGCGATGCGGCAGGCGGGGATGTGCCGCTGCTCGGTCAGGTAGCGCCAGGCAGCTTCGGCATCGTGGTAGGTTCCCTGTTCTGAAGGCGTGCCGCCGCTGTTGCCGTAGCCGCGGTAATCGAAGATCAGCGTGTTGTAGCCCAGGCGATGGAACATTTGCAACGAATCAATGCGGTGGGAAATGTTGCCCGCGTTGCCGTGCAGGAAAAGCACCGTTCCGCGCGGTTGCATGGCCGGAATATACCAGCCATGCAGGCTGATGCCATCTTCGGTGGCCAGCCGGACATCTTCATATGGCAAGCCTGATTGGCGGGGAGTGGCGATGATTTCGCGCCCGGTTTCCGGATAGAACACCAGGCGCGCCTGGAAGAAATACAACAGCAGCGCGAGCCCGACATAAGCTGCGGCCAGAATGCTCAGAATATGCCAGATCACGCGCACTGGGACTCCGTTTTAACCTCGGTATTCCGGCGCAAGGCCGGATCTTGGCGGTAAAAGGCGGCCAGTTGCCGGTATACGTCCGGGTATTCCTGTTGCAGGACATGGGGTTCTTCGAAAAACACCTCGCTGGTCACGGCGAAAAATTCTGCCGGGCTTTCGGCGCCGTAGGGGTCGATTGCCGTTTCCATACCGCTTTCCTCCTTGGCGCAGAAGTCGGCGTAGGCCGCAGTGAAGGCTTGCGACCACCGTTCGGCGGACATCTCCCGGTGCAGCGGCGGAAAGCCGTTCATTGCGCCGTTCAGCATGTCCAGCTTGTGGGCGAATTCGTGGATCACTACGTTGACGCCGTCGTGTTCGCCGCAGCGCACCGCGTCTGCGCCGGACAGCACCACCGGCCCGCGTTCCCAGGATTCTCCCATCGTTGCGTCGCGGACAACATGCACCACGCCGTCCTCATCCATGAATTCGTGCTCCGGCACGAATTCGTCCGGGTAAACGATCACCGACACCCAGCCCGCATAATAATCCAGGCCGAGGTTGAGGATCGGCAGGCAGGCTTGGGCGGCGATCTTGATCCGAGTGTCGCCGTCCAGAGTAAACCCACCGGCCGCGACCATCTGCTTTTCATCCAGAAATAAGGTTGCAAGTTCGCGCAGGCGCCCCAGCTCATCTTCCGACAGCCCGCGCAACACGGGCAGCCCGGAAACTGCGTTGTGCCAAGCATCCTCCGGCAACATCGCGCGCTGCAAGGCATGCCGCCTGCGCCAACCTTTTATGAGGTTCATATTCTTTTTCAAACAGCGTGGTGAAGAGCCTATTTCAGTATACTAGCGTCTGGGTAGCTGAAGGATAGGCATATTTTCAGGGGAAAATGAAAAATATGAGAACGACAAGATTCAGGCGTGGCGGACGCATTTTACACAAGTCGCAAGGATACCGGATCGATCGCCCGGTGCTGCTGATCGAGGATCAGCGCGCCTTGGCGCGGATGGCTGAAGCCATGCTGCGCGATGAATGGGGATGCGAAGTGATGATCGCGGCAACTCTGGATGAAGCCAGAAAATTGCTCGAAGAGCATGGGAAGGAATTCATTGCCGCTGTGTGCGATCTGAATCTGCCCGATGCGCCTTATGGGGAGGTGATCGACCTGGTCAATAAATATGGCGTTCCCGCCATTGCCCTGACCGGAGCTTTTGGCGAAGAACTGCGCAACATGGTGATCAAGAAGGGGGTTGTCGATTATGTGCTCAAGGAAGGAATCAATTCGTACGACTATGTGATTAACCTGGTCGGGCGGATACACAAGAATGCCAATATCAAGGTGCTGGTCGCGGATGATTCGTTGAGCGCGCGAGCATTGCTCAAGCATATGTTAAGCGTTCAGGGGTTGACTGTACTCATCGCAAAGGATGGATACGAGGCAGTCGAAATGCTCGAACAATATCCGGACATCAAGCTGGTTCTGGTGGACTACAACATGCCAAAGATGAACGGGTTTAAATTTGTTCTGGAAGCGCGCAAAAGAATGGGCAAGGATCAATTGTCCATCATCGGCATATCGGGTGAACACGGCGGGAATATTTCCGCGCAATTCCTGAAAAATGGCGCGAATGATTTTATCGCCAAGCCCTATTCATATGAAGAATTGATTTGCCGCGTGACCCAGAATCTGGAAATGCTGGAAATGGTGGAATCCATCCAGAATATCGCGAACCGCGACTATCTGACCGGCATATATAACCGGCGCTTCTTTTTTGACGAAGGCTACAGCATCTACGAACATGCCAAGAGCAGCGGCTCCAGCCTGTTTATCGCCATGATCGACGTGGATCATTTCAAGAAGGTGAACGACGATTACGGCCACGATTGCGGCGATATGGTGTTAAAGCATCTTGCGGCGCAGTTGGGCGCGTATTTTCGCAACGACCTGATCGCGCGCCTGGGGGGTGAAGAATTCGCCTTGTTGATTTTAGATGAGGATGTGGAGTCCACGCGCAAACGATTGGAAACTTTCCGCCAGCATATCGAACGTGAAACAGTAAATTTCGGTACAAAAAATATTGCGTTCACGATCAGCATTGGCGGTAGCCATCACCTCCTGGAAAGCCTGGACATGATGCTGAAAACAGCGGATGAGAACCTCTATCATGCCAAACAGAGTGGAAGAAACCAGGTCGTGGCGTGAGCCGATGGCGAAGGACGGGCTACTGAAGCAGGCTCTTAATACCCTCCGGTCAACGGAACAAAACTTACAGGTAAAATATTTTCCCGGTGTGTTATTCCATCATGATCCTTTGTAATAAGGATCAATTCCTGTATATGCAGCCAGCCGCCCATCGGGATTACCATGCGCCCGCCCGGTTTGAGCTGCTCCAGCAGAGGCTGCGGCATGCGCTCGGCCGCTGCGGTAACGATAATGCGGTCGAACGGCGCATATTCGGGCCAGCCTTTACTGCCATCCCCGCGTTTTACCTGAATATTGGCGTAGCCCAATTCGCTCAGCAGCTCTGCCGCTCGCGTGGCAAGCGGCTCGATGATTTCCATGCTGTACACCTTGCCTGCCATTTCGGCGAGCACGGCTGATTGATAGCCCGATCCGGTGCCAACCTCCAGTACGGTATCCTGCTTGCCCACATCCAGCAGTTCGGTCATCAGGGCCACGACATAAGGCTGCGAGATGGTTTGCCCATGACCGATGGGAAACGGCCGATTGTAATAGGCGGCGTATATTGACCCTTCAGGGATAAACCGGTGGCGGGGTACTTTCGCCATGACGGAGAGCACTTTTTCTGAAATAGGCCTCGGTTTATAGCCGAGAGACTCCTTTGCCATCGCAACGATTTCATCGACCATCCGGCGGCGTGTTGCGGCGTAGCGATCATCGTCGCCGGAGTTTTTGTCTGCGATATGCGGTTTTGGAAATTCCATAATATTTCTGGATGCTTCTAATGATTTCTGGTCGCTTTCCACATCTTCGAAAAGCGCCAACTTTAACTTTCCGCCAATGGCGCGGCCACCCGTAAAGCTTACGCTCCTGATGGGAAAACTGCTCGGGTATATGTGCCTCGACGCGCCAACCCAGTCAAGCGGCGGTGAAATTTCAGGGCGTTGCGGGTATGGTGTATGGGGGGTACTTGAGGGGACCTCTAAAAATCCACATTTCATCCCAACTGCTGCGTTGCGGCAGCGGGGTAAGCAGGCAAGCCGCATAGCGGCTGCTCGCAAAAAATTTCTTGCTTACCTATCATACATATGCGGCGCGGCAAAACGAAGTTTCAGTGTAGGGTAACCTTTAGGTTGGCCGAAACTAGAATTTTCCTCACGCCTTGCATTTGGGCGAAATCTGAATTTTTAGAGGCCCCTTGACTGTGTATGAATGATGTTGGTTTGGTGATAATTTAGCCGGGTAAGCCCCCGGCTATGCCGGAAGTTATCTCAGTGCGTCCAGCTTACGCGCAACAGGTTCTGTTCCGGGTTGTAGTGAAACTCCAGCTCGCCCTGATAGGCATGATGCAATGCCTCGTCGATGCCGCGCGCGAGGTGGATGTCGGTCATGGTCACCAATGTCGCGCCGTCTTTTTCTTCAACGGCCATGATGCGTTTGAGCGGGTGTTCCGCCTGCTCATGTTTTTCATGGTTATGCACAAGGCGCATGATTTCGTCGCGATGGGCGCTGAAAAATTCGCCCTTCAGGGTGAGGAAGCCTGCGGGGTATTGGTCGTGGATACGGTGGCAGGCAGGACAGGTTTCGCGATGCGCGTTTGCCGGTGCTTGCCGCCATTGCCAGCGCCCTTCATGATAGACCGCGCCACACTGCGGGCAGACAGTGGGTTCCGGTAATTTCCCCTTGGCTTTATAGGCATCATGCACCCGTTCCTTGAAAAGGCCGTCGTGGCGCTGGATTGGGCGGAAGCCGCCTGAAATTGTTGCATGGCCCATGATGGCTGCTCCTTTGTCGATAAATTGCTGAGAGAATCTTCAGAGATCAGCAGTAACTGTACAGCTAATAAAATCCCGCCGACTAAAAATGGGAGGGAGAGATGTGTCGGCGGGTAAGGGAATCAATATCCCTAAAACTTTGCTCATTTGTAATCTTTGCCCTGTATTTGCAGTTTGGCGTTTTCGCTTTACCACGCTTGTGGTAATTGGTATTTCTCTGGCAGCAAATTGGTAATTTCCCTTTGCACCACAATGTTGTGTTCTTCGTAGAGTGCGTTGCCGCATAATGACAGTACCTCGTCGAGGTTTTCCAGAATCTTTTCGCCCTGCCATACCCATTCGACAGGCAAGCAAATGCCCGGATTGCCTCCAGCCGGATAATCGGATAGCACAACACCCACGGCTTTGATGTGCAGGCTGGATCGAGGCGTGCAGTGTTTGATGAAAACGATGTCTTCGCTCTTGATGGCGGAAACAATGCTGTGTAAATCCGATTTGCCATCCGGCAGGTTCGGGTAGCACACGATGCTCTTGTCCAGGAAACCCTGCGCATCGCGTTCCTCAATTCCAAAAAATGCAGTCATCGCTCCCTCAGTTTCTATAACGGTTTTTACCTATCCCGCATAGTGCGGGCTGGCGCATCAACTTGTTCAAATCGTTGAGCCACGCGCCGATTCATTATTCTTGCCAGGATGCGCACCCGATGCGCTATCGCTTTATACATAACAAATGATGGCGGGCAGGAGCTGCCCGCCATGCGGGTATGTCGCGGAATATTCAGCGCGAGGCGAAAGTCGTGCAATTGGCTTCATTTTTGATCATTCCGACCTGAATACTTTCTGCCATGCACTCGAGATCGTCGTTAAACTTGCAGCCGATGGTCTTGCAGGCTCCGATACCTGCAATTTGATTGACCGACTTGGCGTGACGCGCCCCCGCCAGGAAGGTGTCACAGCCGGGATGGAGGGTGTCGCCGATGGAAATGGCGCGGGCATGACAACTGCTGCTGGCGTTATAGACACACTCGCTTACCATGCACTTCGCGACAACAGGCATTTCAAGGCAAATCTTTTTCATGATATGGCTCCTTTCGAGTTGTTGGGTAGACCATTGAAACAAGTGCATAACCAGCAACGAAACGTTTTATGGGAACCTCTAAAATCCATATTTCATCCCAACTGCTGCGTTGCGTAAAACGACAAGAAAACAACACGGGAGCATTGTTTTCATCAGCCTGGCCTTTTCATCAGCCCGGCAAGCGGTTAAGGGCTTTTTATGTTGGAAGCCTGTTTGCCTTTTGACCCCTGAGTCACTTCAAAGCTGACCTTCTGGCCTTCCTTGAGCGACTTGAAACCGTTCATGTTGATAGCGGAAAAGTGCGCGAACAAATCATCGCTTCCATCGTCGGGAGTGATAAAACCAAACCCCTTTGCATCGTTAAACCATTTGACTGTACCAGTTGCCATTTGCCTTACTCCTTGCCAATAAAACAGGGATACCCCCTGCGGGTTTTTCAGGATACCGAGACTTCGACGGCCTTTGCCTTGGCCTTTGCGGACTTGGGTAGTGTGACATTGATCATGCCGTCCTTGAACTCGGCCTTGACCTTGTTTTCATCGGTATCATCGGGTAGCCGGAAGCTGCGCACAAAGCTGCCGTAGGAGCGCTCGATACGGTGGAACTTCTTGCCTTTTTCTTCCTTCTCCTGCTTGCGCTCGCCCTGAATGGTGAGCATGCCGTCCTGGATGGTTACCCTGACATCCTCTTTTTTCACGCCGGGGATTTCACCTTTGACCAGATAGGCCGTATCCGTCTCGCTGATGTCTACTGAAGGCATCCAGTCCGCCGTTGCCAGCATTTCACGGTCGGGTTCCGAGCGGGTCGTAACTCGCCCGAAGATGCGATTCAGGCGGCTGGAAATATCTTCCAGCTCCCCAAATGGATCCCATTTAACCAGGCTCATGATAGTTGTTCCCTGCAAGAGGTTGTAAAACAGTCTTCACGCCAAAGGCAGCTTCCCTGATCGCATTCGCCGTTATGGGCGGTAGCGTAACAATCGAAATTACCTTCATCGGCTTGAATGTATTTAATCAGCTCGGTTTTTGAAGATTGGCCGGGTTTGATGCCTCGCGACTTGGCGATGCTGCGAAGTTCTTCCATTTTCACGATAACTCTCCTTAATTTTATCTAATTCGCATTTAAATTGAATAAAAATGCGGGATTTTGCCTTAATAGCCCGTTGCGTATGGTTCGGGGATGGTTTATGGGTCAGGCAAGCCATACATCGGTTTCTTGTGCGCCATGCTGTATGAGAAACTTACACCGATGGGGCGATTACACTGTGCATCGTAAATACCGTTGCTTGACAGCGTGTCATCTGAAGTTGGGTTGCCCGCTTTCATGTCGTGACCCGCCATTTCCCTCAGAATATGGTCGATCTCCTCGGGTTGTGTGAGGTTCTGGCTCATGACGTTTCCTCTGGAATGGAACGAAGATGCGCTTCTCTGTAACGCGGGGAAATAGTGCCCCATTGCGCGCAGATGGTGTATCGGTGTCTGTCTGATAATGGTGTAGGGAAGAGGGAAATTTCGTGTCGGTGTTCGTCTGACGCCAAAGGGTCATGGCCGATGGCGGGAATTCCACATGCCATCTCGCGCGAGCCCGAAGCTGGTGGCGGGGTTCTTCATGACTCCCTGTCTCTTGTCGAAGACGATGGGGTTGCCATCAACAGGCGATGGCGGTAAACCCGAAGCATTTGCGCCAATTTATATTGCCCCATGAAAAAAATTCGGGGAGAATCCGCGCCCCCGTTCCTGCAACTGACTTACTGAAAAACCTATGAGCTACCTCGCATGAAATCATCCTGGATGCTTGTCGCGGGGTTGCTGTTCGGCGGCATGGGCGTGTTCGTCAAGCTCGGTGCGCCCCATTTTTCGCATGTCGAACTGGTGTTCTACCGTTCGCTTTTCGGTCTGCTGCTGGTGTACGGCATCATGCGCCAGCAGCGCATCAGCCTTGCCACGCAATACTGGCGCGCCCACCTGTGGCGCGGCATTTCCGGTTCGGTAGCGCTCGCGCTGTTCTTCTACTGCATCACCGTGCTGCCGCTCGCCACCGCCGTCACGCTCAACTACACCGCGCCGCTGTTTCTCACCATCCTGACCATGCTGGTGTTCAAGGATAAATTCAACTTGCCGCTGACCATCGCCATCACGTTGGGATTCTGCGGCGTAGTGTTGCTGCTGCAACCGACGCTGGAGCGCGAACAATTGCTGCCCGGCCTGCTCGGCCTGATCTCCGGTTTCCTCGCCGGGGTCGCCTACCTCAACGTCAGGCATCTCGCCTTGATCGGCGAGCCGGACACGCGCACCGTGTTCTATTTCAGCGTGATCGCCACCCTCGGCAGCGGCGTCTGGATACTGTTCGATACGATGCATGCGATCACGCCGCAAGGCTTCGCGATCCTGCTCGGGCTGGGCAGCTCCGCCACCCTCGCGCAACTCGCCATGACGCGCGCCTACCGCACCGGCAAGACGCTGGTGGTCGGCAGCCTGGCCTACAGCACCATCGTGTTCGCCAGCCTGTTTGGCATGCTGTTGTGGGGCGAGACCCTGAGCCTGGGCAGTTGGCTGGGCATGGCGTTCATCATCGCCAGCGGTGTGTTAAGCTTGCGCTTAAGCCCAAAGCACTAAATCCGGGAAAAATAATTGTCCACGAAAAACACGAAAGCCACGAAACAAACCAATATATTGTCGTAATAAGGGCTGCTTACCCATTTCGTGCTTTTCGTGTCTTTCGTGGACCAAATAGATTTTTAGGCTAAAAGGAATAATAAAATGATTACCATCGAACAAACAGACAACCTCGTCAACGTCGCCGTCCTCGGCGAATTCACACTCGCCGACTTCAAGGCGTTTGAAGAACAATCGCTGTACAAACTCGAATCGCCCGGCCCGCTAAACCTGCTGTTCGACCTGCGCGCGATGATCGACTACACCGTGGACGTGGCGTGGGAAGAGATCAAGTTCTTCAGCCGCGAGCACAACCACGACTTCAGCAAGATCGCCGTCGTCACCGACGACCAGTGGCTCACCTGGCAGGCTTGGCTGTCGCGGCTGTTTATCGACGCCGAGATTTCCGTGTTTACAGATTATGATGAGGCGCTGGCTTGGGCGCAGGGCTAACTTGTCATTGCATTCTGAAGCTAATCGGAAAAAATTGGCAAATGTTTGATGCAATGTTTTGCGTCAAATAGGATGGCTACTTTACGTTAGGGTTTTTCATGTTCAATTCCAAACGTGGTCTCCTGTGGTGGCGTAAGTCAGAACGCGAAGAAGCCGAAGAAGGATTCGATCAAGGTTTCCACGGCATACCAAGTCCGCATGAGCGCGCGAAGATGTCGCCAGAGAAACTCGCCATTCTCTTGTCGCAACAGCAGTCGGATACCCCGGCCTATATTCTGGTCGAGCACGAACTAAACCTACGCATTGCATCAGTTCAATCACAAGCCACTCTCCGCTCTGGCTGGCTAGGTTTGCTTGGAGCACTGCTTGGCGCGGCGCTTGGATTCTTTCTTGGCACGCTATCTCCCGAAGTGAAGCAAGAACACCCCGAACAAGTTTGCCGCTGCGAGTGCGGAAGCACCGTTCAGAATCCAGTAGCCATACCAAAACCACCAGCATCTTTCAGTACGCGTAGGGTGCAATAAGCGTAGCGCATTGCACCGGATGGCAGTTGCCGCATACGGCGCAATGCCCGTTGGTTATTGCGCCCTACCATAACTTAAAGGGGGTAGGGTCGGATTAAAAGCTCAACCCTGCGCTCAACTGGGGATATGCAGAAGCGCGCCACACGTTGGCCTGCGTTAGACGTAAATAATGGGACGCGCTAGAATCGCCGTATTGGATTAATGGAGTCCGGATCATGAATATACAACTCTTGCAGCAAGCTCGTGTACTCGACATTGACGAACAGATCGAGCTGGTTGAAGCCATCTGGGATGGCATCGTCAGTCGCGGTGCGGTGCCGCCGCTGACAGAAGCGCAAAAGACGGAACTTGATCGTCGCCTCGCAGATCATCTGGCAAATCCAGATGATGTATTTTCCTGGAGTGAAGTAAAGGCCACCGCGCTTGCAAAAATCAGGCAATGAGCCTACCCATCGCTTTTCATCGTGCCGCCAGCTCGCGTAGGGTGCAATAAGCGTAGCGCATTGCACCGGATGGCTGAAGCAATCTTGATGCGTTAGTGTGTTTTTCGAAGAAGGGTACAATGCGCAATATGAACAATATCTCTATTGCCGACATTCTTGAGCTTCCGGTACAGGAACGTATTCGTCTCGTTGAGTTAATCTGGGACAGTGTTGCTGTGGTTCCCGATGCCGTGGAGGTTTCGCCTGCGCTGAAAGCCGAGCTCGAAGCGCGGTTGGCGGAGTTTGAGGCAAACCCGGAAGCAGGTTATTCCTGGGATCAAGTGAAATCACGCCTTAAAGATGGCTCATGGCGTTCAGCCTGAAATTTTCTTCGCGGGCGTTGCGTGAAACTGGCGAAGCTCAAGAGTGGTACGAATTGCAGAGCCCAGGTCTGGGTGAAGAATTCATCGCCGCAATGGAGTTGCAGCTAAAACGGCTTGAGCAAGCGCCTCTGCTTTATGCTGAGGTAATTCCCAGAATTAGACGAGCCCTTCTTCCCCGGTTCCCCTACGGTTTGTTTTATGTTGTGCGGGGTAATCTCGTACATGTTTTGGCCGTGTTGCATGATGCCCGCAATCCGGGCCGCTGGCCCAAAATCCGCTAACCCTGCGCCCTGCCAAGTCAAACCAAAAATACCAGAGCAGATGGGGTTGCAAGTGGTGAAACTTCTTTCCGGTTTAACAATCCAATCCCGCGCTTGAAAAAAACGGGGATACGCCCCATATAACGACTGGCGCTAAATTGCGCGTTGTATTTTTGATGGAGGAAGCAACAGTATGAAACGTATTTTCCTGTTTATTTTGACCAATGTGGCGGTGTTGTTCGTGATCAATATCACGTTGCGCCTGCTCGGGGTGGATCGCTGGATGGACGAGACCGGCGGCATCAACTTCACCGCGTTGCTGGTGTTGTCGGCGGTGATCGGTTTTGCCGGTTCGCTGGTTTCGCTGGCGATGTCCAAGTGGTCGGCCAAACGCATGGTTGGCGCGCAGGTCATCGAGAACCCGATCGACCCGACTGAGCGTTGGCTGGTGGATACCGTGCGCAAACAGGCTCAGGTAGCGGGTATCGGTATGCCGGAAGTGGCGGTCTACGACGCGCCCGATGTGAATGCGTTTGCCACCGGCTGGAACCGCAACGATGCGCTGGTGGCGGTGAGCACGGGGCTGCTGCACAACATGAGCCGCGACGAGGCGGAAGCGGTGCTGGCGCATGAGATTAGCCACGTCGCCAACGGTGATATGGTGACGCTGGCCTTGATCCAGGGCGTGGTGAACACCTTCGTGATCTTCTTCGCCAAGTTGTTCGGCTATTTCGTGGATCGCGTGCTGCTCAAGAACGATGGGCGCAATGGCTACGGTATTGGCATGATTGCCGCAGAACTGGTCGCGCAACTGGTGCTGGGCATACTGGCCAGCGTTATCGTGATGTGGTTCTCGCGCCAGCGCGAATTCCGCGCCGACGCGGGCGGCGCAAGCCTGGCGGGGCGCAACAAGATGATCGCCGCACTGGAACGCCTGAAGGTTAACCACGAGCAGTCCGCCTTGCCCGAGCAGATGGCCGCCTTCGGCATTTCAGGCGGGCGCGGATTCGCCAAGCTGTTCATGACGCATCCGCCGCTGGACGAGCGGATCGAGGCGTTGCGCTCCGGGCTTTAATGTAAAACTCGCGTAGCGACTCGTCTGCTTCCTCTCCCGCTTGCGGGATAACCAGCGACTTGGCTGCGGTCGTTTGCAGCCTAGTCGAATGGCTAGTTGTTACATCAGAGGATTGAGGAGAGGGAAACGGACATGGCGAATTTTATTGTCAGAAGTGGCAACTCGCCATGCCTGTAAGCGGATGTATTGATTGCAATGACGGATACGAAAAAGGCCTGCGGAAGCAGGCCTTTTTATGGGTATTTTATGCAGCGCTTGTACGGATTTACTGTTTGCTTGGCTGGGTAGCAGGCGCGCTATCCTGACGTGGGGCGGGAGCGGGTTCCGGTTTTTTCTCGATGACGATTTCTTCGTCGTCGAATTCGTCCTCGAATTTTTCACGCGGCGGGTTGCCGTCGTACACCTGGCTCTTGCGGCGCAGCAAGTAGGCATCGCGGATGAATTCGTAGCGGTCTACCGCAGCCTCGTACAGCACCGCTTCTTGATCCAGGAGCTGTTCGCGGCGGCTTATCCCCTTGGCGATATATAACTGGTTGCGGGCAGGTATATCCTCGATACGGCGCAGTACGCTCGGCTGGCTGTCTACAAGCAGGCCAACGCCGTCGCGCACGCTGCTCGGGCCGAAGATGGGCAACATGAGATAAGGGCCGTCGCCGATTCCCCAATAACCGAGGGTCTGGCCAAAATCCTCATCGTGCTTTTCCAGCCCTACCGCCACATCGAATAAGCCGAATATACCGATAGTGGAGTTGATCACCACGCGTGCCCCATCCGATCCGGCCTGGAGGAGTTTGAATTGCAGCAGGTCGTTGATGGTGACAAGCCAATCATCAAGATTGGAGAAAAAGTTGTTCACCATGGTCTTGCCGAAAGCCGGCATCACGGCACCGTAGCCTTTCGCAACGGGTTTGGCGATGGCCCTGTCCAGGCCGTCGTTGAATTGGTATATGCCCCGATTGAGCGATTCCAGCGGATCGGCAGGGTTCTTTGCGTGGGTGGACGCACAGCCAGTCAATACAATGGCGACGAACGCTAAAAGGATGCGGATGACATTCATATTGTTTGTTTTTGCTGTCAAAGTTGAATAATTATATGCGGTTTGGCCATTTCGGGCAAAGGTATCGAATAAATTCTCAGCCCGGTTCAATTTTAACTGTAAAATCTGCTTTTCGGCTTGATTGCCTCCGCATTGATAGCCTTGTTGCAAGACCGCCGAGCTGCCGCCAACCCAGTTATCGGAAAAGGGATGGGGAAGCTTTAATAGGGGTTTTGGGTTTGATGTTGCTGTTTTTTTGCCGTGGGTGGCGAAATAAACTCTTGAATGTATCGAAAATCCGGATATCTTCCGCTTGGCAACCGTTTGCTGGTTTTTTGAGGCGGCTTCTTAAAACTCCCCCGAGTGCTGAATCGTTTGCTGGCCTGTGAGTAATTGCGGCAAAATCGGCAGGTGGTTTTACCTGCTAAAACAGCCCGGGCTGCGATATGGAATTTATCTGACTTTCACTGGCGCATGACTATAATCGCTGTATTCAATCAGAAGGGCGGGGTAGGCAAAACTACCACGTCGCTTAATCTGGCAGCCGCGATGGCGCGCCGTGGGCACAAACCGGTAGGCATAGACCTTGATCCGCAGGCGCAATTCGGCTTCATTGCGGGTGTTACCGCGCGCTCCGGCGATGACAGCGTCTACAGTCTGTTTCAGCGTAACCGCCCATTGCGCGAAATGATCCAGGAGTCGCGCTGCGGGATCGGCATCATCCCGTCACACATAGAGTTGTCCAAGGTGGATGCGCTGTATGGCAAGGGCTACAACGCGATCAACAAGCTGAACATAAGTTTGCAGGCGGAAAAAGCGCAGGCCGAAAACAAGCACTGGATAATCGATTGTTGCCCGCTGGTTGGAGTCCTTTCGCTGAATGCCATATTTGCCTGCGATGGGCTCATCGTTCCCATGTCGGCAGACTACCTGTCCATCAAGGGCGCCATCCAGATACAGAAGACCCTTCAGGCGCTTGAGCGGGTGCTGAAGCGCCGCGTGAACCGCCGTTACCTGCTCACGCGTTTCGATTCGCGGCGGCGCATGGCCAGAGACGTCCTGCTCAAGGCCGAAGCGGAATTCGGCACAGATGTGTGCCGGACGATTATCTCGGAAAACGTCTGCCTCGCAGAAAGTCCATCGTTGAATAAAACGGTCTTCGAGCATGCGCCAAAGAGCAGAGGGGCGCGGGATTACGAGGCGTTGCTCGACGAGTTGATTGCAGACGGGTTTATCGGATAACGCAGGAAGTCCAGAGAGCCTCGTGTCGTTCGAAGCCAGAATGGCAGGCTTTTATTGTGTGATCGCTAAAATTTCAGCTCTGCCTGACGATCAGCGACAGGACATCTTCTATATCCGCCGATTGCGAAAATTCTTTTTCAGGGTTGATTATCCTGCATTGCGTCACTTGGCAATGGTGGTACATCTGGCGCAGTTTGCGCTCCGCATCCGGCAAATCCTTTCCGTAAATCTGGATGCTCTCGACTTTCTGCCCATCACGCGTAGTAACGGAAAAATCGAATTTCGGCATACTCCTCCCAGGAATTCAGCAAACTGCAAATCGGATATCGCAAACCGGGTTTATGCCCGGGAAAAATGTGGCAAAAATGCGGCATGGATAAAACTCGAAGGCGTTTTTTGAATTATACACTGTAGCCCTGTGCGGGTTCATGCTCTGCTAGAATGCTTCGACTTCGATTAGCTGGAGCGTCATCATGGCATACGTTGTTTCGGAAAATTGCATCAAGTGCAAGTACACGGATTGTGTGGAAGTCTGCCCGGTGGATTGTTTCCGCGAAGGGCCGAATTTCCTGGTGATCGATCCGGACGAATGCATCGATTGCACGTTATGCGTGGCGGAATGTCCGGCAGAAGCGATCTTTGCCGAAGAAGATTTGCCGGAGAATCAGCGCCATTTCATCGCGCTGAATGCGGAATTGTCCAAAAAATGGAAGCCTATTGTCGAGAAAAAGGAAGCGCCTGCCGATGCCGACAAATGGCGCGGTATAAAGGACAAGCTGCGCCTCCTTGTCCGCTGAGTATACCCACTGCGCTGGCTGTGCAGAGATCGTCTTGAGCTCCGGTTTTTATGAAACAGTAGCAACGCAGATATTGTCGCGCCACGCGCAGGATTTGCCCGATCTGCGCGGGGCAACCATCCTGTTGCCCAACTACCATGTCGTACAACCCCTGGCACAGGCTTTTGCCCATGCGGCACAGCGGCCCGCTTTGCTGTTGCCGAATATGACCACCCTCAACGACTGGGCGCAATCCATCTCGCTCGATGCGCCCGTTGTCACCGACAGCCAGCGCAGCGCCTTGCTGTATCAACACCTGTGCAAACAGCAGTGGTTCGAGCATGCCGACCTGTGGAGCATGACGCAGGAGTTGCTCGCGCTGTTTGATGAGCTTACCCATTCGCTCAGTACATTACCGCGCGATGCGGAATCGTTCGCCGCTGCCGTGCAGCAGGCCTACCAGGCGCGGCAGAACGCCACGCTGCAACTGGAAGCGCGGCTGGTGTTCGAACTGTGGCATGCGATGCAGGATGGGGCGGAACTGGATGCCGCGCGCGCGTACCAGCAACGGCTGGCGAAACTCGCGCAGCAGGCCGGTGCGCCGCTGTATGTGTTGCGCGCCTCGGACTGGGATGCGCTGGAGCAACGTTTCCTCGACGAGTATGCGCAACGCGCCGACGTAAAAGTGTTCGACCTGCGGGAGATGGTTGCTCTCTCTCCCAGCCCCTTTCCCGTCAACGTGAGAGGGGAGCAAATCAACTCCCTCTCCCACTTGTGGGAGAGGGTTGGGGAGAGGGCAAGGCTACGCTTCTTCGCCGCGACCAGCCTCGAACAGGAAGCGCGCGCTGCCGCGATGCAGGTGCGCCGCTGGCTGAACGAAGACAAGCGCGACATTGCCATCGTGGCGCAGGATCGTGTGGCGGCGAGGCGCATGCGTGCCCTGTTGGAACGCGCACAAGTGCTGGTGACGGACGAAACCGGTTGGACCTTCGACACGTTGTCGGTGAGTACGGTGCTGGATCGCTGGCTCACCGCGCTGCAAAGCAATTTCTACCATCACGACCTGCTCGATCTGCTCAAGTCGCCGTTCATTTTCGCAGACATGCCGACGAGCGAGCGCAAGGCGGCGGTGTATCAACTGGAACAATTGCTGCGCAAACGGGGTGTGGTCGCCGGGCTGGAGGCGTTCGTCGCGCTGGCCGAGAATGAGACTGCACTGCACCAGCCGCTCGCGCGCTTGCGCCAGGCGGCAACCCTGCTGGAGCAGAACCGGAAAAAGACACTCGCAGATTGGCTGGGCGCATTGCGCGAGAGTTTGAATGTGCTGGGTATCGACGCCGGCCTGCAGCAGGACGACGCAGGCCAGCAACTGTTGCGCTCACTCGACACCAGACAGCAGGAACTGGCCGGGGACGGCGGGCGCTACGCCTTCGGGGAATGGCGACGTTGGCTGGCGCAGCAGTTCGACACGCAGACCTATCGCGATAGCAGTATCGACAGTCCGGTGCGCTTCACCCACCTTGCGGCGACCCGCTGGCGCGCCTTCGATGCGGTGTTACTGCTCGGTTGCGATGCCGACCACCTGCCCAGCGTGGCGGACGGCGGGCGCTGGTTCAACGATGCGGTGCGCGCAGCGCTCAACCTGCCCACGCGCGTCACTCATGCCGCAAGGCAGCGCGACGACCTGCTGGCATTGCTGGCGCTGAACGACTGCGTGCTGGTCACCTGGCAGAAAGATAAGAACGGCGAGCAGGGGCTGCTCAGCCCCTATTTGCAGATGCTGCGCGATGAGCATGAGCGGGCGTATGGCAATGATCTGAGCGAAGACACGCTTTACACTTATCTTGTGGCGGAAGATGCGCGCAAGGTCGAGTTGTCACAGGCGGCGCAGCCCGCGCCGTCAGTGGTGCCGGAGGCCGTGCCTGTGAGCGTCTCCATCAGTGCGTACAACTCGCTGGTCGCCTGCCCCTACCAGTTCTATGCGCGCCACATTTTGCGCCTCAACGAACTGGATGAAGTGCAGGAGGCCATCGAGAAGCGTGATTATGGCGAGCGCGTGCATCAGATATTGCAGCGCTTCCATGAGTGTTACCCGCAAGTGAGCGGACGCTCCGCCGACGGATTGGAAGCAGACTTGCGCCGGATCAGCGAGGAGGTATTTACCGATTTGCTGCATCAGGATTTTGTCGCACGCGCCTGGCTGGCGCGCTGGTTTGCGGCGTTGCCCGCCTATATCGAGTGGCAGACAGAGAGCGAAGCACAGGGCTGGCGCTACGCAGAAGCGGAGAGTGAATTCGATTGGCAGCTGGAAGGCGTGCGCCTGCGCGGGCGTATCGACCGGCTGGATGTGAGGGGAGAAGAGAAACTTGTACTCGACTACAAGACGCTGGATGCGCAAAAGTTGAGCAACAAATTGAAGGAGCCGGGCGAGGATGTGCAACTCGCGTGCTACGCCTACGCGCATGAAGCGGCAGATGCGGCCTTCGTCAGCATCGAGAACGGCAAGGTGAAGCTGGTGGAACCCAAGCACGATGTTCCGCTGCTGGCGCAACTCAATGCCGAGCGTCTGGTGCAAGCGATGGGTGACCTACGCGGCGGCGCGGGTCTGCCCGCAAACGGCATCGATGCGGTGTGCGGTTATTGCGAGATGCGCGGCTTGTGCAGGAAAGGTGAGTGGGTGAGCGTATGAATCGCATTTCAGCCACCCATATGAAAAAAGCAACGGCGTCATTCCCGCGCAGGCGGGAATCCAGCCAATTCAACAAACCGCGAAGCGGACAAAATCTTGTAGTTTCGCTACGCGAGAATTATTTGTTTCACTGGATTCCCGCCTGCGCGGGAATGACGGAATTTGAGGTATGCGATGACTAACCACATCGCCCTCGACCCCGAACGCAGCGTCGTCGTCGAAGCCTGCGCGGGCAGCGGCAAGACCTGGCTGCTGGTGTCGCGCATCGTGCGCCTGCTGCTGGACGGCGCGCAGCCCTCGCAGATACTCGCCATCACCTTTACGCGCAAGGCGGCGCAGGAAATGCGGGCGCGTTTACAACTCTGGCTGCGCGATCTGGCGATGGGCGATGAGGTTGCAGTGCGCCAGTTCTTTGCCGAGCGAGGGCTGGATGAACTGAGCGACGAGCAGGTGCAGCGCGCGCGCAGCCTGTACGGCCATGTGCTGCTGGCGCAGCCCGGCATCACCATCAGCACCTTTCACGGCTGGTTCATGCAGGTCATGCAGCGCGCGCCGCTGAACGCCGACGTGATGCAGGGCATGACGCTGCTGGAGCGCGCGGGCAGCGCACAGGAAGAAGCCTGGGAAGAGTTGCTAGAGCAGATGCGCAAACAGCCGGAGAGCGTCGAAGCGCAGCACATGCAGTGGCTGTTCGGCGAGTGCGGCCTATATAACACGCGCAAACTGCTGTTCAATTTCCTCGCCAAGCGCGCCGAGTGGTGGGCTTACACCTCACATCTCTCCTCCCCCAGGCGCGGGGGAGGGGTTGGGGGAGAGGGGGTGGAGTTTGCGCTCTTGCAACTACGCGAATACCTTGAAGTAGATATAACGTTCGACCCGATCGCCGACTGGGGCATGTGCGACAACAGTGAAGAAGTGCTATTCGCGTTCGCGCGCCAGCTCGCCAATAATGGCACTGATGTTCAGAAAGCCAAGGCTGGCGAACTGGAACAGGCATGGGCTGATTCGATACCGGAAGGGCGCTTTGAAAAGCTGTGGCCGTTATTGTTTACGCAAAAAAATGAACCGCGCACAGGCAGTCCCTTCAAGCCATCTTCTAGGCAAGATGCAGAGTTATTCTTGCGAACACGCGACCTGTTGCAAGCCAGCCTGCAAGCCGTGCGCGACACGCTCGCTGAGCAGCAGGCGTATCGTCTGAACGAGGCGGTGCTGCATTGCGGCGCGGCGTTCCTCGAACGTTACCAAGCGCTCAAGCAACAAAAGCAGCAAATGGATTTCTCCGATCTGGAATGGCAACTATGCCGCCTGCTGCAACAGAGCGAACACGCCGAGACCATGCAGTACAAGCTCGACAGCCGCTACCGCCATGTGCTGCTCGACGAGTTCCAGGACACCAACCCGCTGCAATGGCAGATCATGCGCGCATGGTTCGATGCGGCGGTGGCGGTCGAATCGCAGCCCACGGTGTTCGTCGTCGGCGACCCCAAGCAGTCCATCTACCGCTTCCGCCGCGCCGATGCGCGGTTGTTTGGCGTGGCGCGCGACTATCTGAAGGAGCATTTTTCAGCGGAGACGTTGGGCAACAGCCTCACGCGACGCAATGCACAGCCTGTCGTCGATGCGGTCAATGCGGTATTCCGCGAGCAGCCGGATGGCTTCGAGTTTGTCGAGCATCAAACTCATCAAAAGGGATTGCCCGGCCATGTGCTGGTGTTGCCCTTGGCTGTGGCCGACGAGCTCCCCTCCCCCCAGCGTGGGGGAGGGGTTGGGGGAGAGGGGGGAAGCAGTGTGTTTCAATTGCGCAATTCCCTCACCACGCCACGCGCCGAGATCGAAGAGGGCGCGCGCCACAAGGAAGCCGCGCAGTTCGCCGAGCTGCTGCAAACCATCGTCAGCGATTGGTCGGTGAACGAGGAAGGAAAAGAACGCCGTGCGACTTACGGCGATATTATGGTGCTGGTGCGCAGCCGCACCCATCTCGCGGTGTATGAAGAAGCCCTGCGTTCGTGCCATATCCCCTTTCTCAGCTCCCGGCGCGGCGGCCTGCTCGACACGCTGGAGGCGGAAGATGTGCAGGCGCTGCTGATGTTTCTCATCACCCCGTTCGCCGATCTCGCGCTCGCGCAGGTGCTGCGCACGCCGATCTTCGCGTGCAGCGATGCGGACCTGATGCGCCTCGCCCAAATTACTCCCTCGCCCCAGCGGGGAGAGGGTGGGGGAGAGGGGGTAAAAATGAGCTGGTGGCAACGCCTACAACACCTCGCCAATCCATCGCCTGCGTTGCAACGCGCCGCCAACCTGCTGAAAAACTGGCTCGCCCTAGCCGACAAGCTCCCGGTGCACGACCTGCTCGACCGCATTTATTTTGAGGGCGACATGCTGGCGCGCTACACCGCCGTACTGCCGCCCGAGATGCGCATCAAGGTCGCCGCCAACCTGCACGCCTTCATGGAAATCGCGCTCTCCGTGGATGCCGGGCGCTACCCCAGCCTGCCGCGCTTTTTGCAGGAGTTGCGCGAATTGCGCGACAGCCCGGACGACGCGCCGGACGAAGGCAGGCTCGGCACGGCGGGCAACGCGGTGCGCATCTACACCGTGCACGAAGCGAAAGGCTTGGAAGCCCCCATCGTCTGGCTGCTGGACGCGAACGCGGAAAAGAAGAACAGGGAAGGCAACGACGTCCTGCTCGACTGGCCGACGCACGAACCGCGACCGCTGCACTTCTCCCTGTATGCCGACCAGGCCTCGCGCGGCAAGCAGCGCGCACCGCTGTTCGAACAGGACGCCGCGCAACAGGCGCGCGAAGAGATGAATCTACTTTATGTTGCGATGACCCGCGCGCAGCAGGTGCTCATCGTGAGCGGAAACCAGGGCGGCAGGGAAAACAAATCAATGACATGGTACGACCGCATTGCGGCGGCAATCACCCAGCCCGTCATTCCGGCGCAGGCCGGAATCCAGATAGTCGAGCAAGCCTCGCGTAGCGAGACAAACCCTTTATGTCGTCCGCTACGCGGAGATAATGATTCGCTGGATTCCGGCCTGCGCCGGAATGACGTCAGCGTTGCAGTTGAGTTACCCACCATCACCCCAACCGGCAAACGCGCTGCCTGCAACACCGCGCAGCAGCAGCGCGGCATCTGGCTGCACGCGCTGCTGCAACGCCTCACCGATTCCCCTCTCCCGACATCCTCTCCTCAATCCTCTCCCGCAAGCGGGAGAGGAGGCGAACGAGAAATGCAATCTTCAATCCCGGCGGGAGAGGGGGCGGGGGAGAGGGTAGAACTCCAGCAACATCTTGCCATCCCCGCCGAAGAGGTCGAACCACTCTTGCAGCAAGCCCAGCACCTGTTCACTTCGCCGCAACTCGCACGCTTCTTCGACGCGCAGCAATACTGTGCCGCTTGCAACGAGATGCCCTACGTCAATGCGCAAGGCGAACTGAAACGCATCGACCGGCTGGTGGAATTCGACGACGAAGTATGGGTGCTGGACTACAAGCTGGGCGACAGCGAAGACGCCGCGCGTTACCGCGCGCAGATGCAGGAATACCGCAGCGCGATGCAGACGGTGTATGCAGGCAAGACGGTGCGCTGCGCGCTGGTGTTTGCGGATGGGGTGTTGAGTGAGTTGTAGGGTGGGTTAGCGTAGCGTAACCCGCCGGATGGTTTGAATATTTGGCACATTACGCTTTGCGGCTAATGCGCCTGCGGGGCTGGGTGGTCATGGTGTCATGTTACACTTCGCAAATAGCAGGAGCTACAAAGGCGGAAATACAGATTTGCTGCGATAATTGTTTGCCACCCGAAGTTTACTTTCTTAAAGGAGACTGAAATGGAACATACTTTTCCCGCATTACCCTACGCGATGGATGCGCTGCAACCGCACATGTCCAAAGAAACTTTCGAATACCATTATGGCAAGCATCATCAGGCCTATGTGACCAACCTCAATAACCTGATCAAGGGCACAGAATACGAGAGCCTCGGACTGGAAGCTATCATCAGGAAGGCGCCTGCAGGCGGCATCTACAACAACTCCGCGCAGGTGTGGAACCACACTTTTTTCTGGAACTGCATGAAGCCGAACGGCGGTGGAGCACCTGCTGGCACGTTGGCGGATGCCATCAACAAGAAGTGGGGCAGCTTCGATGATTTCAAGAAGGCTTTCCAGACTTCCGCCGTGGGTAATTTCGGCTCCGGCTGGACCTGGTTGGTGAAGAAGGCCGATGGCAGTCTGGATATCGTCAACATGGGCGCTGCGGGCACACCGCTGACCACAGGCGACAGGGCGCTGCTGTGCGTGGATGTGTGGGAGCACGCCTACTATATCGACTACCGCAACCTGCGCCCGAAATATGTAGAAACCTTCCTCAATAGCCTGGTTAATTGGGATTTCGCGGCACGCAATTTCACTTAGAGAAGCGCCTGTTACCGGTGAACTTGAGCCGGGCGGGTTTGAGAAAAACGGGGAATAGGCACGGTGCGCTGTGCCGGATTCGCTGTGGCATTCGTTTGGTAAACTGCAATTAATATTTAACCGGGTTGTTCTCTTCATCATGTTCGATCATCGAGATGTTTTTGCCGCCTTGAACGACAAACTGCCGTTACCGGAAAAAGTCGAGTTTGTTCATCGTTTGGTCAAAGATCGTTTTGGATTTATCGATCGGATTGCGGTGGCGATCTATGAGCACAAGACCGATTTGCTGAAGACTTTTGTGCATAGCAGCGGCGGTGATAACCCGTTGAGTTTGTATTCCGCCAGGTTGGCCGATTCGGCATCGTTGCAGGAAATCCTGAAGACGGGTCGCACGCGCGTGGTGAACGATATGGACGTGTTCAGCCATGCCCAGGCGGAACATTCCCGCCGCATTGCCGCACAAAAATACGGATCGAGCTACACGATGCCGATGCTCCTCAACGGGGAGTTTTTCGGCTTTTTGTTTTTCAACTCTTACCGCAAATATGCTTTTAACGACGGTGTCCTGCAGTATCTGGATACGGTGGGGCACCTCTTGTCGCTGTTGGTCATTCACGAGTTGTCGGTCGCGCAAAACCTGTTGGCAATGGTCAAGACGGCTGTGGATATGGTGCAGCACCGCGATTTCGAGACCGGATCGCATCTTGACCGGATGTCCAACTATGCCCGTTTGATCGCCAGAGGGGTGGCGGGAAAACACCGGTTGAACGATGATCTTGTGGAGCATATTTTCCAGTTTTCACCATTGCACGACATCGGAAAAATCGGTATTCCGGACAGCATCCTGTTCAAGCCTGACAAGCTGACCGATGCCGAATTCGATACGATCAAAACCCATACCGTTAAAGGCTGGAAGATCATAAACATGATGCTGAAGAATCTTGGGCTGGACGATTTGCCGCATGCCGGAATATTGCGGAATATCGTACTTCACCACCATGAGGCAATCGATGGCACCGGCTATGCGGGGCTGAGGGATGAGGCAATTCCCATTGAGGCAAAAATCGCTGCGGTGGCGGATGTGTTCGATGCATTGACCAGTAACCGCATCTACAAGGAGGCGTGGAGCAACGACGAGGCCTTCGAATTTATGCAATCTACAATCGGCAGCAAGTTCGATAGCGATTGTGTTGCTGTATTGCTAGATTGCCGCGAAGAGATAGAGGCGATTCAGGCCAAATTCAGGGACGAGTAACTCCGGATTCCACCCGGAGAAATGGTGAAACGATAAATGGCCGACCAACACACTCCCGCTTCCGACCATGAAGAGGCTCTGAACCGTCTCCAGAAAATTGCCAGCCAGGTGCCCGGTGTCGTCTACCAATTCCGGTTACGCCCCGATGGCAGCACCTGCGTCCCTTACGCCAGTGAAGCAGCCCGCGAGATATACCGGCTTGATCCGGAAGAGATCCGCGAGGATGCATCCAAGGTATTTGCCTATGCTCATCCCGATGATCTCGAAAACTTCAAGGCTTCCATCCAGATATCGGCACGACACTTGACGCCATGGCAGCACGAATACCGGCTGAAGTTTGACGATGGCACGGTGCGCTGGCTGTTCGGCAATGCCATCCCGCAACGCGAAGCGGATGGGTCGACGCTCTGGCATGGCTTTATCACAGACGTCACCGAGCGTAAGCGTGCGGAGGCCGAAGTCCTTGAGGTGCAAAGCCAATTAAAAGCTACGCTCGATGCCATACCGGATCTGCTGTTTGAGATCGGGCTGGATGGGCGCTACTACGATTGTCATTTTTCGCGTCCCGAATTGCTGGCTTTGCCTGCCGAAGTGCTTATAGGGAAGACCGTGCATGACGTCCTTCCGCCCGAAGCGACGAAGGTGATCATGCTGGCATTGCGCGAGGCTTATGAAAAAGGAAGCTCCAATGGCAGGCAGATTGAACTTAACCTTCCACAAGGTCGGATGTGGTTCGAACTTTCTGTTGCCCGCAAATCCGGCATTGCCGGGCAGGAGCCCCGCTTCATCGTGTTGTCGCGCGACATCACCGGGCGCAAGGATATCGAAGAACGTCTCCGGCAAAACGAGGGGAAGCTGCGCGCCTATCTGAACAACATATCCGACACTATCTGGCTGATCGATGCAAACCTGAACATGGCCTATGTCTCGGCCAGCGTCATGCGTTTGCTGGGTGTTTCTCCCGAAGAGCTGATCGGACGGCCAAGCGCTCTCGTCATTCACCCGGACGATATGGTTGTCGTAAACGATGCGCAGCGTTATGTGATGGAGCATCCCGGCGAACCCCATACGATCCAGTACCGGGTCAGCCACAAGGATGGCAGCTGGATTGATGTGGAAAGTACCGGTGTAAACATGCTGGGTAATCCGGCGATCAATGGCGTGCTCGTCACCATGCGGGATGTAACCGAGCGCAAGCGGGTGGAGGCCGATTTGCAGGCGAGCGAAGCGAGTATGCGCGCCATCCTGGATAACTCGCCCTATCTGGTCTGGCTGAAAGACACGGAGGGTCATTACATCACTGCAAACAGGACTCATGCCAATTATGCCCACCTGAAAGATCAACGGGAGATCATTGGTAAGACCGATTTCGACCTCTGGCCGAAAGAGCTGGCAGAAAAGTATCGCGCCGACGATGCCGAGGTAATAGCCTCGCGCCGACAGAAGCATGTCGAGGAGCCCTCGTTTGACGGTAAAAAAATGCATTGGGTAGAAACCTTCAAGACGCCCATAATCGACAAGAATGGCCATGTGCTGGGCACCACCGGTTTTGCTCGCGATATCACTGAACGCAAGCAGGCCGAGCAGGCATTGATCGAGAGCGAGAGCCGCTTCCGCGAGATATTCAATACTGTCAACGACGCGATTTTCATTCACGATGCAGAAACGGGGCGCATCCTCGACGTCAACCGCCGTATGCTCGAGATGTACGGCATTACCCGTGAGGAAGCACTCGCCTGCGGCCCCGATGACCTGAGCGTCGGCACGCCGCCCTATTCGACCGCCGAGGCCATTGAAAAAATCCACTTGGCACACACCGAAGGCCCGCAGACCTTCGACTGGCTGGCGCGTGCCCGTGATGGGCATCTCTTTTGGGTCGAGGTAAGCCTCCGGTTTGCGCTCATCGGCAGCCATCGGCGGATTCTGGCCGTGGTGCGCGACATTTCGGAACGCAAGCGGGCCGAAGAAGAGCTCGGCATCGCCGCCATCGCATTTGAGTCTGACGATGGCATGCTGGTCGCTGATGCCAATAACGTGATTCTGCGGGTCAATCGTGCCTTCACCGAAATCACCGGATACACGGCGCAGGAAGCTATCGGCCAGACGCCGCGCCTACTCAGTTCGGGCCACCACGATGCGGATTTTTATGCCGAGATGTGGAAAGACCTTCAGCGCGCCGGGGCGTGGAAGGGCGAAATCTGGAACCGGCACAAGAACGGTGAAGCGTACCCGGCACAGTTCACTATCACCGCAGTAAAGGGAAATGCCGGAGAGATCACCCACTATGTCGCGACGTTGCACGACATCACCGAACGCAAGAAGGCGGAAGAGGAAATCAACAACCTGGCTTTCTACGACACGTTGACGCAACTGCCCAACCGCCGCATGCTGGACGACAGGCTCGGGCAGGCAATAGCCGCCAGCAAGCGTAGCGGGTGTTATGGTGCGCTGATGTTCCTCGACCTGGATAATTTCAAGCCGCTCAACGATACGTACGGGCATGGTGTGGGCGATTTGCTGTTGATAGAAGTGTCGCATCGCCTCACCGGCTGCGTGCGGGAGGTCGATACCGTCGCGCGTTTCGGCGGCGACGAGTTCGTGGTGATGCTGGGTGATCTGGACGAGGATAAAGCCGAATCCACCATGCAGGCCGGCATCGTCGCGGAAAAAATCCGGGCCGCTTTGGCCGAGCCGTATTTGCTGACATTCAGGCATGAGAGCGAAACAGAAACGACGGTTGAGCATCATTGCGCGGCAAGTATCGGCGTGATGATATTCAACAGCGAAACCGGTGCGGGAAATATCATCAAATGGGCGGATATAGCGATGTACCAGGCGAAAGAAGGCGGGCGGAATTTGGTGCATTTCTTTGAGCCGGAATCGGGCAATTTGCCGCTTTCTTGAACCCGGATTGAACAGCCAGCTTGTGGGGGCAGGTTGAATTACCGGTGACAAAGGCTATGGAGCCCTGTTAAAGTAGCGCAGCAAGAGTGCTTTTTTGGTCTTTAGGCTTTTGTCGGGCAGCAGTTTTTTCAGGTAGCAACTTTTCGTAATACTGGGTGACTACGATGACTACACCGAAAAAAATATCTTACAAACCCTTCCGCCGCTCCGATCAGCATTCAATCGAACACTCGCTGACCAACCACCTGATGTACACGGTGGGCAAGTCTGTCAAGGCTGCCACCGGGCGCGATTGGTACGACACCTCCGCGCACACCATACGCGACCACCTTATCGAACGGTGGACGCATACGGTGGACAACAATTACGAGCAAGACCCCAAGCGGATTTATTATCTTTCGATGGAATTCCTGATGGGCCGCACGCTTTCGAATGCCGCGCTTAATTTGGGAGTAGAACCCTCTCTTCATGCTGGGCTGCTCGCGCTGGGCCATGAGATGGAACAGGTCGAGGAGATGGAGTTCGATGCCGCGCTCGGCAATGGCGGGTTGGGGCGTCTCGCCGCCTGTTTCCTGGATTCGATGGCGACCATGGATCTGCCGGGCATGGGCTACGGAATTCGTTACGAATACGGCATGTTTACCCAGCGCATCGAGAACGGACAGCAGGTGGAGCACCCGGACAACTGGTTGCGTTATGGCAATCCGTGGGAATTCCAGCGCCCGGAACGCCTGTATCCGGTCAAATTCTATGGGCATATAGTCAAGTTCACAGATGCGCAGAGCAAGGTCGAGCACCGCTGGGTGGACAGCGAAACGGTGATGGCGATGGCATACGATATGCCTGTTCCGGGCTATAACACCGAGACCGTCAATAACCTGCGCTTGTGGGCGGCCAAATCCACCCGCGAATTCGATCTCAGCTCTTTCAACGCCGGCGATTATGTCGGGGCGGTGGTGGCAAAAGACATCACCGAAAACCTGTCCAAGGTGCTCTACCCGGACGACAGTTCATTGATGGGCCGCGAACTGCGCCTCAAACAGGAATATTTTTTCGTTTCCGCATCCGTCCAGGACATCCTGTACCGCTTTTCGTCCAAGCACAGCGATTGGAACCAATTACCGGAGAAGGTCGCCATCCAGCTTAACGACACACATCCGGCCGTCGCGGTCGCGGAGATGATGTACCAGTTGCTCGATAAGCATCATCTCAACTGGGATAATGCCTGGCAGTTCGTCACGGGCATATTTGCCTATACCAACCATACCCTGATGCAGGAGGCACTGGAGGCTTGGCCGGTGGCGATGTTTGAACGGGTATTGCCGCGCCATCTGGAAATCATCTACGAGATCAACCAACGCTTCCTGGCGCGGGTGAACCATTGTTTCCCCGGCGATACCGAATTATTGAAACGCGTTTCCATTATTGACGAGGAGCATGGCCGTCGCGTGCGCATGGCGCATCTGGCGGTGATCGGCAGCCATACCGTGAACGGTGTTGCCGAAATCCACAGCGAGCTGGTGAAAACCGTGCTGTTCCACGATTTTCAGCGCATTTTTCCCGGCAAGTTCATCAATGTCACCAACGGCATCACGCCGCGCCGCTGGCTGAACCAGTGCAATCCGCGCTTATCCGAATTGATCGCTTCGCGCATCGGCGTCGGTTTCGTGCGCGACCTTTCGGAGCTCAAAAAACTGGCCGTATTTGCCGAGGATGCCGAATTCCGCAAGGAGTTTCGCGCCGTCAAGCAGGACAATAAACTTTATCTTGCCGAACATATCGAGCAGGTGACCGGCATCCGTGTCGACCCGAGCTCGCTGTTCGATGTGCAGGCCAAGCGTATCCACGAATACAAGCGCCAGTTGCTCAATGTGCTGCATGTCGTCACGCTTTACAACCGCATCCGCTCCGGGCAGGCCAACGGCATCACGCCGCGCACCGTTATTTTCGGCGGCAAGGCAGCGCCGGGTTACCGGGCGGCCAAGCTGATCGTCCGCCTCATCAACGACGTGGCCGGCATCGTCAACAACGATCCGGCAGTCGGCGATTTGCTCAAGGTGGTGTTCTACCCCAACTACGACGTTTCGACGGCGGAAAAGATTTTCCCGGCCGCCGAACTTTCCGAGCAGATTTCCACTGCGGGCACCGAGGCTTCCGGCACCGGCAACATGAAAATGGCGCTTAACGGCGCGCTGACCATGGGCACGCTGGACGGCGCCAACATCGAGATATGCGAGGAAGTGGGCGATGAGAATATTTTTATTTTCGGGCTGACCACGCCCGAAGTGTCCGACCTGCGCGCGCGCGGCTACAACCCATGGGACTACTACAACGGCAACGCGGAATTGCGCCAAGCACTGGATATGATCGGGAATGGCTTCTTCTCGGTGGAAGATACGGAACGCTATCGTTCGTTGTTCGATAACCTGACGAAAAACGGCGACCATTACCTGCTGCTGGCCGATTATGCGAGCTATATCGCCGCCCAGGACAGGGTGAGCGCGCTTTATCAGGATCAGGAGGAATGGGCGCGCCGCGCCATCCTTAACGTATCCAGGATGGGCAAGTTTTCCAGCGACCGCACTATTCAGGAATACGCCGACAAGGTGTGGGGAGTGAAGGCTGTACCCCCCGCGTGCCAATTGTAGGTGGAGTATGAATTCATTCGGCGCGCAAAGTGGGCAAGGCAATGCGAGTGACGAAGACAAGCGCGTCAATGCGCATTTGCGCGTGGTTTTCGAAACTGCCTGCCAGATAACGGCGCCATTTTTCGAGCCGGGGCAAGGGTGGGGCGGCAAGCCCCTGACGCTTTATGCGCGCCAGGCCTTGCATGAGAAATACCCGGACCTGACGCAACAGGATGTGGCGATCCTGTTCTCTGCGGTGCAGCGTTTTCATAGGAACAACGCCAACAAGTAGCCGGGCGAGCCGGAAACAAAAAATAGGAAGGCTGTTGCAATCGCCCTTCGACATCATGACGAAGGGCTTGTTATTTTCAGGTTGGCAATAAACCAAATGATTTCTACCCTCGTTTTCGACATTGAAACCATTCCCGATATCGCCGGGTTGCGCGCGCTGCATGAGCTGGATGCGCGCGTCAGCGATGCGGAAGTGGCGGAGATGGTTTTTCAACTGCGCCGCCAGAAAACCGGCAGCGATTTCCTGCCGCACCATCTGCAACGTGTCGCGGCGATCTCCTGCGTACTGCGCGAGGGCGACAACTTCAAGGTCTGGTCACTGGGCGAGCCGGGCGAGGATGAGGCCAGCATCATCAAGCGTTTCTTCGACGGCATCGACAAATATACGCCGCAACTGGTGAGCTGGAACGGCGGTGGCTTCGACTTGCCGGTGCTGCATTACCGCGGCCTGATCCACGGCGTGCAGTGCCCGCGTTATTGGGACATGGGCGAGGACGATCGCGAGTTTAAGTGGAACAACTACATCAGCCGCTACCACACCCGCCACCTCGACCTGATGGATTTGCTGGCGATGTATACCGGGCGCGCCAATGCGCCGCTGGACGATCTGGCCAAACTGATCGGTTTTCCCGGCAAGCTGGGTATGGATGGCAGCAAGGTGTGGGAGGCGTACCAGCAGGGCAGGCTCGCCGAGATACGCAATTACTGCGAGACCGACGTGGTGAATACCTGGCTGGTGTTCGCGCGCTTCCAGATGATGCGCGGGCAATTCACCAGGGCGCGCTACCGGCAGGAGTTGGAGTTGGTGCGCAGCACCTTGGGTAAATCCGATGAGGCGCACTGGAAAGAATTTCTTGCCGCCTGGCCCGAACAGCAAAATCAATGACCCAAAAATTTTCATCCGCCCTGGAATTTGCAGGGCGCATTCATTATGACCACAGAAAATAGAGTAACAATCGAGTCGCTGGATCAAGAGGGGCGCGGTGTTGCGCACTTCGACGGCAAGGTGATCTTCATCGAGGGAGCGCTGACCGGCGAGGTGGTCAGCTATAGCTCATATCGCAAAAAACCATCTTTCGAGTTGGCGCAAGTCGCGCAAATCTACAAGCCGTCATCGATACGCGTGCAGCCAGAGTGCGCGCATTTCGGCGTGTGTGGCGGGTGTTCCATGCAGCATCTGGAGGCAAGCGCACAGGTTGCGGTGAAGCAGCGCATCCTCGAAGACAGCCTGTGGCATATCGGCAAGGTCAAGGCGGAAACCATCCTGCCTCCGATCCACGGGCAGGCATGGGGCTATCGCCAGCGCGCACGGCTCTCGGTCAAGCATGTCATCAAGAAGGGTAAGACGCTGGTGGGCTTCCACGAGAAGCGCAGCAGCTACGTGGCCGATATGCAGCACTGCGAAATTCTTGCGCCCAAGATCGCCGGGCTGATCCCGCTGCTGGCGGAATTGATCGAGGGATTGTCCATCCGCGAAAAACTGCCGCAGATCGAGGTCGCGGCGGGCGAGCATGTCGATGCGCTGGTGCTGCGTGTGATGGAGCCGCCCTCGGCGAGCGACGAGGCCGCACTACGCGCCTTTGCCGATAAACACGGAATCCAATTCTGGTTGCAATCCAAGGGGCCTGAAACCGTTGTACCGTTTCACCCTCTTGCGGCTCCACCGCTCACCTACACCTTGCCCGAGTTCGGTATCGAGATGCCATTTTCGCCGGTTGAGTTTACCCAGGTGAACAGCGCGTTGAACCGCGTGATGGTCAGCCGCGCGCTGCGCCTGCTCGACCCGCAACCCGGCGAACGCATCGCGGATTTTTTCTGCGGCCTGGGTAACTTCACCCTACCTATCGCGCGCAGCGGCGCACAGGTGCTGGGTATAGAGGGTAGCGCCGCGCTGGTGAAACGCGCGCAGCAGAATGCCGCGCATAACGGCCTCGGAAATCAACAGCCGCCTTTTTCGATTGCCTCCTCTCCCGCAAGCGGGAGAGGATTGAGGAGAGGGCCTGAGTGGGAGAGGGTTGTTGAATTTCGCGCGATGAACCTGTTCGAGATAGATGAGGTTGCACTTGCACAACTTGGCAAATTTGATAAATGGCTGATCGACCCTCCGCGCGACGGTGCGATCGAGTTGGTAAAGGCCATCACTCCGGAAATTGCCCCACGCCGCATCGTGTATGTATCCTGCAACCCCGCTACGCTGGCGCGCGACGCACAGGTGCTGGTTCAGGCTCAGGGTTATACGCTGAAGGCGGCGGGCGTGATGAACATGTTCCCGCACACCTCGCATGTCGAGTCCATCGCCTTATTCGAAAAGATGTAAAGCGGTAATGCGTAACTGTGATTTGTGAATTTGGATAAAAAGATCATGGCTGGTCAATATATTTCATTGATCCACATTTCTGGTTAATGCAATGGAGGGGCTGTCAAAATCCCCCATTCGCCAAAACCGTTTCAATCATTCATCATGTCATGCCCCCTGTGCGTTTCATGGTTGAAATCAGAATTCATAACGAACCTGTAGATACACGTTGTCGTCCCGCGAGAGTTGCCCGAATGAGCCCCACGGCTTGCCGCCGAAAAAATTGGCACCGATCGCGCCCCACACCTTGTCGGTGAAACTGTAGCGCAGCTCCGGATTTACGAAATGGTCGCCGTTGCTGGCGTTGTATGAAGCATAGGCGGATAGCCGCAACGTCTGGTGCAAAAATAGCTGCGTCAGGCGCGCCGTGACGGTATGGCTCCAGCGCTTGTCGATCGGGAAGTTTGTTGGCAGCGCAACACGGTAGGCGCCGTAGTCATGCATGGCTTCGGCGTAGTACTGAAAACCGAGCGAGGTGTCCTCCGCCGGCTGTATCTGGTAGCCGGCAAGCAGCCGCGTCTGCGAGTTGGGCACGGCAAAGTCGTTCCCCGCACGGTCATCATGCGAGTCATAGTAGGCCGCTTCCAGGCTCAGTACCCCTTCGCCCGCACGCCCGGAAAGACTGGCGCCATAGACCGAAAGTCTGGGGTAGAAATACGTGATCTTTGTCGTCGCCGCCATGTTGTCCGGTCGCATCGAGGGCGTGCGCTGGAAGCCACGATACCAGTAGAGCGCCGCATCATAGCCCGCGACATCGCGGTAAGCGCGCAACCCGATGTCTCCTTGCCCCGGTTTGACAGTTTCACGGTTGACGACCGCTGGCATCGGGTCGTAAAGCCGGAAACGATTTGCATCAGAGATGCGGCTCTCGCGAAAATTCGGCGCCAGCACCAGTTCGAATGAGGCGAACTCGGGGTAAGCACCCAGCTTCACGGCATCCACGCCACGCTTGAGGTATTCCAGCGGTCGCCCGGCAAAGAGCGCCTCATGATCCTTGGGAAAAAAGTCGTTCACGAACACCAGGTCGCCCAAGCCCCAGGTGATGATCTGCCGGCCAAGGCGCAAATCCCAGTTGCCTCCCACATAGTCGATGTAGCCCTCGCGCAACTCACTCTCATCCTGGCGACCGAGATGATCGTAGGCCAGATCGCCTTTCACCAGCAGCCGCCAGGCATCGCCGGTGGCATCGAGCTTTATCTGGGCGCGTTCCTCCAGCCACTTGTAATGGCGGCCATCGGGGTTTTGTCCTGCGGTATTGAAGGCCGTGTTCTGTTGCATGAAGCCGGAGAGCACAACCTCTGCACTCGCTGCTAGCGGCGCCAGCAGCAAAGCCGCAGAGAGCGCGGCAATAACCCATCTCCACAACCCTCTGGATGAAACAACTAGCCATTCGACTAGGTTGCAAATATCCGCAGCCAAGTTCACCCGCAAGGGGTACGCCGTGGTTGTAAGGGGCTGAAGCCCCAACAACACACGCAGGCTGGTTATCCCGCAAGGGGAGAGGGGGCAAACGTGAAGGGCACTTATTTTGATTGGCATCAGTCAACCCACTTGCGCGGCGGCTGACGCAGGAAGCGTTCGGAGAACAGGCTGTCCTCAATGCCGAGACCATAGTCAGTTTTGAGGTAAGTAGCCTCCGTGCGATGGCCGGTCTGCAAATTCTTCATGGTGCGTTTGACAGCCGTGGGGATGCCCTTCACGTCGGCGATTTCATCGGCGGTAAATTGCTTGTAACGGGTGCCTTTCCTGTCGTATTGCTCTTCCTTGAGCGGCAAATAATTGGCCTTATCCACCCAGGTGAACTTGTAGCCAAAGTCCGAATCCGCGCCTTTCGGCGTGCTCTTCACCACGTAGCAGTCGCGGTCGCCCACTTTCTCCTCGCGTTCGACGGTGTGGCTGTCGTCCTCGATGTCGCGACCCGAGACATCCTCGTAAGTGAAGTCGGAACCGACGAAGCTGGAGCGTTTGTCCTGCGCGGCGATGCGCTTGACCATGTTGATGGCGGGAATGAACATCCAGCGGTCGTCATCCCTGGCCGGATACTTGTTAATCATGAACGTCATATCCTTCACGTCGGACGGCTGAAAGAAATACATGAAGTACTTCTGCTCGCCGCCCGGCTCGCCCATGTTCTTGCGCAGCATGGTAAGTTCTCGCACTCGCTCCTGTCCATCCTTGTTGATGAGCTTCATCACCACCCGCGCCTTGAAGTCCTTACCCGGATAAAGGAAGGCGGCTTGGGATTTTTTCATCACTTCCTCGCCCGTGAATGCCAAAGTCTGGCTCGAAAATACCAGGGGCAGCAGAGCGGCGATCAGCAGGATTTTCTTCATGTCAGTCTCCTTGATGGTTAAAACCCCTGATATAACTACTAGCCATTCGACTAGGCTATCAAAAGACGATAGCCAAGTCGCTGGTTATCCCGGCCTCCCCTTATCGGGGGAGGAGCGGCTCTCCCCCTGACAAGGGGGAGTTGGAGGGGGTTTGGTCGAACAGCCAGCGCCGCCCGAGCATCACCAGAGCGGGTAAATAGAGAATGGTGAGCAGCGCGGAGAGCAGCATCATCGAGACGATGAAAGCGCCCACCGCGATGTAGGGCGTGAGGGGTGCGAACAGCATCACCGAGAAGGCCGAAGCGAACAGCAGCGCATTGCGCAGAATACCCTTGCCCGGCCGCGCCGCCGTCCATAGCAGCGCCTCCCGCAACGCCCCCTCATTTGTGCCACCGCCCGTTTCGGCCAGGCGCTGGCGGAAGCGGCTGATGAAATGTATGGAGAAATCCACCGCCATGCCGAGCGATAAAGTGCTCATCACCGACAGCGGCATGTCGAAATCCTTGCCGACGAAGCCGACCACACCGTAGATCAGCAGGATGGTAAACAGCAGCGGCACGTAAGCCACCAGCGCCCACCTGGCAGAGCGGAAATCCAGCGCCAGGATGACGAACACCACCACCAGCGCCAGCATGAGGCCGAGTACCAGATCGCCCAGCACCTCGTCGTTCCACACCAGATTGAAGTAGGCGATGCCAGCCGGTTTCACCGCTACCGCCAGCGGGTGCGCCTTCTGGTAGGCGTCCGCTGCCTGAATCACCTGGCGCATGGCTTCCGCATCCCATGTCTTGAGCTGCACCCAGACATTGGCCTTCTGGAAGGTGGGGTTGATCACGTTGTCCAGGTCTGCGGGTTTGGCCGACATGCTGAACAGGAACAGATATTGGCCGACCGTGTCCCGGGTTTCTGGAATCGCGTCGAATTTCGGGTCGTCATCATGCAGCACGCGGTTGATGCGTTTCACGTAATCGGCGACAGAAAAGGTCTTGCCAGCCACCGGCAGGGTTTCGAGGTGGCGTTGCAGCCCCTCCATCCAGCGCATGGCTTCGGGCCGCTTCATGAAGTCCGGCTCGTTTGACTGCACCACCAGATAGCCGAGCGATGTGCCGCCCAAGGCCTGATTCATCGCCGTGTCGGCGATCCGGATCTCGCTCGACTGCTTGAACCAAGCCACCAGATTGTTGTTGACGTGAATCTTCGTGGTGCCGACGATGGCCACTACCACCAACACCAAGCCAAACAGCGCGATGGCCAGCGGGCGCACCGCGCCCACTCCGGCAATGCGGCGCAGGAAGCGCGCGGTACGGTTCAGTTCCACGCTCTCGCTCTCGGCGGCTTTGGCGATCTTCTCTTCCTTGATGAAGGTGAGGATGGCCGGGATCAGGCTGAAGGAGAACAAGCGCAGCACTATGGTGCCGAAGGCGATCAGCCCGCCGAACACCTGCACCGGCACGATGTTCATAAACAGCAGCACGGCGAACCCCGCCGTCGTGGCAAGCGCCGTGAAGCGCACCGGACGACTCACCGCCTGCATGGTCTCGCGGATCGCCGCGAGCTTGTCTCCACGCTCGCGGTAGCGGAAATAGAATTCGTTGAAGATATGGATGCTGTCGGTGGCAATCGCCATCAGGAATACCGGCGCCATCGAACTCATGATATGCACCGGATAACCGGCGCCGATCAGCGCCCCCATGCTCCAGATGATTGCCGCCATGGACACGCCCATCATGGCGAAGGAAAGCGCGAGGTTGCGGAACATAAGCTGGATCGCGGCGAACATGATCATCCCGGCGATGGGCGCAAAGATCGCCATCAGCTTGAACATCTCTGCGCCGAAGGTGTCGCGCGCCACCGGGTCGCCCGCGACATAGTAACGCTCCGGCCCTTTTTCCCCGGACACAATCTCGCGGATATTTCCGGCGATGACGGCGCCATTGGCTCCCTTCTCCAGCGGCACATAAATGGCCGTGGTCTTGCCGTCTTTCGATATCACGCGGTCAACCAGCAGCGGGTTGCCGAACAGCGCGGTGCGCAGCGCTTCCACTTCCGCATCGGTCTGTGGCGCGCCCGGCATCAGCGGCCCGACTTTGAGAGTGCCTGCTTCCGCCGTGACATTGGTGATGGTGGTGAAACTGTTTACATCGCGGCTCGCCACGCCTTCCAGCCTGACGATTGCATCGGTGACGCGGGCGATGCGGGCCAGGGTTTCCCGGTTGAGCACGCCCGCATGGTTTTCCACGCCCACGACGATAGTGTCCTCATACAGCGCAAAGGTCTTGTCCACCTCGTCGTTCCAGACACGCACATCGGAGTTTTCCGGCAGCATGTGCTTCGGATTGGTGTCAGTTTCAATATACGGGAATTGGGTGAGAAACAGCAGCGTCAGCATCACCGTCGCCGCCACAATCAGCTTCGGGCGGCGGATGGAAAATTCGACGAGTGAGAATTTGAACATGTGATCCCCTTGGTGCGGCCTGGTGCTGTTAACAAAAGTCGGAAATACGGTAGATACAGTGCTTCTCGCACAGGATTTTCCGCATGTCTGTAATATTGATCCGGCATCAATAAAGTAGCCCGTCATACCCGCGAAGGCGGGTATCCAGTGGCGCGCAAAGCGCGCCGATATTTGATACTGCTGGATTCCGGGTCAAGCCCGGAATGACGGATGTAATACT
>JBAQCT010000049.1:0-29046 GCA_049294375.1 Gallionella sp. | reverse complement strand
CTGCGCGAATTGGAGCAGATGACCGCCGATGGCACGAATGAAAAAGTTTCCAAGAAAGAAGCGTTGATGATGAAGCGCGAATTGGAAAAGCTGGATCGCAGCCTGGGCGGCATCAAGGATATGCCGGGTTTACCGTCCGCGTTGTTCGTGATCGACGTGGGCTACCAGAAAGGCGCCATCGTCGAGGCGCAAAAACTGGGTATCCCGGTGATCGGCATTGTAGATACCAATAATTCCCCGCTCGGTGTGGACTACATCATTCCGGGTAACGACGACTCCACACAGGCGATTCGCCTGTATGCACGCGGCATCGCCGATGCGGTTCTGGAAGGGCGTGCGCAGGGCCTGAACGAATTGGTCGAGCAAGTGGCAGAGGCAGCAGAAGAACAAACCGCTTGAGTTTTTATAAGGCGCATAAAGGGGCGCGAGCCCCTTTTTTTATAAGTATTTTACGGAGTTTGAGATGGCAGAAATTACTGCAGGCATGGTGAAGGAACTGCGCGAGATGACGGGTCTCGGCATGATGGAGTGCAAAAAGGCGTTGGTTGAATCCAACGGGGATTTAAAAGCAGCAGAAGAACAATTGCGTATAAAAAGCGGCGCGAAGGCGAGCAAGGCGGCATCCCGCGTAACCGCTGAAGGCATGGTCAGCACCTTCATCGCGGCGGACGGCAAAACCGGCGCGGTGGCGGAAGTAAACTGCGAAACCGACTTCGTGGCCAAGAACGACGATTTCAAGGCGTTCGCAAAAAACGTTGCAGAGACGGTGGCGAAGAACGACCCGGCAGATATCGATGCGTTGTCCGGCATGCCGGTCGCCAACGGCTCCGGCACTGTAGAAGAGACCCGCAAGGCGCTGGTGATGAAGCTTGGCGAAAACATTTCTGTCCGCCGTTTCGAGCGTTATGCGACAACTACCGGCAAGCTGTCCAGCTACCTGCATGGCAGCAAGATCGGTGTGCTGCTGAACTTTACCGGAGGCGACGAAACGCTGGGGCGGGACATTTGCATGCACATCGCGGCGAGCAAACCAAAGTCGGTCGATGCTTCGGGAGTGAACCAGGAAGAGATTGCCACCGAACGCCGCATTGCCATCGAGAAGGCGCGCGAAGCCGGCAAGCCTGACGCGATGCTGGAGAAGATCGCCGAAGGCACGGTGCAAAAATTTCTCAAGGAAGTGACACTGCTCGGACAGGTATTCGTCAAGGCGGAAGATGGCAAGCAGACAGTCGAGCAATTATTGAAGGGCAAGGGTGTATCGATAATTGCATTCCGGATGTTCGTTGTCGGCGAAGGTATCGAGAAGAAGGTCGAGGACTACGCGGCTGAAGTGGCCGCTGCCGCTGCTGCTGCTGCAAAGGGTTGATCGCATCATGAGCGCGCCCGCCTACAAACGCATCCTGCTTAAACTATCCGGCGAAGCCCTGATGGGCGACGACAGCTATGGCATCAACCGTGCGGTGATCGAACGCATCGTTGCCGAGATCGCGGAAGTGGTGGGGCTGGGCGTGCAAGTGGCCATCGTGATCGGCGGCGGAAATATCTTTCGCGGTGTGGCTCCGGCTGCGGCGGGGATGGATCGGGCAACCGCAGATTACATGGGCATGCTGGCCACGGTGATGAATTCGATGGCATTGCAGGATGCGATGAAGCGCGCCGGGCTGGATTGTCGCGTGCAGTCCGCATTGAATCTGGAGCAGGTTGCGGAACCGTTTATCCGCAACAAGGCCTTGCGCTACCTGGAAGACGGCAAGGTGGTGATTTTTGCTGCCGGCATCGGCAGCCCGTTTTTTACCACCGATACCGCCGCCGCATTGCGCGGTGTGGAAATGTCCGCCGAGGTAGTGATCAAGGCCACCAAAGTGGATGGCGTCTATACCGCCGACCCCAAAATAGATCCCAAAGCGACCCGCTACCAAAGCCTGAGCTTCGACGAGGCCATCAGCAAAAATCTCAAGGTGATGGATGCGACGGCGCTGACGCTGTGCCGCGACCAGAAGCTGCCGATCATCGTATTCAGTATTTTCAAGGCGGGTGCGCTGAAGCGCGTGGTGCTGGGCGAAGGCGAAGGAACACTGGTGCGCGTCGATTGAGACTCAGGAGCTGGCCATGATTACCGATATCAAAAAAACTACCGAACAGAAAATGCAGAAGTCGCTGGATGCGCTGAAAGCGGACTTGGGCAAGGTGCGCACCGGACGGGCGCATACCGGGCTGCTGGATCATGTGACGGTGGATTATTACGGTAGCCCGACATTGATTACTCAGGTAGCTAACGTAACGCTGATTGACTCGCGCACCATCGGCGTCCAGCCTTGGGAAAAAAACATGGTCGGCCCGGTCGAGCGCGCGATACGCGATTCCGATCTGGGGTTGAATCCGGCGACCAACGGCGACCTGATTCGCGTACCGATGCCGATGCTGACCGAGGAGCGCCGCCGCGATTTAATCAAGGTGATTAAGTCAGAAGGTGAAACTGCAAAAGTGGCGGTGCGCAACATACGGCGCGATGCCAATCATTCGCTCAAGGAGGCGCTCAAGAATAAGGAAGTTGCAGAGGATATCGAGCGACGCTTGCAGGATGAAGTGCAAAAACTGACAGATCGCTTTGTCACTGAAATCGACAAGGCCTTGTCCGCCAAAGAAGCCGATTTGATGGCGGTTTGAATCCGGCTGTTATCTGAAATAATGCCCAAACTCCTGCCGAGTTCCACTCGCATCATTCCCGATGTCGCCAGTGTTCCGCGCCATGTTGCCATCATCATGGATGGTAACGGGCGCTGGGCGAAGCAGCGTTTCATGCCCCGCGTAGCGGGGCATCAGCGCGGAGTGGAAGCGTTGCGCGAGGTGGTAAAAAGTTGCCGCGAACTGGGTGTGGAGTATCTGACCGTGTTTGCTTTCAGCAGCGAAAACTGGCGGCGCCCACCCGACGAAGTTTCTTTCCTGATGTCGTTGTTCCTGAAAATGCTGGAGCGCGAAGTCGAAAACCTGCACAGAAACAACATTCGCCTGAAAATCATCGGCGACCGCAGCCGTTTTAATGACAAGCTCAGGCAAACCATGCAGGATGCCGAGCAACTCACCGCCAACAATACCGCATTGACATTGACCATCGCTGCCAACTACGGAGGCCGCTGGGATGTGATGCATGCCGTGCAATCCATGCTCGGAGAGCACCCGCATCTCGCGCAATCTTTTACAGAAGAAGATTTGCACCCCTATCTTTCGATGAGTGACGCGCCCGAGCCGGATTTATTCATCCGTACCGGCGGCGAGCAGCGCATCAGCAATTTCATGTTGTGGCAACTGGCTTATACCGAATTGTATTTCACCGATGTTTTGTGGCCGGCATTTGACCGCAAGGAGTTGGAGGCAGCAATTGCTTCTTATCAAAAACGCGAAAGGCGCTTTGGACGAACCAGCGAGCAATTGAATAGCAAACAGTTGCCGGACAAACAGCACCAAGTGAAAGCAGATGCTTAAGTCGCGGGTAATGACCGCCGCAGTATTGCTGGCATTGCTGTTGGCGGCGTTGTTTGCGTTGCCGCCCGTTGCGTGGGCAGCGTTGATTGTTGTGGCCGTCATGCAAGGAGCGGCAGAATGGTCTCGCCTGTCAGGATTAAGTGCCGGGAAGACTAATGTTTACCTGGTGCTGACCCTCTTTTTGATGCTGGGGTTGTTATGGGTGAATACCGGCACACAGCATGCATACATATATTTTTCGGCATATGCCATATCTGCCTTACTGTGGCTGATCGTTGTACCGGCTTGGCTGATGGCCGGTTGGAAGGTCAGGCAACCGGCTTTGATGGCGCTGACCGGATGGGCGGTACTGGTTCCGACAGGCTTGGCAATGCTGGATATGCGCGCTGCCAGCCCGTGGATACTGTTATTTGTGATGTGCCTGGTATGGATCGCCGATATTGCAGCTTATTTCACCGGGCGCAAATTCGGTAAACACAAACTCGCCCCCAGCATCAGCCCGGGAAAGACTTGGGAAGGCGTAGTGGGCGCATTGCTTGGCGTATCGGTTTATGTGGTTCTGGCGTGGAGCTTCAGCCCCGATTTCGGGCATCGCGAGGCATTGCCGATTTTGCTGCTGGCTTCATGGTGGTGGGTAGGATTGGCGGTGATCGGTGATTTGTTCGAGTCGGCTGTTAAGCGCCAGGCAGGTGTAAAAGATAGCGGTGCGTTATTGCCGGGGCACGGCGGATTGCTGGATCGCATCGATGCCTTGACCTCGACCCTGCCGCTTGCCGCGCTGGCGATGCTGTTGCATAAACTGGGCTGACGCGTGCAAAACCTCACTATTCTTGGCTCCACCGGCAGTATCGGCAGCAGCACGCTGGATGTGGTGGCTCGCCATCCCGGTAAGTTCCGGGTTGTTGCGTTGACGGCCAACTGTCAGTTTGATTCGCTGTTCCGGCAATGCGTGCAATTCAAGCCACGTTATGCGGTGTTGCTGGATGAGGAGGCCGTTGCGCGGTTGCGCGTGCGCGTGCGCGAAGCGGGTCTGGATATTGAAGTGCTGGGCGGTGCTTCGGCATTGGAGCAGGTTTCCGTTTTACCCGAGGTCGATACGGTGATGGCAGCCATCGTTGGTGCGGCGGGATTGCGGCCGACACTGGCGGCGGCGCACGCCGGCAAGAAAATCCTGTTGGCGAACAAGGAAACGCTGGTGATGGCGGGCAGTGTGTTCATGGATGCGGTGCGCGCCAGCGGATCTGCGCTGTTGCCCATCGATAGCGAACACAATGCGATTTTTCAGGCGCTGCCGCGCGGTTATGACGGCAACCTGGCGGGGAACGGCGTGCGCCGTATTTTGCTCACCGCTTCCGGCGGGCCGTTTCGCAATACGCCTCTCGGCGAGTTACAGCACGTTACGCCGGAGCAGGCTTGCGCACATCCCAACTGGGTGATGGGGCGCAAGATTTCGGTGGATTCGGCGAGCATGATGAACAAGGGGCTGGAAGTCATCGAGGCACACTGGCTGTTTAATGCAGGCGCCGACGATATCCAGGTGGTCGTGCATCCGCAGAGCGTGATTCATTCGCTGGTCGAATATGTGGATGGCTCGGTGCTGGCGCAGCTCGGTAACCCAGACATGCGCACGCCGATTGCCTATGGCTTGGCCTGGCCCGAGCGCATCGATTCCGGTGTGGCGCCACTAGACTTGTTCAAGGTGGCGACGATGGATTTTAGTGCGCCCGATTTCGGACGTTTTCCCTGTCTGGCACTGGCGTACCGGGCATTGCGTGCGGCGGGCACCGCGCCGGCGATGTTGAATGCCGCGAACGAGGTAGCCGTGGCGGCCTTTCTCGATAGACGGATTTCCTTTCTGTCGATCCCGAGCATCATCGAGGCCGTGCTGGATGCGTTGCCGGTCGGCAAGGTGGGGAGCCTGGAAGATGTGCTGGATGCGGATGCAAAGGCGCGTAGTGCCGCGCAACAACAAATCGGCCAATCATGATTACCTTGCTGGCGTTTGTCGGCGCAATCGCGCTACTGGTGGTGTTTCACGAGCTCGGGCATTACTGGATAGCGCGCCGCTGCGGGGTGAAAGTGCTGCGTTTTTCGATAGGCTTCGGTAAAGTGATTTACAGCAAGCGTTTTTCCAGTGCTGGCACCGAGTGGGTGGTTTCCGCAATTCCATTGGGCGGCTATGTCAAGATGGTGGACGAGCGCGAAGACGAGGTTGCGCCGGAAGACCTGCCATATGCCTTCAATCGCCAGCCAGTGTTGCGGCGCATGGCAATCGTGGTGGCTGGGCCGCTGGCGAATTTTATACTGGCCATTGCGTTGTACTGGGTGTTGTTTATGTACGGCGTGCCGGGGTTAAAACCGGTGTTGGGGGAGGTGCAACCGGGTTCTCCGGCTGCTATCGCGCAGATGCAGGCGGGCGAAACCATACTCGGTATCAACGGCGAGGCGATTCCGAACTGGGAAGAATTGCGCTGGACACTGCTGGAATTAATTCTTCGGCAAGACTCGGAAGAGAACGCTTCATCTTCCGATATACCGGGGGAAGTTGCACAATCTGGTAAAGTGAGTGTCGAAGCGCAAGACACCAGCGGTGCGCGATTGCTTCACCTGCTGGACATCAGCAGCCTGGGGGCAAAGGATCTGGATGGCAATTTTCTCGACAAGCTCGGGTTGCATCCGTATCAGCCGACCGTTCTGCCTGTTATCGGCAAGGTTGCGGAGAACAGCGTAGCTCAACGGGCAGGCTTGCAAGAGGGCGATCACATCCTGCGCGCCAATGGTATAACGGTGCGGCGCTGGATTGATGTGGTGGAAATGGTGCGTATGCACGCCGGCAAAACCATGCAGTTTGATATTCAGCGTGGCGACAAAACCATAAGCTTGGCGGTGGTACCGCAGGCTGTTTCAGAATCCGGCAAGACAGTGGGCAAAATCGGGGCAGGCCCAAAAGTTGACGATATGGCATGGAAGGCGATGCTTACCGAGACGAGTTATGGCCCGCTTGAGGCATTTGCCATATCTTTGCGCAAGACTTGGGAAACCTCTATCATCAGCCTGAAAATGCTCGGCAAGATGATAGTGGGCGAGATTTCCATGAAGAATTTAAGCGGCCCGATCACTATTGCCGACTACGCCGGGCAGTCAGCAGAAATGGGTGTGGCGGCTTACTTGAGCTTTTTGGCGTTGATCAGCGTCAGCCTTGGTGTGTTGAATTTGTTGCCTATCCCCTTATTGGATGGGGGGCACTTGTTGTATTATGCTGCCGAATTGGTTAAGGGTAGCCCGGTTCCCGAGCATATTTGGGACGTTGGACAGAAGATCGGCATTGCGTTGCTTGGCATGCTGATGGCCTTTGCTGTTTATAATGATATTAATCGCTTGATCTCTGGTTAGAATATGAAAATAAAAAAACTGGTTGTGCTGATTTATTTGCTTTGCTTATCTCCCGCTTGGGCTATAGAACCGTTTGTCGTCAAGGATATCCGCGTCGAGGGTATTCAACGCACTGAAGCCGGTACGGTATTCAGTTACCTGCCGGTCAAGGTCGGCGATACGATGGACGATCAGCAAGCTGCCGCAGCAATACGCGCCTTATATGCCACAGGGTTCTTTAAGGATGTGAGCCTGGAAGTAGAGCAGGGCGTGCTGATTGTACTCGTGCGCGAACGCCCTTCGATAGCCAGCATTGAAGTCAATGGCGTAAAGGATTTTCCAAAGGAACAGCTTAAGGAAAACATGAAATATGCCGGCTTGGCCGAGGCGCGCATATTTGATAAGGGAGCACTGGACAAGGCTGTCCAGGAAATGAAACGCCAGTATGTGGCGCGCGGTAAATACGGCGTGAGCGTGAACACCACTGTTACGGAATTGGAGCGTAACCGTGTTGGTATCATATTCAATGTGGCAGAAGGTGAGGTTTCCAAGATCAAGCAAATCAACCTTGTGGGCAATCATGCATACAAAGAAAATGACTTGCTGGATATGATGAAACTCAGCACGCCGGACTGGATGAGTTGGTTCAGCAAAAATGATCAATATTCCAAGCAGAAACTGTCTGCCGATATGGAAGCCATGCGTTCGTTTTACATGGATAGCGGTTATCTGGAGTTCAACATCAATTCCACGCAGGTTTCCATCACACCGGACAAGAAAGATATTTACATTACCATCAATATTACCGAGGGCGAGAAATACACGGTTTCCAAGATTGGGGTTTCGGGCAACACACTGGTACCAAAAGAGGAAATTGAAAAACTAGTTCAGATAAAGGCGGGCGACACTTTTTCGCGCAAGGCGTTGACCGAGACCAGCAAAAAAATCAGTGATCGCCTGGGGCAGGAAGGCTATGCTTTCTCAAACGTGAATGCGGTTCCGGAACTGGACAAGGAAAAACATCAGGTAGCATTTAATTTTGTGGTTGATCCGGGCCAGCGCGTGTATGTGCGCCGTATCAATATTGCGGGTAATGACAAGACTCGCGATGAGGTCATCCGCCGCGAATTTCGCCAGGTAGAAGGCGCATGGTTCGATTCGGAAAAAATCAAAAAATCCAAGCACCGCCTGGATAGATTGGATTTTTTCTCAGATGTCAATGTGGAAACGCCTCAGGTGCAGGGCACTACGGATCAGATGGATGTGAATGTATCCGTAAAGGAGAAATCTACAGGCACCGTCAATCTGGGAGCGGGCTATACCCAGGGCGAGGGGCTGACGATGACGGCGGCCATTACACAGAATAACCTGTTCGGCAGCGGAAACCGCGTTTCGACACAAGTCAATACCAGCAAGGTCAATCAGGTTTATGCCTTTTCTTTTACCGACCCCTATTTCACCGATGACGGAGTGAGTCGCGGTTTTGATATTTATAAACGTAACAGCGATACAACCAGTACGACGATCAATCAATATTCATCACAAACTTTTGGCGGCGGCGTGCGTTTCGGCGTGCCCACAGGTGAGGACGAGTCAATCAATTTTGGCTTGGCCTTCGAGAGCACACAGTTGGGTTTTCTGGTGACCCCATCAGGGCGTTTATTGGATTATGTCAATACCTTTGGCGCACATACCAGGAACTTGATAGGAACAGTCGGCTGGAACAGGGATAGCCGCGACAGTGCAACATACCCTACAGAGGGCACGGTACAGCGCGCTTTTACGGAAGTTGCCTTGCCCGCATTCGATATACGTTATTACAAGATGAATTACGAGCATCAGTGGTACTACCCGGTAAGCAGCGATTTCACACTTTTGTTGAACGGCGAAGCCGGCATAGCGGGTGGATATAACAATAAGCCACTGCCGTTTTTCAAAAACTTTTATGCCGGCGGTGTCGGCTCGGTGCGGGGGTATCAGCAAAATTCGCTGGGACCGCGCGATATAAACGATCAAGTGTTGGGGGGGAGAAAACGCGTGTCTGGCAATGCGGAATTGATGATGCCGGTTCCGGGGATCAAGGATAAATCGGCACGTTTGAGCCTGTTTGTTGATGCAGGTGCGGTTTACGACTCCGGCGAACGGCTAGGTAGCACCGGGATGCGTTATTCTACCGGTGTGTCGGCTACTTGGATATCTCCAATGGGACCGATTGTAGTCAGTTATGCCATACCAATCAACGAGCAGCTGGTGGATAAGGTGCAGAGATTACAGTTCACCATGGGCTCGGCGTTCTGAGGGAGCTGATCCGTGATTGCTCGATTCCGATCACATAGGGTTATGATGCATTTAAGGGGTGCATATTCAAAATGAAGATAAGAGCATGTGCGTTGGCTATGTTGCTGAGCGTGGGTGTGGCGCAGGCTGCAGATATCAAGGTGGGCGTGGTGGATACCGAGCGTGTGTTGCGCGAATCCGCGCCGGCGGTGAAGGCAGAGAAAAAAATTGAAAAGGAATTTTCCGGGCGTGACCAGGAAATCAAGAAACTCATAAAACAGGTAAAAGAGTTGCAAACTTCGTTGGAAAAAGATGGAGGGGCGTTGCTGGATGCCGACCGGCGCAACAAAGAACGCGAATTAATCGGCTTGAACGTGAATTTACAACGCGTGCAGCGCGAGTTTCGCGAAGATTTGAATTTGCGCAAAAACGAAGAATTGGCTGCTGTACTGGAACATGCCAACAAGGCGATCCAGGCAATCGCCGAATTGGAAAAATATGATTTGATCCTGCAAGAAGCTGTATATCGCAATCCCAAGATAGACATTACCGACAAGGTGATGAAATACCTCGGCGAGAGAGCAGATAGCGGCAAGGATGGCAAATAAGCCGCACGCAGGATGAATATTTCCTATCGGTTGGCGGATATCGCGGAACGGCTGGGCGGGCATGTGCTGGGAGATGCCGAGGTGCGCATTTCCCAGATTGCCACGCTGGAAAAGGCGCAGCCAAACCAGATCAGTTTTCTCACCAACAGCAAATATCGCACGCAGCTAGCCTGCACCAAGGCAGGCGCGGTGATTCTCGGCGAGGCTGATGCAGATACGACCGATCTGCCACGGATCGTTTCGGATAACCCCTATGCCTATTTTGCCAAGGTTTCGGCCTTGCTTAACCCATTACCCGAGGCCATGCATGGCGTGCACTCCGGTGCAGTTGTCGCCGCTGATGCAAAAATTGATCCGACGGCCAGTATAGGCGCGATGTCAGTGATAGGAGAAGGCGCGACGATAGGTGCTCATTCAGTAATCGGCGAAGGCTGCTGCATCGGCGCAAATACGGTTATCGGCAAGCATGCCCGGCTGTACCCGCATGTGGCGATTTATCATAACTGTGTGATCGGCGATAACCTGATTGCGCATTCCGGCGCGGTGATCGGATCGGATGGCTTCGGCATTGCGATGGATGAAGGGCGCTGGGTCAAGATCCCGCAAATCGGACGCGTGGTGATCGGCGACGATGTCGAAATTGGCGCGAACACCACTATTGACCGCGGTGCGCTGGACGATACGGTGATCGAAGACGGGGTGAAGCTTGACAACCAGATACAGGTTGCGCACAACGTGCGCATCGGTGCGCATACCGCAATCGCCGGGTGCGCCGGTATCGCCGGCAGCGCGGTAATCGGGCGCTATTGTCTGATCGGCGGCGGCGCACGGATACTTGGACATCTGCAACTTGCCGATCACGTCGAGGTGGCTGCGCACACGCTGGTCGGAAAATCCATCCGCGAAGCCGGCTCTTTCTCGGCCATTTTTCCATTCAGCAAAACCGAAGACTGGCGCAAGAATGCCGTGCACCTGCGCCACCTTGACGAGCTTGTGAAGCGCATCAAGGCATTGGAACAACAGATTGAATCATTGAAAGGAAAAAAATAATGAGTACCGCCATGGATATCCACGCCATCCTCGAGCACCTGCCTCACCGCTATCCGTTCCTGCTGGTAGATCGCGTGCTGTCGGTCGAACCGGGCAAGGACATTGTCGCGCTGAAAAACGTTACGATCAACGAGCCGTTTTTTCCCGGCCATTACCCGCACCACCCGGTGATGCCCGGCGTACTGATTATTGAGGCGATGGCGCAGGCTGCCGCATTACTGTCATTCAAGTCGATGGACAGCAAGCCGGACGATAAGTCGGTATATTACTTCGTCGGCATTGATGGTGCGCGCTTCAAGCGCCCCGTCGGCCCCGGAGATCAGTTGATTATCAAGGTGGCGCTGACACGCAGTATGCGCGGTGTGTTCAAGTTTTCCGCCACTGTCGAGGTGGATGGGCAACTGGCCGCCGAGGCGGAGTTGATGTGCACCATGAAGTCGGTGGCGTGATTTTGTATTTCCAGGGACATTCATGATTCACCAGACCGCCATTATTCATCCGGAAGCGAAGCTTGCCGATGATGTCGAAATAGGCGCCTATTCTATTATTGGCGAGCATGTAGAAGTCGGCGCAGGCACGGTAATCGGGCCGCATGTGGTAATCGGCGGACGCACGCGCATCGGGCAGCATAACCGCATTTTCCAGTTCTGCTCGCTGGGCGAAATTCCGCAGGACAAGAAATATGACGGTGAACCGACGCGCCTGGAAATCGGTGACCATAACACCATCCGCGAATTTTGCACTTTCAACCTCGGCACCGCGCAGGATGCCGGTGTGACGCGTGTGGGAAACCACAACTGGATCATGGCCTACGTGCATTTGGCGCATGACTGCCAGGTCGGCGATCACACTATTTTCGCCAACAATGCGCAACTGGCCGGGCATGTCCATGTCGGTGATTATGCGATCCTTGGAGGCTTCACCGTGGTGCATCAGTTCGTCAGGATCGGCGCGCATATCATCACCGGCATGGGCACGATCCTGTTGCAGGATGTCCCCCCTTATGTGCTGGCTTCCGGCAATCCCGGTTCGCCGCATGGGATTAATGCTGAAGGGCTGAAACGGCGCGGTTTCTCCAGCGCGGGGATCATGGCGATCAAGCGCGCCTACAAGACATTGTACAAATCCGGCCTGAGCATAGAGGAGGCGAAGGCCGCCATCGCATCGCAACTGGCGGAACATGCCGAGTTGCAGACGCTGGCGGATTTTCTCGCCGCATCAGAACGCGGCATCATGCGTTGATTAAAACAACGCTATCCACAGATTACGCAAATTACACAGATCGACAGCGATACGTGGTGAGCCTTTGAACATCACCACTGATGAAGGCGGAAATACCTTCGGCTGGTTTCTTAATCTGCGCGAATCTGTGTAATCTGCGGACGACAGGTCTTTAAAAGGTTTTTCCATGCAGCAGAAAAAAATCGTAATCGGCATCGTCGCGGGCGAAGCCTCCGGCGACCTGCTCGGCAGCTACCTGATGGGAGTCTTGCAGGAAGCGCGTCCCGGCATTGAATTTGTCGGCATCGGCGGCCCGAAGATGCAGGCGGTCGGGATGAACGTATTGTTCCCGATGGAAAAACTGGCGGTACGCGGCTACGTCGAGGTGCTGCGTCACTATCGCGAGATCGTAGGCATCCGCCGCAAGCTGAAAAATTATTTTCTGGCCAATAGCCCGGACTTGTTCATCGCGGTGGACGCACCGGATTTCAACCTCGATCTGGAGCTCGCGCTCAAGGCTGGCGGCATTACTACCATCCACTACGTCAGCCCCTCGATTTGGGCGTGGCGCGGCGAGCGCATCAACAAGATCAAGCGTGCGGTTTCGCACATGCTTGCGCTGTTTCCGCATGAACCGAAGATATACCAGCAAGCCGGCGTGCCGGTCGATTATGTCGGACATCCGCTCGCTGATATGCTGCCGGATCATCACAAACGCACCGAGATGCGCGAGACGATGCGTATTCCGCTACAGGCGAAGGTGTTCGCTTTCCTGCCTGGCAGCCGCCAGAGCGAAGTGAAGCATCTCGCGCGCACCTACATCGAAACCGCCAAACTTATTCTGCAACAGATGCCTGACGCACGCTTCCTTGTACCGCTGGCTAGCCGCGAAACGCGTGGTATTTTCGAACAGGCGCTTTACGATTGCGATGCGAAAGAATTGCCGGTGACACTGCTGTTTGGCCATGCGCAGGATGCGATGATCGCCGCCGATATTGCGCTGGTGGCCTCAGGTACGGCTACGCTGGAATGTGCCCTGCTTAAACGGCCGATGGTTATTACTTATAAAATGCCGGCGTTTTCCTGGTGGATGATCAAGCGCAAGCGCTATCAGCCTTATTTCGGCCTGCCCAATATCCTGTGCGAACGCTTTGTCGTGCCGGAACTGATCCAGGAAGACGCAACGCCTGGAAATCTTGCTCAGGCATTACTCAACCTGGTTAATGACAGGGGGGCTGTGATGCAACTCGAAGAGACATTCCTGAAATTGCATCGAACGCTACGCCAGAATACAGCGCAAAAAGCCGCAGCGGCCATCCTGCCATATTTGCCTGCATGACCGGTACCATCCTGATCTGCGGTGTGGATGAAGCCGGGCGTGGTCCACTGGCTGGGCCAGTCAGCGCGGCGGCGGTGATCCTCGATGCATCCAGGCCAATCGAGGGGCTGGCTGATTCCAAGAAACTTTCCGAACGGCAGCGCGGCCGGCTTGCACCGGTCATCCGCGAACGTGCGGTGGCTTGGGCGGTGGCTTGGGCCGACGTGGAAGAGATCGACCGGCTCAATATTCTGCAAGCCACATTGCTGGCGATGCGCCGTGCCGTATTGGCGTTGAAGATACAGCCGCAGCAGGTGTTGGTAGATGGCCTGTATTGTCCGGAAACCGGCATTTCCAGCCAGGCCATTGTCAAAGGCGACAGCAAGGTTGCGGCGATCTCCGCCGCATCGATTCTGGCAAAAACCGCGCGCGATGAGCTCATGCTGCGATTGCACGAACAGCATCCGCTTTACGGTTTTGCCGATCACAAAGGCTATCCCACTGTCGAGCATCTTGCCGCGTTGCGCAAACATGGCGTGTCTGTGGTGCACCGCAAGAGTTTCAAGCCCGTGCGCGATCTGCTCAACATTTCTCATGCACAAGCGATAGAGTAACGATTGATAGGGATTTTCTCATGTTGCCTTTGCAAGTCTTTGCATGCATCTGGCGAGAACATCATGCGGTGCCGAGATATTCATGAATAAGCGGAGTCTTGCCAGTATTTATTGCAGCATCCATAATGAAAACAAAGATATATCACAAAACCGTGTGTTTTAAACCCAAGGGTGATGCATGAAACGCGTCGGCAAATATGAAATTGTCAAAAAATTGGGGAGCGGCGCGACCAGCACGGTGTACCTTGCGCTCGATCAATTCAATAATCAACAGGTTGCGCTCAAACTGTTCAATTCAATAGCCATGCGCAATGCGGCTAATGTCAATGTATATCGCAAACTATTGCTTACCGAAGCTTCCCTGGCAGGGAAATTGTCGCACCCCCATATTGTGAAAATAATCGATGCGGTACTGGATGGCGAACAAAATTACATGGTGATGGAATATGTCGAGGGAGAGACGCTTGAAAAATACACCAAGATAGACCGGCTTTTACCGTTTGGCGCAGTTGCGGAAATTATTTATAAGTGCGGTAACGCATTGGAATATGCGCAACGGCAGGGAGTAATACACCGTGACATCAAGCCGGCGAATATTCTGATGCAGAAAGAAGGGGACATCAAGATTGCGGATTTTGGATCGGCGCTGATCGAAACGCAGCATGTATCACAGCAGATGACACAAGTGGCTGGTGTCGGCTCGCCCGCCTATATGTCGCCGGAACAAATCCAGGATCAGCCATTGAACCACCAGACCGATATCTATTCGCTTGGCGTGACCTTGTATATATTGCTGACTGGCAGGATGCCCTTTCATGCGGAAAACAGCTACAGTTTGCTCTACCAGATCATGCATAGCGACCCTCCTACTCCCAAGGCTTTACGCCCGGATATTCCGGAAGATCTGGAAGCTATCGTGCAGCGGGCGATGCAGAAGGATTTGTCGCAGCGCTATCAGACGTGGGGAGAATTTACGCGTGCCTTGGTACATTTTTTTAACAGCAACGCAGCGGTGCAAGAGAGTATTTCGGATACGGAAAAATTCGATACCATGCGCTCGCTGCATTTCTTCAAGAACATCGGCGACATCGAGCTATGGGAGGTATTGCGCATCAGCAATTGGCGAGAGGTAAGTAAAGGCGAATGCATCCTGCGGGAAAACGATCAGTGCAGCGAGTTTTTCATTCTGGCCAGCGGTGAATTAAAGGTGACAAGGCAGGATTGCGAGTTGGACAGGCTGCACAAAGGAGATTGTTTCGGTGAGATGAAACGTTTTCCGGACAGCAATTTTTTGCGTACTACTGCAGTGTGGGCGGAAACCGATGCTACCCTGATCGAGATCAATCTGGGTGTACTGGCAAAAGCATCGGTGGAGTGTCGTTTTCAATTTGACGATGCGTTCCTGAGTATTTTGCTGAAGCGCCTGGATGTGGCAAATGTGCGTATTTCAAGCCTGCTGAGCAAATGAGCCTTGAACTCGATGTGACTTGTGTCCGCGATGGTGTAGCATTCAAGCTATAATGATTTATTGATAAATTGTCCCGCATCCGGAGCATGCCGGGAAATTTGCCACACATAATCCAGACGGATTAAATGCAAGGAGGTAATGACGTGAATCTCTCTCCCGAAATTCTGGAAGTACTGGAAGCCGCACCATTGCTTCACGGGGTGCCCAGCAAATTATTTGCCTACAATATAGGCGAATCCAGTTTGCGCACCTTGAATGCGGGTGAAATACTGCTGGCTCCAGGCGAGGCTAACGATATGATTTACATCGTTCTTTCCGGTCGCCTGAATATTCAGCTGACAAACCCGTCGATTGAGCCTGTTGCCATGCTCGGCAAGGGAGAGTGTGCAGGAGAGATGGCTATTCTGGGCGATGCCCATGATTCAACCTATGTCGTTGCGGCTACAGACTGCAAGCTGATCGCCATTGGATATGGCGCATTATGGGAACTAATCGATATCTCGCATCAGGCTGCGCATAATATGCTGAAAGTGTTGAGTGCGCGCATCCGCCCCGGCACTCGGATTGTGGCAGAAAACCTTGAGCATCTCCACGGGTTTTCGGGTGCGGCAGTTGTCGATGAACTGACAGGGCTTTATAACCGCCAATGGGTAGAGGAGAAATTCAGCCGTCACCTGAATCGCGGTTTTTCAAATAATAAACCAAGCTGCATCATGTTGTTGGAGATAGATCAATTCGATGAATTTAGCGATAAGTATGGCCAGCTTGGTAGCGAGCAGGCGCTACGGGATACCGCACATACCATGCTGTCCTGTTTGCGCCCGGATGACCAGGCAGGGCGCTTCATGAATGAGCAATTTGCTGTTTTCATGCCTAACACCAATTTGGCAGACGCTTGTGTGGCAGCAGAAAGATTGAGGGCCGCTGTCAGCGAATCCATGATTGTTTTGCCCAGTGGTGATGCGTTGCCGTCGGTTACCATATCGATAGGTGTCGATATGGCCAATCAGGGTGATACGTTAGCCGACTTGTTTGTACGCGCCGGCGATGTCTTGCGGGAAGCAGCAAGAAATGGTGGTAATTGTGTAAAGTGGCACGAGAGAAACGCGGAACACAGCCAGGCACAATTGCCACCGAATGAAGATGTACCTGTGAACGCGATGCCATCGGCAAGCACCGATACCGCATTGCCGGTCAAGCCTTTCATGTCGCTCTGGCCAGACACACAGGTTAATAAAAATGGAAGCAAAGCCCGGACATGATTTACCAAAACCCGCTGTTGTTCAATTACCGAGTTCCCCTATCAGAAGCTTTTTACCTATCCTGAAATGTAGCTTGTAATCGCACCCAGACTTATGCGCCGCCCACTTTTTAGACAGTGCGGTGTTTTAGAAATGCAGCCTGTTGCGCTCTTATTTTGATGCTTAAATAGATCATGGTGAGAAGAGTTTTGCTGCTACCGGAATAGTGACAGTCCCCACACAATGTTGAATCAACTTAACCCCGCGCAGCGCGAAGCGGTGACCTATCTCGACGGCCCGTTGCTGGTTTTGGCCGGCGCGGGCAGCGGCAAGACGCGTGTGATCACCCAGAAAATCGTCCACCTGGTGGAGCGGTGCGGCTATGCGCCGCGCAACATCGCCGCGATCACCTTTACCAACAAGGCTGCCAACGAGATGCGCGAACGCGTCGGCACGCTGTTGCAGGGCAAGGACGCCAAAGGGCTGGTGGTGAGTACCTTTCACTCGCTCGGCATGAACATCCTGCGCAAAGAAGCCGCGCTGCTCGGCTACAAGCCGCAGTTCTCGATCTTCGATTCCGGCGACACATGGAAAATTCTCGGCGAGCTGACCAATTCCGGCGACAAGCAGGAGATACGCGGCATCCAGACGCAGATTTCCAACTGGAAATCCGCTTTCATCGCGCCGCAACAGGCGGTGCAGATAGCAGAAAATGAAGAGGCCAGAGTTCATGCGCGTATCTATGTACGCTATCAGGAAACGCTGCGCGCTTATCAGGCGGTGGATTTCGACGACCTGATCCATCTGCCGGTGGTGCTGTTCAAGGAGCATCCTGAGGCTTTGCTTCGCTGGCAGAACCGGCTGCATTACCTGCTGATCGACGAATACCAGGACACCAACGACTGCCAGTACCAGTTGACCCGGCTGTTGGCGGGTGGCCGCAACGCATTTACCGTGGTTGGCGACGATGATCAGGCGATCTACGCGTGGCGCGGTGCGAGTATCGAGAACCTGCACAACCTGCGCAACGACTATCCCAAGCTGCGCGTGATCAAGTTGGAACAGAACTACCGTTCCTCGCAGCGCATCCTCAAGGTGGCAAACAACCTGATCAACCACAACACCAAGGTATTCGAGAAGAAGCTGTGGAGCGATCACGGCATCGGCGACCCGATACGTATCTACGCAGCGCGCGACGATGAACACGAAGCCGAGAGCGTCGTGATGAAATTGGTGTCGCACAAGTTCGAGCATAGGACGCGTTTTGCCGATTATGCGATCCTGTATCGCAGCAATCACCTGTCGCGTGCATTCGAAGAGCAGTTGCGCGCCCAGCGTATGCCTTATACGGTGAGCGGCGGCACGTCATTTTTCGAGCGCGCCGAAATCAAGGACATCACCGCCTACCTGCGGCTGATTGCCAATCCGGATGACGATCCGGCCTTCATCCGCGCCGTCACCACGCCGAAGCGCGGCATCGGCAACACCACACTTGAGAAGCTCGGCAGCCATGCCGGGGTGTGCCACGTCAGCTTGTTCGAAGCGGCTTTCGAGGTCGAGATGGAGCAGCAACTGCCGCCGCGCCAGCACGAAGACCTGATGGCTTTCTGCAACTTCATCAACCGCCTACAGGAGCGCGCCGACAAGGATCCGTGCGGCGAACTGCTCGACGAACTGCTGCGCGCGATCGACTACGAGGCGTGGTTATACGACTCGCATGAGCCGCACCAGGCGCAAGGTAAATGGGAGAACGTGCAGGAATTCATCGGCTGGTTGAAACGCAAGGCAGAAGCCGACGAGAAGTCGCTGATCGACATGGTGCAGACCATCGCGCTGATCAACATGCTGGAGGGCAAGGACGAGGAGCCGGACGCGGTGACGCTCTCCACGCTGCACGCTGCCAAGGGGCTGGAATTTCCACATGTGTTCATCGTCGGCGCGGAGGAGGACATCCTGCCGTTCCGCGACAGCGACGAAAAACAGATCGAGGAGGAGCGCCGCCTGATGTATGTCGGCATCACGCGCGCCGAACGCAGCCTGCAAATCAGCTACTGCAACCGCCGCAAGCGCGGAAAGGAATGGATGGCCTGTGAGCCGAGCCGTTTTCTGGAGGAAATGCCGCAAGCTGAACTGGCCTATGCGGGTGGTCACAAGGAAGCCGCACCGACCGTCAGCAAGGGCGAGGGCATGGGTAAGCTGGCGCAGATGAAGGCAATGCTGAACAAGGAATCTTGCTGAAGGGAACCTCTAAAAATCCACATCTCATCCCAACTGCTGCGTTGCACAAAAAATTTCTTGCTTACATATCAGATATATGCGGCGCTGTGAAATTTTTTCCGCGCCTTGCATTTGGGCGGAATCTGAATTTTTAGAGGCTCCCTGAAATTTCACTTTTCTTGATATATCGGAGCGTCCTAAAGTTTTATCGATATTTGCCGATGTTTGCTTGTACATGGTGGGCGGATATTCAAGCAAGGTGCAATTTGACCAAAGGAGCGGCGATCATGAGTACAGGGTTCAGGATTGACGGGCATCTATATCGCTCTTATCCAACGCGATTTTTTCGGGATGGTATCGAAATAACACCGTTGGAATTCTACGAAGCTATCAAAAAACTCTATCCGAGGAGATAGTCCGAACATACCCATTGAATCTTTTGGGTTATGGGGTTAATGTTGGCAAGATTGCGATTTTGGCAACAATTGGTCGGCCATTGATAATCGTGCCTGTTAAAACTGTATAGCTTCCGCATATTTTATGTCTGAACACAAAAATTCAGAACAAGACGAATCCCAGACCTTCCATACCAAGACTTGGTATGGAGTTATGGGCTTTTGTATTGCAGGTCTTTGTATTCTTGGATTTATTTCGAAAGACACCTCGGTTCGTTTTTATGTTATGTGGGCGATAATCCTGATATGTTTCGCTCCAGAAATAAATATGATGATGGCTGCATACATGAAGGCCATTAAAATGATCGAGCTTCTGAAAAATGAAGACAGGAAACGAAGGGCAGCGGAGAAAAAGGCGGAAGAAAGAGAACGTCAAACTTTGGCTGAGCAGGCAAGGTAATGACTACAGCATATGCGAAGACACTGAATATCAAGCTTTTCTAACTATCCAGAGATATTGGATATGCGGAGATATTGGCACGGAGTAATTTATTAAAAGGGTAGTATGCGAGGCACTTTTCATTCGTTATAGAGGTGGCTCATGCGTGTTGCAATCATCGGTTCCGGGCCTGCCGGTTTCTACGCTGCGGAGGCGCTGCTCAGGCGCACCGATACGATAGTTCATATCGATATGTTCGATCGCCTTCCCACCCCATACGGGCTGGTGCGGGGAGGTGTCGCGCCGGATCATCAGAGCATCAAGGCGGTCACCCGCGTTTACGAAAAAACTGCCGCGCGCCCCACGTTCAGGTTTCTGGGCAATGTGTGCCTGGGGCGCGATGTGACAGTGGAGGAATTGCGCCGACACTATCACCAGATCGTCTACGCGGTGGGCAACGAGGATGATCGCCGCCTCGGTATTCCATGTGAAGGCATAGCGCGCTGCACACCGGCGACGGTATTTATCGGCTGGTACAACGGGCATCCCGACTACCGCGATGCCAAGATCGACTTGTCGGTGTCGCGTGTCGCGGTGGTGGGCAACGGCAACGTCGCCATCGACGCAGCCCGGATACTGCTACGCACGCCCGCCGAACTCGAAAAAACCGACGTTGCCGCTCATGCGCTGGAAGCTCTGCGCCATAGCCAGGTGCGCGAAGTCTTTATACTCGGGCGGCGCGGGCCGGAGCAAGCCTCGTTTACACCACCAGAGCTAAAGGAATTTGGCGAAATGGAAGATGTCGACCCGATAGTTGCCCCGGAAGAGCTGGCGGGCTGCGCCATTCCGGAAACTGCGGGCGGTTCGCAGCAGGAAAAGAACCTGAAGATACTCCAGTCCTTCGCTATGCGGCAGGCCGGTGCGAAAACGAAGAAGCTCTACCTGCGCTTCCTCGTTTCGCCGACCGAGATAATCGCTGGCGCTGACGGCAAAGTGACCGGTTTGGTGCTCGAGAAGAACCGGCTCGAAATTCAACCGGACGGCTCGGTCAGCGCACGCGGCACCGGCGAGACCGAAATCCTCAATGTCGGGATGATATTGCCCGCGATTGGCTTTGCCGCCAAGCGGATAGACGGAGTTCCCTACGACGAAAAAACGCGGGTTATCGCCAACGATGATGGCCGTGTCGTCGATGCCGCCAGCCGCACCGTGATCGCCAACGAGTACGTTGTCGGCTGGGCGCGCACCGGGCCGCAAGGGCTCATCGGGTCACACAAGGGCGCCTCTGCGCATGTGGTTGAGCATATGATCGCAGACGGTGCCGGGCTTGAGGCGCGGGAACTACCGGAGCGCGAGGCTATCGACGGCCTGCTGCGCCAGCGCGGTGTGCAAATCGTTTCCTTCAGCGACTGGAAAAGGCTTGATGACGTGGAAGTGTCGCGCGGCGAGCGGCGCGGCGCACCGCGCGACAAAATTGTTGACGTTAACGCGATGCTTGCGGTACTTGGGCAACACTGAATTTGATAGCCAGTAGAGTAATCAAGGGATAAGACTATATGACATGCTGCCGTAACTACCTGCCTGCCCTACAAAGCGGTGTAGGCAAGGTATGGGAAAATCAGGCGAATCGATATGTGCAATACACCGCTCCCGCCTGAAGCCATGAAAATCGGAGAGTATTCATCATGATGCAGGATTACTGGCAGAAAGCCTTGGGTGACCGTGTAATAGATTGATTCTAAAATAAAAATCCCCAGTAGAACTGGGGATTTTTATTTTTATCCGAAAGAACTAGTTCTTTTTCTTCATTAAGATTGTACTTTGGAAGAATGGGCATGTTGCTAACGTAAGCCTATTCTCGACAGGTATATCCCGAATCTTCTTCATCTAAGGAGTGATAACAAATGAAAATGCTCGTATGCCATGACGGCTCAGAAATTGCCCAGTCCGCATTGGAGAAGTCCATTGCAATGTTCAAGGGTGTAAAACCGGAAGTAATTTTGGTGACGGTTGCAGAAGAACCGGCTGATGCCAGCAGCTATGATGAAGCCGCATTTGAAGAATGGCGTGCAAAAAGAGAAGCTGACTTGAAAGAGACGGCTGACTGGGTGACGAAGCATGGCTGCGATGTGGATGCGATCCTCGCGATCGGCGACCCGCGCAAGATGCTCGTGGAGGCTGTCGGGAAGAAAAAGCCGGATATTGTGGTGATTGCAAGCCGTCCCCCTCAAGGTGGGGTAAGGTTCGGCAACATTACGGTCAGCGTCAGCGACTATCTGATTCACCATATAACGGATTGCCCTGTGTTGGTAATGCACTAAATAGGGGCGTAACGGTTTTTGGTTTTTGCGGCATCTCAAAAATACGGGGGGATTAAAAATGACTGGTTCAGGGAGAACAGACGAAAAAACAATGGGTTGGATGGATCTGTTTAGTTTTGGCAGGGCAGATGTCATCGCCCTGCACAAGACATGGATTGCGTTCTTTATCACGTTCTATGTCTGGTTCAACATGGCGCCGCTCGCAACGACGATCATGAAAGAGACCGGCCTCACGCTGGATCAACTCAAGGTGCTGGCCATTTGCAATGTGGCTTTGACCGTCCCGATGCGCGTTGTCGTCGGTATGCTGTGCGACCGGATCGGCCCGAGGAAAACATTCTGCATCGTGATGTGGGCGATGGCCTTCCCGTGCATCTGGTTCGCGTTCGCTTCTTCCTATACGGAAATGCTGATTGCCCGGCTGATCTTGAGCGCGGTCGGCACGGGTTTTGTTGTGGGTATCGCGATGACAGCGCTCTGGTTCAAGCCCAGGGACGCAGGTTTTTCACAAGGCGTCGAGGCGGGTCTCGGCAACTGGGGTTCATCCCTGGCCGCTATCACCATGCCGATCCTGGCGCTTACGGTGCTGGGTAGCTGGAGGTGGGCAATAGCATCAAGCGGTATCGTGATGTTCCTGTATGGTATGTACTACTGGTTCGCGATAACCGATGGCCCTGCGGGCACGAAGCGGCCAGTGGCCAGAAAGGCTCAAGCGATTGAAGTTTCCACCTGGGGCGATCTGATCCTCGCGATTATCTGGACCATCCCCATCTGGGGTGTGCTGTCGCTGCTGGTCCGAATGGTGACGAAGAAGGGCTATGTCACTCCCGAGGTCTCATACTATCTGTACGCAATCGTACTGGCTGGCGTAGTGTACCAAGTCTATGGACTCATCAAGGTTAATGTGCCGATCCTCAAAAAAGGCGTTCCAGAAGACGACAAATACCGGTTTACCCAGATTGGCACCCTCAACGCGTCCTATGTCGTCACGTTCGGCGCCGAGCTTGCCGTCATTTCGATGCTGCCCATGTTTTTCCAAAAAACATTTGAATTGACTCCCGTGATGGCAGGCCTGTTTGGCTCGATGTTTGCGCTGATGAACTTCTTTTCCAGGGCGCTCGGCGGTTATGTCTCGGATCGCACACCGACCAGGAAGCTTGCGCATATGATTTACCTTGCTGGCGTCACAGGCGGATTTGTGTTGATGGGCATGATTACTCCTGAATGGCCGTTGGCCATGGCGGTGTTGGTGACGATCATCTGTGCCATGTTTGTTACCGGTGGCTGCGGCACAACATTTGCGCTGGTGCCGTTCGTCAAGCGACGCATCACGGGGAACGTGGCGGGTTATGCGGGCGCTTACGGCAATGTGGGAGCTGTCGTCTATACCTCTATGTATGTAACCCTGACCGACAGCGAGTTCTTCCTGATGATTGGCGCAACGGCTGCTGCGACATTCGTGTTCTGCCTTTTCTTCATGAAGGAGCCTGCCGGAGCGTTCGCCAAGGAATACCAGCTCTCGTCGGTGGACAAGGAAATGATGGCGGGCGGGCATTGATGTGGTCGGTTGGGGGAATTTTTAAACTTTTTAACAAGCTAAAGGGTAAATCATGATAAACAAGAAAGAGCAGCGGGGGTCGGTGGGTGCGGGAGGTACGGTTAGTCACAGTTCAGCCGATATAGAAAAGTGGGACCCGGAAGATAATGCCTTCTGGGAATCGACGGGCAAGAAGATCGCCAGCCGCAACCTGTGGATTTCGATCCCCAACCTGCTGTGCGGCTTCGCCGTGTGGCTGATGTGGGGCATCATCACGGTGCAGATGCTGAACCTCGGCTTCCCCTTCAAACCGGCGGAAATGTTTACCCTGACCGCGATCGCCGGGCTGATGGGCGCGACTCTGCGCATCCCGGCCTCGTTTTTCATCCGTATCTGCGGCGGGCGCAACACCATTTTCCTGACCTCTGCGCTGTTGCTCATCCCGGCCATCGGGGCGGGCATCTCGCTGCAGGATAAGACCACGCCGCTCTGGGTGTTTCAGATGTGGGCATTTCTGTCCGGTGTCGGCGGCGGCAACTTCGCCTGTTCGATGTCCAATATCAGCGGTTTTTACCCGAAGCGGCTGCAAGGCACCGGTCTGGGGCTCAATGCCGGTCTGGGCAATTTCGGCGTGACCACCATGCAGGTGCTGATCCCGTTGGTGATGACCGCCGCCGTATTCGGCGCGCTCGGTGGTGGGTCGATGGAGTTGCTCAAAGATAGCGGTTGGATCATGGGCAAGATCACTGCCGGAACCCAGACTTATATCCAGAACGCCGGTTTCATCTGGGCGGCGATATTAATTCCGCTGGTCATCGCGGCCTGGTTCGGCATGAACAACCTGTTGCCACTGTCGCCCAACTACGGTGGCACCTTGGCCGCCTTCGGCAAGATACTTTACCTGTGGGGTATAACCTTTGTTATCGGCGGTATCGGCCTGTATCTGTACCTCCCGGCGCCGACCGGCCTCGGTGTGCTCAACATGTGGGTGGCTCTGCCGCTGATCTGCGTAGTCGTGCTGTTTGCGATGAAGCTCGCGGCGTTCGGCGACATGAAGGCCAACATCGACAAGCAGTTCGCCATTTTCAAGAACAAGCACACCTGGTCGATGACCGCGCTCTACATCGTGACCTTCGGTTCGTTCATCGGCTTTTCGATGGCCCTGCCGCTGTCCATCAAGGTGATTTTCGGCGATAGCCATGTTTTTGATGCCGCGACGCAGGCTTGGACTCATGTGAAAAACCCGAATGGTCCTTCCGCGCTGACCTATGCTTGGATTGGCCCCTTCGTCGGCGCGCTGATCCGCCCGGTGGGCGGCTGGATTTCCGACAAGGTCGGCGGTTCCATCGTCACTCAGATCATCTCGGCGGTGATGGTGGTGTCCTCCGCCGCCGTGGGCTACGTGATGATGCTGGCCTACCAGTCGGCGACGCCGGAACAGTATTTCTTCATCTTCATGGTGCTGTTTGTGGTTCTGTTCGCGGCCACCGGCCTAGGCAACGGCTCCACCTTCCGCACCATCGGCGTGATCTTCGACCGCCAGCAGGCGGGACCGGTGCTCGGCTGGACTTCTTCTGCTGCTGCTTACGGCGCGTTCATCGCCCCGGTGGTGATCGGCGGGCAGATCAAGGCCGGTTCGCCGGAAAATGCGATGTATGGCTTCGCGATTTTCTACGCGGTGTGCATCGTTATTAACTGGTGGTTCTACTTGCGCAAAGGCTGCGAAATCAAGAACCCGTAATGGGCTTTATGCGGGGCGGTCTGTGACCGTATCACGGCACAGACTGGCCCGCAAAAGGATGGCGGTCGCTGGTGGGTTACGCTTTGACTCTGGCTACTCCGGCGGCACATGGTGGGACAAGCTCTCGGAAAAAGAAAAGGCGCATATGAAGCGCGTGGGTTTGCACGAACCAGATTAACGTAATCTGCGATAAGGGAAGGCTGTGGCCTTCCCTTTTTTGCTGGAATGGCTACGCGCCCGAGGAAGTCGCTCGGATTTCGATTACCTGTAGAGGTTTGCAGCGAACTCCTTACTCAATATGGAGCTCGCTAAAACCGCCGCCAAACATTAACTGTTGCGATTGGTTTTTGAGTCCGTTCAGTAGGCCAAAGGGATGTTTATAATTATGGCAAGATTACCAAGATGGGAGCCGGAAGATCCGCAGTTCTGGAAGGAAACCGGTAGCGCGGTTGCATGGCGCACATGCGCATTGACAACATTTTCGCTGATATTTTCGTTCGCTACGTGGTTTGTCATGAGCGCGGTGGTGGTGAGGATGCCTGCCATCGGTTTCAAGTTCACCACCATGGAGTACTTCTGGATTGCGGCGATACCGGGATTCTCATCCGGTATCCTGCGGCTGATACATTCCAACTTTATCCCGGTACTCGGAACCAGGCCAGTGGTGAGCATCTCGACCATCATCAAACTCCTTCCCATGATCTGGCTTGGCTTTGCGATTCAGGATCCCACCACGTCTTTTACGACATTCCTGGTGATCGGTTTCCTTTGCGGTATGGGCGGTGGTGACTTTTCCTCGTTTATGCCTTCTACGAGTATCTTTTTCCCGAAAAGGCTCCAGGGACTCGCAATGGGTATTCAGGCGGGGCTGGGCAATTTCGGGGTAAGTATCGTTCAGTTTGTGGTGCCATGGATCATCGGTTTCGCGGCGCTCGGCGCCGTGGTAGGCGGCCCGCAGCCCTTTGTGAAGACTGATATCCTCAAGGACATCGCGGTCACCAAAAGCGCCGATGGCATCGTTACGGATGTAGTCGCCAAGCGGCCCGATCTGGCCGCCGCCACGGTGATTACGAGAGAGGGCGACGCAATCAAGAATGTGGTGATCAACGAAACGGAAACCACCAAGAATATGGTAGTTGACATCAAGAAGAACGACGCGGGTCTGATTACGGATATCGTGGTCAAGAAGGTGATCAAGAAGGAAATCTATTTGCAGAACGCCGCCTTTGTGTGGGTTCCGTTTCTTATCGTCGCCTTCATTCTCTGCGCGATATTCCTGAGAAGTGTCACTGTTCCCGCGCGGGGCTTTATGGGGCAGTTCGAAATTCTCAGCAGCAAGAACCGGGCGCGCACGCATAGTTGGAACTGCACCATCACCTATATCTGCTCGTTCGGTTCGTTCGCCGGTTATGCGGCCGCATTCCCGATGATGATCAAGACCATCTACGGCAGCTTCGACGGTGCGCCAGATCCGCTGGCCTATGCTTTCATGGGTCCGCTGATCGGCGGGCTGGTTCGCGCGATCTCGGGAGGGCTGTTCGACAAAATCGGCGGCAGCAAGGGGATGCACTGGTGTACGCTGGGGCAGATCGGCGGCTGCATGGCGCTGGTATTCGGCGGCTTTCTTACACCAACCAGCGTCGACCAGTTCCAGGGCTTCCTCTGGATCATGCTGTGGATATTCCTGATGACGGGCACGAATAACGCGGCGACTTTCCGCCAGTACCCGATCGTGTTCGCCTATTCGCCTGCGAAAGGCGCGCAGATGCTCGGCTGGACCGGGGCTTGGGCGGCATTCGGCCCATTCATCTGGACTTCGCTCATCGGCATGTCCATCACCAAGACCGGCAGCGCATCGACGTTTTTCATCGGCGTCGCGATTTTCTATGCCTATTCTTGGCTCCTGAACTGGCACTACTATACCCGCAAGGGCGCCGAGCGGTTTGACTACGGCAATTCCGGCGGTACATGGTGGGACAAGCTTTCCGAGGCTGAAAAGCAGGAAATGAAGCGTATAGATTTGAGCCATGCATAATTGAGTAGCACATATGAGGGAAGGCTATAGCAGCCTTCCCTCTTTTTTTGAGTGCAACTCTGCATCGCCCATTTTTTCTTGAATCAAAAAAACAAAAGTTGTTTTTATTGCAGCATCCTTATATGTCTATGGCCCATGTGAAATCTCACCATGCAAAATATAAATACTGTTGTCACTGTAGTGGGCATCATCTATGGGCTTGTGCTGATCCTGATAACCTTTGTTCGTATCAAGTTCATTGAATCCATGCGTATAGATGCCTTGGTTATACCGCACCCTACTGATAGCACCAGACCTGTGAATCTGATTGCCGGGCTTCTGATTGCGGGTTATGGTATCTATTCGTTATTAGGCAGATAAAAAACCAATTGAATCTGATTTGAAAAGAACAATGACCCAATGGCAGGTAGGTTAAGGAGATGGCGAATTTTCTATCGATATTAAAAAGTGTGACATAGAACATAAAAATCAAAGAGTAAGGAAAATCATCCGGCACACCATTACCCGAAAGAACTAGTTCTTTTTCCTCGTTTGGCGTGTACTTTAGAAGAATGGGCACGGCTCTTGCCACAGACTATTCTCGCAAAGCGATTTGCCTGAATCACGCCAGCTTTTATTGGGGAAATATCGTTGCGGTATTGTGAGATGTTTTTGTGTGAAAACTGGTGATGATTTTGGAAATTCTTAGAATAATTAGAATAATTAAAATAACCAAAAGTTGGTCGTAATAAGCAAATAATAAGCAAATATGTGGGGTGGGTTGGCCGTGTTGCGCGCAACCCGCAAAATGATGTCTGGTTAAGGGATTGAGAACAATAAATCCTGTACCGGGAGATTTGTAAATTTATTACACAGGAGCAGAAAAAACATGAGTCATTTTCTCGATCGATTGACGTATTTTGTAGGCAGCAAGGACAAAGAGACTTTCTCTGACGGGCATGGCATCGTTACCAACGAGGATCGCCAGTGGGAGCAGGCCTACCGCACACGCTGGCAGCACGACAAGATTGTGCGTTCCACGCATGGCGTGAACTGCACCGGCGGCTGTTCATGGAAAATATTTGTCAAGAACGGCCTGGTGGCTTTCGAGATGCAGCAAACCGACTATCCGCGCACCCGCGAAGATTTGCCCAATCATGAACCGCGCGGCTGCCAGCGTGGCGCTTCCTTCTCCTGGTATCTGTACAGCCCGCATCGCATCAAGCATCCGCTGATCCGCGGTCGCTTGCTCGACCTGTACCGTGCCGAGCGCAAATCCGGTAAGGACCCGGTGGAAGCCTGGGCTGCGATCCAGGCCGACCCGAACAAGCGCAAGCAATATGTCCATGTGCGCGGCCTCGGTGGTTTTGTGCGCGCCAAATGGAAAGAGGTCAACGAAATCATTGCTGCTGCCAACATATATACCATCAAGAAATGGGGACCGGATCGTATTTTCGGCTTCTCGCCGATCCCGGCCATGTCGCAAATTTCCTACGCATCCGGTGCGCGTTACCTGTCCTTGATTGGCGGCGCATGCGGTTCGTTCTATGACTGGTACTGCGACTTGCCAGCGGCCTCCCCGCAAACCTGGGGCGAGCAGACTGACGTGCCGGAATCGGCCGATTGGTACAACTCCACCTACATCATCGTCACCGGCTCCAGCCTGCCGACCACGCGCACGCCGGATTGTCACTTCGCCGTCGAGGCGCGTTACAACGGCACCAAAATCA
>JBAQCT010000048.1:0-3931 GCA_049294375.1 Gallionella sp. | reverse complement strand
CGTTGAAACACCAACGGCAACTTACGTACTTGGCCGATGGCTGATGTTTGGGTTGCATATCGCGCAATAACGATTGTGCCCTACGCGAGCTGCCGGAAATCAATGCGAACCTGACCCTTTTGACTCTTGTATTCGACCCCGCATTGGGTTAGAAAAACAATTCGAACACGACCCCTTTAATTCTCTTTGGCTGTATCTGTATTTGTTTTTGTTGCTGTTTTTGCACTATTGCTCTGTCGGGTTATACTTCATGCGTGCAACATTCATAAGCGGGGGGTGAGATGGGCTACACCGAACTGATTAGCAAACTGGAAGCGCTTCCGCGCGAGAAGCAAGCGGAGGTTTTCGAATTTGTCGAATTCCTATCCGAGCGTTGCGGCGCGTCGGCAGATAAGTCATCCAAGCGCGCCGAGACAGCCGCAAAGACATGGAATTCTTTCAACGAGCGCTTCGGCTCGTTCGCCGATCAACACTCCACGCTGTAATGCCGCAATTCGACGTTCACCGGAATACCGGAAAACAAAGGGAAGTCATCCCCTACGTTGTCGTCGTGCAATCATCCCTGTTCGATAGCTACCGCCGCCGCGTGGTGGTGCCATTGGTGCGTCGCAGCCATCTCGACAATGCGTCATCGCTGGTCGGAGCGCCGATGAATCCTGCTTTCACGATAGAAGGAATCGAAGTGGTACTCCATCCGCTGGAGATCGTCTCTATCGCCACAGATCAACTGGGCGAGAAGGTCGCCTCGCTTGAACAAGAAGGCGACCGTATCACCGCTGCATTGGATGAGATGCTGACGCGGGCTTGGGCGTAAAAAATCTAATGCGAGGCTGACCTTTTTGGCTCGGAAGCGGGCGAAGCCCGCTGTAGCGAGTCGGGTGCAACGAAGGGTTATGTGTCTGTTGCACGACGCCAACCTGCCCGCTCTCCAGCAAAACTTTATAACATCGGAACAAGTTGACCTCCCATCGACATTCCGTAGCTGTAACGAACGTGTGGGAATCTACGTTGATCCGGTGCCAACTCGATTACGTGCACGGGGAAACCAGCAACTTTGCCAACGTGCCGCGCACACAAGAAAACTACCATTAGCTCGACGACACTTACCAATGATTCGAAGGCACTTTCGAAGAAAACAATGACCTGAGATTTGGGCATCGGCGTCTTGGGATGAATGACCTCAATAGTAGGGGGAACCAAGACGTTGTTTTGATCAATGGCGAAATCTAAGACGATGAGGCGTTGTTCCGATCGAGGATGTTCCACGCAATTGCGTGCATTCCTAATCAACTTGAGGAAGCCGATGGATTCGGTCAAGAATTGAGGAAAGTTGTCCAGATTCTGTGGGCCTGAATCAATCTTCGTTTTCAGGCTATCCCAACCACCGGAGCTTACATCTGGGTAGAACAGCTGGACGGTTTTGAATAGCTCTTTTAGTGCGTGATCGGAGCGCTGAAGATATTCATTGCAACTGGCCTCAACGTTGCTGACCGCAGGCAAGACAAAAGAGCGATCTTGGCGGATTTTTGGATCAATTGCTTGGACAGCCTCGGACTCTAATCCACGGTGCTTCTGAAGTATCTGCTGTGCTCCGGCGATGTCCTGCGCAATACCCAGAACAAGATCAAAAGCCTTTCCCCCGGTATCCGCATTAAAACAAGAACTCATAAAGAGTTGGCGAGCAGTTAGAACGACCGCACCTACCCACGAATCTGCGGCGCCAAACGGCAAAATCCTTTGAACTGTATTCGGCACAGTTGGATTGGTTCGCCCTGGGTCAATTTGATCAGCAAGAGCTACTTCGTAGATACCATTATCTTTGACTACCAGCAACCGGTCGCCGGTAGAAATCATCTCCCGAATCGGCGTGTCATCGTCTGGTGTATTAATTGTCAGTGAACCAGCACAATCGCGTAGCCGGTCGATAGGTCGGTTCTTGTCAGCTGGACTTTTCATTGGACGGGTATGACTAGCTCACCAAGACACATAACGTAAAATATACATCATCGAAAAATGCCCACCTATAAGCTTTGTTACCATAGGTGGAGTTTCATGTCGATAGATGGATACACGGTATTTTCACTGCTAGGCTTTACCACGCTGTCGGCAAAAACCACATGCACCAGGTCTTCCGGTGCATTGAAGGGGCGTACCCGACGCAATACGTTTGATGACGCCCCCACCGCCACTCTGTTTGTCGGCGTCATTTCATCGATACGTCCGGCATTTTGTTTGGTACGCTCCCCACCGTTTTGGCCACCCCGAATCACTGCTTCACACCCTACCCTCTGTCAACATCCCGGTCAATAGACTGAAATATATAGGCCAGAAGATATTAGGGAGGCGATATTGAGCCTCGGATAAATGACTGATTCCAATTCGCATTGGGTCTGTTGAAATGTGAATAGATTCTTGTGCTTCGACGGGTTCAGCACGAACGGCATTTGAGTTCAACGCTTGGCGGGGTCGGCATCAAGGCTGCTGTAGAAATCGGAAAATTGGACGGGCATCAGGGAGGCTTATTTAGGGAAACACTGAGTATTCCAATTTTATTTTTGAGCAGCAATAATCATGTAGGGTGCGTTCCACGCACCAATGATGATGGTGCGTGGAACGCACCCTACGACGACGCACTTTTAATTTAGGCATGGAATAAATCCGTTCGGCCTAAGCCTATTGAAGGCCATGCAGCCATTCATGTTTCGACAAGCTCAACACGAACGGAGGGTTTATTCAGTTTCTTTAGCAACAGCGTTTGACGCCCGACCACTTTTGCTGCTGCTGAAGCGCGAACCATGTGCGGCGCGGCAGCACGGGAGTGTCGGGGTGGGCGGCAGCGTGGTGCGCCAGGTAGTGCTCGTAGCCGTCGTCGCCGCTGAGGCGGCGAATGGCGCGCCAACAGCATTGCAGCGGACGTAGGGTGCGTCCCACGCACCACACCAAATATTTACTCACCAAACCCGGTTTCATTCTCTTTTTCCCCAATATTTCCAGCCCAATTTATCGGATATACACCCTGTGCCACGTATTTGTGAAAGGTTGAATACGGCCAATCGGATACTTGTTGTACCAAACCGTGCTTGACCGGATTCCAATGGATATATTCGATGTGATGAGCCATATCCGCTTCATCCCGGATTTGGTGCTCCCAATATCTCCGTTGCCACAAGCTTGTTTCGCCACGGCCACGCCGTGAAGCGCTCTGCCATTCAGGGCGGTTATATTGCTGGCCGCACGTTTGGCTGGCTTGCCGTTTGATCATGCCCCAACGCTTGTGAAAATCGGCATCGCCATCCGGCAATGTCCAGATGCAATGCAAATGATCCGGCAACAATACCCACGCCACGATCTCGAAAGGGAGGCGTTTGCGTGCATTCCCAATGCTTTCCCGCAAGGCGGTGCGCATCGGTTCGTCCGTCAAAATAGGTTGTCGCCGATGGGTGGTGACGGTGAAGAAATAAGTGCCACCTTTCGCGTTGGCACGAAGGTAATTAGGCATGGTAGTTTGGATGATGTGAGTGGTGCGTGGGACGCACCCTACGCCTTTTGCATCCATTACGTAGGGTGCGTCCCACGCACCATGACATCAGTCTCTTTGCCATGCTTCTTCCAGTTGCGTCGGATAATGCGGCGCTTCGGACAGCGGCGGAACCGGCCTGCCGCGCAGATGGCGCGCGCAGACGCGCAGCATGTCGATGACGATCAGCCATAGCAGCGCGGCGAAGAACAGCGCCAGCGCGGCATCCAGTTGCAGGTTGAAGATCAGTTGCGGCGCGACGGCGGCCTTGTCCGGCGGCAAGGCGCCTGCGGCGAGCTTGTCCGACAGGCTGTTGGCGGCGGCGAGGAAGCCGATACGCGGGTCGCCGCTGCTGAGTTTCTGCCAGGTCGCGGTGCTGGTGATGACGACCAGCCAGGCCAGCGGCAGCGCGGT
>JBAQCT010000047.1:0-4522 GCA_049294375.1 Gallionella sp. | reverse complement strand
ATATGATCGGCCAGCACTTTCAGCGAAGGCGAAGCCAGATCGGCGCAATGGGTCTCGCGCGCCGCCGCCTTGATCAGACTCTGGAACAGGTCGATCTCGTAATTGGAATGCACCTGCTGCAACACCGCCGAGATGCGCTCCAGCCCCATGCCGGTATCCACCGACGGCTTGGGCAGCGGGTGCATCACGCCGTGTTCGTCGCGGTTGAACTGCATGAACACGTTGTTCCAGATTTCGATATAGCGGTCGCCGTCTTCTTCCGGCGTGCCTGGCAAACCGCCGTGAATATGCGCGCCATGATCGTAAAAAATTTCGGTGCACGGGCCGCACGGGCCGGTATCACCCATCATCCAGAAATTATCCGACACAGGTGGCGCACCCGGCCGGGCAGTGCCCGGCCTGTCGCCGATGCGGATCACCCGCCCGGCAGGTACACCGATTTCCTTCACCCAGATGTCGTAGGCCTCATCGTCCTCGGCATACACGGTGACGTAGAGCTTTTCCTTGGGCAGCTTGAACACCTCGGTCAGCAATTCCCACGCATACGCAATCGCATCGCGCTTGAAGTAATCGCCGAAGCTGAAGTTGCCGAGCATCTCAAAGAAGGTATGGTGGCGCGCGGTATAACCGACGTTCTCCAGGTCGTTGTGCTTGCCGCCGGCGCGCACGCACTTCTGCGACGACGCGGCACGCGTATAAGGCCGCTTGTCGAAACCGAGGAACACATCCTTGAACTGATTCATCCCCGCGTTGGTGAACAGCAGCGTCGGATCTTCGTGCGGTACCAGCGAACTGGACGACACCACGGCATGCCCTTTCGAGGCGAAGTAATCCAGGAATTTCTGGCGGATTTCACTGCTTTTCATGTTCTGCATCCATCGCTAATAACATTGCAACAGGCGGCTTCGGAGCGCACCGGACAAGGCGCGCATCATACCATCCCTCCCGCGACCACACCCAATCAGCAGAGCATTTTGGGGCACTGCGATTCAAACTAATGTGGAACTTATGCTGCTTGCCAGGTCGATATTGCAATTGCGCAGAATAGGATGCTTGCCCGGATCAACCGGGAGCGCCGACGTCCCCGTCGGCATTTTGTGGGCATCACCATTTGTTGCCGACGGGGACGTCGCATATTGCTGGTTGCTGTCGAACTTGATTTTCACGCCTGCCCTTCGAATAATTCCGGGCGGCGTTGCCGAATGTTCTCCAGCGTCTTGTGCAGCTTGGGTGTCTCCACCTCAACCACACGCCAAAGAATCTCATTGTTGATGCCGAAATAACCATGTGCCAGCCGATTGCGCATACCAATCAACTCGCGCCACGGCACTTCGGACATCTGGTTGCGTATTTCCTCGGGGATATTTTTGGCTGCCTCCCCGTAGAGTTGCACATTCCACAGCGTGGCATCGTAATTCAGCCCGCTCGCTTCGAATTTCTCGCGCGTCAGCCCGTGCGTGTAACTCATCACCTTTTCGCAAAACCCGAACAAGTCGTCAAAATACAGCTTCCACTCACGCGACATAGATAGCCTCCTTCTCGATATAAGGTTTGAGTTGCGGTCTCACTGCATCTCTGCACACCAGGTCAATTTTGCAATGCAGGCTATCCTCCAGAAAAAACAGCAAGTCGAAATAGTTGCGATAGGTTTCACCGCCCTCAAATTCCACCAGCACATCGAGGTCACTGTTTTCGCCCGCCTCGTCGCGAACAGTCGAGCCAAACAATGCCAAATGCTTTACACCAAATTTCTCGATAAGCAGCGGTTTGTGCAATTCAAAAAAATCCAAAGCATCCTGTTTTTTCATGTCGAATCCTCCTACACCGTCTTGAAGATAATCCCGTGCGTCTGCGCTTCCAGCACGGTGTTAGTTTTCAGCGCATCGTTGCCGTCGAACGCGGTATCGAGGCACAGCACCATCTGTGGCTTGCGGGCGAACAAGGCGCGCAACGTATCGCGGTCGAGATGCGGTTCCAGGCAGATCAGCAAATTGCCATCGGCAATAGAATAAGTAGCCGTTCGTGCTGAGCCTGTCGAAGCATGAACAGGTATGCTTGCCCAGCGCCGCTTGCAGCCTGGCAAAGTCCACGCGGCCTTCGCTGAAAATCTGCGGGGCTGCATCGCGCAGTTGGCTGATTAGCGCATCGGTCATGTCCGCCGAAGTCAGTGGCAGGCGTTCCGGCGAATTCGCGGCTTGAGTTTTTTTATCGTTCACGGCGGCTTTCTCTATTCATAGACCAGATCAATTTGAGCTGGTCGTTGGTTCATCCCGGAAAAAGACCTCCTGGCCTTACGTGGCATGTGCGCGGACAAGCGGCTCAATCTGCGGCCAGACGGTACGTTGTGCGATGCGAAGGTCATAGTCGCTTTGCAGGTCGATCCAGATTTCCGGCGATACGCCGAAATATTTGCCAAGGCGCAAGGCGGTATCGGCCGTGATCGAGCGCTTGCCGTTCACGATCCCGCTGATGCGATTGGGCGGCACGCTCACATCCCTCGATAATGCATTGATGCTGACGCCCATGGGCTTCATGAATTCTTCCAGCAAAATCTCGCCGGGCGGAATGGGGTCAAGTAATTTTTGGGGCATGGTATTTTCCTTCAGTGATAGTCCACAATTTCCACGTCATAAACATCGCCAACTAACGGGTCAGCATCATTTCTCTTTCCACGGCGCAAAGCCGATGGGGCGTTTTTTCTTCGGTTCTTCCGGTGTCATTAGCTGACGGATGGCAGTAATGATTTTGGCAATAGCCTTGTCATGCGCGCCGACCTTGTGTTCCAACTGGTTGAGCTTTTGTACCAGCTCCCTGTGGCCGGAAACCAGTTCGCGCAGACGGACAAAGGCGCGCACGACGTGGACGCTGATTTCTACCGCTCTCGGTGAATTCAGCACACTGGCCGCCATGATGGCGCCGTGTTCGGTGAAGGCATAAGGAAGGTAACGGCGGCCACCACGGCCTGCCGGACTGTTTGAGATGCCAATTTGCGACCTCAAATTTGAGATGCCATTTTGGCATCTCAAAGCTTCAAACTCGCTAGCAGCGAGTTGAAACATGAAGTCCTCAGGAAATCTTTCGCTATTCCGTTTGACTGCTCGGTTCAGCGCACCGGTTTCGACCCCATACAGTTCCGCCAAGTCGGCATCCAGCATGACCTTCTGCCCGCGTATGGTCAGGATTTTCGTTTCGATGCTTTCAGCGACAACAAGCGACTTCTTATCAGCCATCTCATTCCCCCTTCTGCCTATAGCGCAGCTTGCGCATGATAGCGGTTTCCGTCGCCACGCGACACCCGCTAGGATGGGCAGCAGAAAGCAAAAGGGCGCGATGCCTCGAAGAGGTTCTCGCGCCCTTTTGTTTTTTCAATAACGGCAACTTGTCGGGTTACGCGACAACCCTCACCTCAATCCTCTGGATACAACAACTAGCCATTCGACTAGGCTGCAAACAACCGCAGCCAAGTCGCTGGTTATCCCGCCTGCGTGAGAGGAGGCAAACGTGAGAAGCACTTGTTGTTTCCTGCCGCTAACCCGACCTACGGCTACTTCATCACTTGGCTTTCCGGCTGATCGCTTCGACCATCGCTTCGCCCAGACCGGCGGGCGATTTCGCGACGACTACGCCGGCTGCTTCCAGCGCGGCCATCTTGTCGGATGCGAGACCCTTGCCGCCGGCGATGATCGCGCCGGCATGGCCCATGCGCTTGCCCTTGGGCGCGGTCTGTCCGGCGATGTAGCCGGCCACCGGCTTGGTGATGTGCGCCTTAATGTATTCCGCCGCCGCTTCTTCGCGGTTGCCGCCGATCTCGCCGACCATGATGATCGCTTCGGTCTCCGGGTCTTCCTGGAACATCTTCAGGCAGTCGATGAAATCCAGCCCCTTGATCGGGTCGCCGCCGATGCCGATGCAGGTGGATTGTCCCAGGCCGAGCCGGGTAGTCTGGAACACCGCTTCGTAGGTAAGCGTGCCGGAGCGCGACACCACGCCGACCTTGCCCTTCTTGTGGATGAAGCCGGGCATGATGCCGATCTTGCACTCGCCCGGTGTGATGATGCCTGGGCAGTGGGGGCCGATCAGTATCGCATCGTTGGCGCGCAGCGCGGCTTTGACGTTGAGCATGTCCAGCACCGGAATCCCTTCGGTAATGCAGACGATCACCCTGATTCCGGCATCTGCCGCTTCCATGATGCCGTCCGCGGCGAAACCGGGCGGCACATAGATCATCGTGGCATCTGCGCCGGTGGCACGCACCGCATCGCGCATGGTGTCAAACACCGGCAGGCCGAGGTGAGACTGGCCACCCTTGCCCGGCGTCACGCCGCCGACCCTCTGTGTGCCGTAGGCGATGGCCTGTTCGGAGTGGAAAGTACCCTGCTTGCCGGTGAAACCCTGGCACAGGACTTTGGTATTTTTGTTTACGAGAACGCTCATGATGTTTTCCTATTCACTGAACTGCGGCCACTGCACGCTTGGCCGCGTCGGTCATGTCGCTGGCGGAGATCACGCCGACGCCGCTTTC
>JBAQCT010000046.1:0-4262 GCA_049294375.1 Gallionella sp. | reverse complement strand
ACAAGGTGGGCAACCAGTTTTACCCGTTCGACCTGACGGAAAATTCCATAGAGGATTTCGTCCAGGGCATCGTCGAGCAAAACGAAGACCTCCTGGATTATCTCGGCATCGAGCTGGAACTGGATTTCGACAAGGAACTGACCTGGTATTTCGACCGCGAACTGGTGTCCGGCGTCATCTCGCACGCGCTGGGCAACGCCTCGCGCTACAACAAGGGCAAGCTGAGGCTCTCCGTGAAGGAAGAGGACGGGGAGCTGGTGATGCGGGTCGAGGACAACGGCAGCGGTTTCCCGGCCAGCGTGCTCGAGGCGGGTGACGCGGTCCGGAAAGGGGTGAATTTCTCCTCGGGCGGCACGGGGCTCGGGCTGTATTTTTCCTCGATGGTCGCCAAACTTCACAAGAACCGCGGCAAAACCGGCTCGATGTCGCTGGAAAACGGTGGCGAATATGGCGGCGGTTGCTTCATTCTGCGCCTTCCATAAGCTGAAAAGAGAATCTGTATGTATATTGCTTCTGATCCCAACGCCGCATTTATCGGCAAACAATTTTTAATCATTGACGATTTCCAGGGCATGCGCTCGATGATGCGGGAGATGCTCAGGACATTCGATGTCAAGAACATCGACGCCGTGGTTAACGGGAATGAGGCTCTTGCTTCGCTGGAAAAAAGTAAATACGACGTCGTGCTGTGCGACTATAACCTGGGCACCGGGAAAAACGGGCTGCAGTTGCTTGAGGAAGCGAAACATCGCGGCCTTATCGGGTTGTCGACAGCGTGGGTTCTCGTGACTGCCGAAAAGACTGCGGACATGGTTTTTGGCGCCGCCGAGTACATGCCCGACGACTACATCATCAAGCCGGTCAACGAGGCCACGATGAGGCACAGGCTGGAAAAAGTGATTGCCAGGAAAACGGTGCTCATCGATATCGAAAAGGCGATGCGCGCGAAGAACCACCCCCGTGTCATCGCGCTTTGCGACGAGATGATGGCGTCGAACAAAAACAGCGCCACGGAGTTGCTACGCATCAAAACTACTACGCTGTTGGCCGTGGGGCAATATGACCAGGCCAAACAGGTGTTCGAGCAGATACTGGCCAAGCGCGACATCCCGTGGGCCAAGACCGGTCTCGGCAAGGTGGCCTATTATAAAAACGACATGGAAAGGGCGCGGCAATTATTCCGCGAAGTCATCAGCCAGAATCCCGCTTATCTGGAAGCGCATGACTGGCTCGCCAAGTGCCACGAGATAGCCGGTGAGCTGGAAGAGGCGCAGCGCGTATTGTTGCGCTCCACGGAATTGTCACCGCATTCGGTTCTCCGCCAGAAGACCCTGGGGGAACTCGCGCACAAGCGGGGCGACATGGAGACTGCCGAAAAGGCTTTCCGGAAAACCATCAAGCTCAGTGAATTTTCGGTGCATAAGTCGCCCGCCGCCTACCTCGGCCTAGCGAAAGTATGCTCGAGCAGGAATAACCCAGCCGAGGCGCTGCAAATCCTGAAGAACGTCCACAAGGAATTTGATAGCCCCGAGACCGCACTGCACGCCAAGGTGGTGGAGGGGCTGGTCTACCGCGAAGCGGGAGACAATATGAGCGCCGCCAAGGTTTCCAAGGAAGTGGCCGAAATCGTCAAGTCGGGCGAGAGTAAAGACAACACGGCCATGATGCTCGAGGCTGCCCAGCTATTCCTTGCAACGGGCAACAAGGAAGCGGCAGAAAACCTGGCAAAAATTGTTGTCAAGAATAACCATGAGAACACCGAACTGCTGGCGAAGGTCAGCGAGCTATACAACCAGGCCGGCTTTCAGGATATAGGGCAGGCGCTCGTCAGCAAGTCGAAGCAGGAGGTCATCGAGATCAACAACCGAGGCGTGATGCTGGCCAAGGAGGGTAAGCTGGAAGAGGCGATCAGTCTGCTCGGCGATGCGCGCACCATGCTTCCGAACAACAAGCGGATCATGATCAACCTGGCCAACATGGCCATCTTGTCCATGCGGCAAAATGGAAGAAGCGACCAGATGATGCAGATGGCGAGGGAATGTGTGGAGCAAGTATCCAAACTGGATCTGCAAGAAGAGTGGTGCGCTCAGGTGCGCGCCGCGCTGGATGCTATTCCCGCGTAACCACGCGGGAAATTATCTTGCCGCGCCTGTTTTCTGGTGCGGGTTTCAGGGATTGTCTTTACGCTGCGCATGGTTCGATACAATCGAAAACTCGACAAGTTCCGTCGGATTCTCTGCATAAGGCTGCCCCATACTGATCGAACCTGATCCTTGCAGGATCAACTCCTCGCGCGCGATGCGCACCACGCTGCCGTCGCTGAAACGGATATAAGTCCCGTTGGTGCTTTGATCCACAATAAAGAATTTCCCGAAGCGTAATTCGATCCGTGCGTGCTGGCGCGAAGCGAAATCATTCTGCACGATGAAATCGCACGTGTCTCCGCGCCCGAACACCACGCTCCTGCGCTCCTTGTTGATCTTGATCGAACGGTCGCGGTAACTCAGGGTCAGCTCGTCGATATTCTCCGGGGATTTGCGGAATGCCGGTGTGCCGATGCGCGTACTCAGCATGTCGTCCATTTCCCAGATCACGATAAAAATATCGAATTGTTCCTGTTTGCCCTTGAACTCGGCGCGCATGATTTGGCGCGTCCTCTCGTGCAAGCTTGGCGGCAGCGCATCCACCACGGCCTTGGATGTCATGATCTGGCTCGCTCTGGCTGTCGCGGCGACACGCGCGGCAACATTGACGGTGTCGCCGAATACGTCGCCGGACTCCCTGATCACATCGCCATAATGGAAGCCGACGCGTATGTGCATCTGATGGTCAACCTCTGCTTTGCCGTGTTCCACCGCATGCTGCATCGCGCAAGCGGCGTTGAAAGCGGCTTCGGCGCTGGGGACGGTGCACATGATCTCATCGCCGATGGTCTTGACCAGCACGCCCTGATAGGCGGGGATTTCACCGGTCATCGTAGCGATGCACCGTGCAATCAGCCGCCGCGCCGTATCATCCCCGAGGTTATCGTAGAGCGCGGTGCTGCCGCAGATATCTGCGAACAGGACTGCTAGTTTTTCAGTGTGTTGCGACATGACTGATGATTGGCCGGTAATTGAAATCTACTGAAATAGGCTCTTACTCAAGACAAATGGTATTTTGAAGCATCCCGTTAAATTATTCCAACCCTATTTCAAGATCGTATACCCGGAAAGGCGTGATTTATTGCGCCGTTCAGCGCAATATACACATGCTGCTAAAACGGCGGATCGCTTGCCAGGGACAGGGGTTCACAGCTGAGCGGGTGGATAAAACTCAAGATACTGGCATGCAGCAGCAGCCGTTCCACTCCACCGTTAGTTTCTCCCGCATACAGCGCATCGCCTAGAATCGGATGCCCGATAGCCGCCAGATGTACACGCAACTGGTGGGTGCGACCGGTGACCGGCTCCAGCTCCACGCGAGTAATGCACGTATCACGCTCACCCTTCGATACGCTCTGCGTGCCCTGTGCTGAGCTTGTCGAAGCATCAGGGCGAAGGGTGGGTGGCGCAAAACTATGATGACGCTCGTGCTGAGGTATCGAAGCATGAGCGGCTTCGCCATACCCAAGCACCCGATAGCGCGTAAGCGAGGGTTTGCCCGACGTGTGGTCAACTTTCTGCCGTGGCCGGTTCGGCCAGTCGCCAGCCAGCGGTAGATCAATCTCGCCGGATGACAATTCTACCTTGCCCGCTACCACTGCCACATAGCGCTTTTGCACTGCGCGTTCGCGGAACATGCGAGAGAGGATGCGCTGCATCTCAACACCGCGCGCGAACAGCAGCAGGCCGGAAGTCGCCATGTCCAGACGATGCACCACCAGCGCATCGGAGAATTCGGCCCGCACGCGGCTCGCCACGCAGTCCTGCTTGTCCGCGCCGCGTCCCGGCACCGCCAGCAGCCCGGCGTGCTTGTTCACCACGATGAGGGATGCGTCCCGGTAGGTTAGATCGAGGCCGGGAGGCGGAGCGTGAGTGGGTTTCAAGGAAGACTGCAAGTTGATCTCAGGAGAAAACATTGTCCACGAAAGACACGAAAGACACGAAAAATTCAATGCGACGAATTGACGCCCAATGCTAATGGGTGAGGTGTCGAACTAATGCGATTTTTTATTTCGTGCCTTTCGTGTTTTTCGTGGATAAGTTTGCATTTTTAGGGTGATCGTTTTTTTCCGGCTGCGGCTCCGGCGCGTTGCCACCCCAACCTCCGGCGGGGCGGTT
>JBAQCT010000045.1:0-53607 GCA_049294375.1 Gallionella sp. | reverse complement strand
GCGCGGCGTTGCAACCGGCTCCGCCGCCGCCGATGATCAGCAGGTCGGTTTCGAAGTCCGGCTTATCAAGGTTCACCTGATCGCTACGCAGCCAGGAATGCGACTCCAACAGGTCGGATACCTCGGTGGTCAGCGACTCGTCCCGGTTGGGGCCGACGCACACCGGACGGCGGGCGCTGGCCTCGAAATCGGGATGAAAACCCTCTAGGACGGCACGGCGTTCCTCCGCGCTCATCGGCGGATAGACCGGGTCGGGCTTGCGAGCCAGTTCCAAACGTGCGGGGCGTGTCTGAGCCACTTTGCGGAGCGACTCCGCCATGTAATCTGGATACATCTTTAATCCTCTCTAAAATTCCGAGTGCTGGTTATTCCGAATGCCGGTTATTCAGAGTCACGGGCATAGTAGCGATCCGACAAATCCTTGCGGCCCATCGACATCAGTTCTGCATACTCCGCATTGTAGGCGCCGTCTTCCACGGCCTTGACCCGCTCCGCCAGCTCCGGGCTGTCTTTGCGCAGGTAGCGGCCATACAGGCGCTTCGCCAGAATGCCCACCAGGGGCTGGGTGATTTCGGCAGGGCAGCGCAGCATGCACATCCCGCACACGACGCAATCGAAGGAAAGATCCATCACCATCGCAATATCGCCGCGTTTGGCGGCTTGGACATAGTCCATGACCTGTAGCCCCTGCGGGCAGGACTTGGTGCAGGTGTTGCACGCGACGCAACGGAAAACGGACGGGTACATCTCCTGGATCGCGGTGACGTTGGGCTTGAGTTTCTCGATGTCGTAGATCGCCTTTTCGCCCGGGACATAGGGCACCTGAGCCAGCGACATGCCTTCCTCGACCATGGTCATACAGGCTAGGCCGGTCTGTATCTTGTAGTCGCCCGGCAAGCGGTAGATGGTGGCGCAGGCGCCGCAATAGCCTTCGCGGCAACCGGCGCCTCGGATGATCTGGTGACCGGCGTATTCGATGGCGCCCATGATCGTCGCATCGGCAGGCACCTCATGGGACTTGCCCATGATATTGATCGTGATCAGCTTTTGCTGTGCCACGCCGGGTTTATCGTCAACCTTGGAAGTAGACGAATTCTTCGTTTTTCCTGCTTTCGCGCCTGCCATAATAAATACCTTTATCTTGTTCCCGCACCAGAATCCCCAGCCGCACTGCGACCAGGGCCAATATATTGAGCTAGGGGAGGATATCCTGAGTGAAGTGAGACTATATCTCCGACACTTCGATTTTTTTTAATTTCAGCGAATTATAAAGAAGTTTATGAAAGATTGACAAGAGGGATATGGAATAAACATGCAATATTAAATCCCACTTTGCGAATAGCGCCATTTGCGCAGTTATATGAGAATATTGGCACGTTTTTCAGCTGGTGAATGGCCAGACCTTGCATCATCGCTTCTTCGGGTTAGCGCGATTCTTGGGATTGGAGCGCTCCTTGAGGCTGGATTGCCTGGCATTATTTTCAGCCACCCGGAGCAAAATGAGTTGTTTTGTCTCCTGAACTGCCGACGCCAGTACCCCCCCCAGCGCGCTGGCCCGCTCGATCAGCTCCATGGCCTCATCGTTGCGCCCCTGGTCGGACAGTATCTGTGCAAGATTGTTCAGCACGGCCACTGAATCCGGGTGAATAATTACAGCTCGTCGCAGCGCAAGCTCAGCCTCCCGCAATTCCCCCATGGCATACAAAACATTCGACAGCCCGATTGCCGCCCCCAAGTTATTCGGCCAGCGGGCAAGAAACGTGGTGTAGGCTTGTTTTGCTGCACGCGGGTTACCCGCGTGCTCGATGGCAGCAACCGCCAGCAGATAATCGGATTCGTTGGCTGTGACCGGAATATGGCCAGGCGGAATCACAACCATTGCCCAGTATCCGCTTTCCTTCCATGTGTATTCCAGAATGCCAAACGGGATTTCCAACCTTGGCTTCTCCCCGGAACGCAACAACAATTCACCCTTCTGGTAATCGTATCCGACGACAACTGCATAATGCCAGACAGGAATCGGCCAAACACCGTAATTCTGCAAGACAATGACCGGATTGCCCGCCGCCACCTCACGAAGCAGGTCTTTGAACCGTGGGGCAAGCTGATACGACACCATGCCATAACGGCGCGCGGCTGCAATCATCTCGACCTGCAGGCTGCCCTGCCGCGCGGGAAGGTAAACTTGACTCACCAGATCTTCGGGAGTGACCTTGACGCCAATATTGGCAAGCGCCGTAGCAAGCGCCGCCGGGCCGCATTGATAATCCTTTTGGGGGTAAAACGGCACCTCGCTGAGCTCGATGCGTTCCGGTAAGCCCGCAGGCAGGTTTTGGCGCAATGCGTCAGTTTGCGGAGCGATCGCGGCGCAACCGGCAAGCCCCACAATGAGAAAAAAAAAGCCCGCGGTGAAGCGGGCAATTCTGTATAAGGTTGAACCGCTTGCGATCATTATTTCCACTTGTAAATGATGAAAGCTCCAATCACGAGTGCAGCAAACCATCCCCATTGGCTGTTAGTCCAAGCTCCGGCCGGCAGCGAGTCAATTTCGCCGGCGATGGTGCGGACTTCCTGATCTGTCATCGCCGCAACACGATCCTTGGCTGTCTGTGGATCGACCCCCATCGACTGAAGTTGGCTCGCCACTTCGGAACGTATACGTTGGTTCAGTACCACAGTGCTGTCGCCTTGCACACTAGTGGCGGAAATGACCTGGTCTGTTCTGATCATACCCGCTTGTGCAGTTTGAAACGGCAATAACACCATCAGGACAATCAGTATGCGGGAAATCATTCTCAAGGTTAAGTTATTCATATGTACCTCCACTGGTTGTAGGCAAAAATCTGCGCACGAATTTATGTGCAGAGTTGTCAGGCTAAGTTTTTAGCCCGGTAAAGTCAAGGGTGAGTTACTTAAAAAAGTTGGGAAACTACTGGATTTTTCATGCTCAAGTGATAGAATACGCCGCCTTTGGCTTTGGGTGCGTCTCCACTCTATAATTGTGGCTGCATTCAAAATCAGGTGAAATTTTTATGCTTTTTAACTAACACTCCCGAGGAAATAAAATGAAACATTCTGCTCTTATTGCTGCTTTGTTTGCCTTTGCTTTGACCGCTTGTGGTGGAAAACCTGCTGAAGCTCCAAAACCGGCTGCTGCTCCTGCTCCGGCTGCCGCTCCTGCTGCTGCCCCCGCAGCTGAAGCCCCGGCTGCTGCTCCTGCTGCTGCCCCGGCTGCTGCTCCTGCTGCCGCACCGGCTGCTGCTCCTGCTGCCGCTCCTGCTGCTGAAGGCGCAAAGAAGTAAGCATTACTCTTTTGTAGCTATACAAAAAAGCCGACGCGAGCCGGCTTTTTTGTTTTCGCGATGCCAATTTTCAAATAATTTCCCGCCAGAAAAATCCATTTTCCTGTGTCGCCACCTGCACCCAATCGGCCTCGCAGCCGATCGCATTGCAGATGGCTTGCGTTGCAAGCTCCGCCGTATTGTTCTTTCGGCTCAGATGTGCGGCAACCAAATGCTGCAAACGGCTCACATCCAATCGCCTCAGGATATCGGCGGCATCCCGGTTATTCAGATGCCCAAAACGCCCGCTCACGCGCTGTTTGATGCTGTATGGATAATCCCCATTCATCAGCATATCGCTATCGTGATTGCACTCCAGCACCAATGCATGGCAACCGCTCAGGGTGCGTTCAATATGTGCCGTACTGCATCCGGCATCGGTCAATACACCCAACTGCCACATCCCATCATTAAAAACAAATTGCACCGGTTCGGCAGCATCATGCGGAACCGGGTAGGGAGTAATTTCAATATCGCCAATTGCAAACGGTTGATTGGGGTCGATTTCATGGAGGTGTGCAATGCCGGAAAATACTTCTGACTGACTGCTCAACGTGCCATGTGTCAGCCAGACTGGCAGGTTGAATCTTCTCGCCAGCCGCGCCACTCCGCCGATATGGTCTCCGTGCTCATGCGTGACGGCAATGCCGCTCAACTGCTCCGCAGATACGCCCAAACGCGCCAACCGCAAGAGCGTGTCCCGCACCCCGAAACCACAATCCATCAGGACTTTTGTCCGGCCTGCTGCGACCAGCAACGCGTTGCCTTCGCTGCCGCTACCGAGTGAAGCAAATCGCATTGCCACCTTAGGGCGCCTCTTAGTGAATCGTCCCGGCAAAACGATAGGGTTAACAATATTACCGGATAATATTCTTGAAAATCACCCCGATTATCTGTTTGGCTGTGTCATCGCTGGCGCCATCCTGATCGGTGACGGATACCTCGCATGACGTGATGCCGTCTTTGATATTCACGCGATAACGTGTGCCGTCATTTTTGCGCCCCTTCCAGAACTGCATCTTGTCCAGCAAGCCGCTTTCTGCTTGAGCAGGGCGCAAAAAATAGATACCCTTGGCGCGATCCTTATCTTCCACCGCCAAATCCGCGCGCTCTATGGCAAGACCAATTTTTTGCCATGACCTGTCAAACGCATCGCTCATGAGAATGATGCTGCTGCCGTCAAAAATCTCTTGCAATGTAGCCGTTCCAGCCGACTTGGATGCACTGGCAGCAACCGCGCCAGCGGCCGGTTTCACTTCAGGCGCTTCACTGCCGCCGAAACGCACCATCAAGCGTTGCAGTATGGCCGCTTCTATTTCGGGATCGTTGGCGCGCGCTTGCCATTTGGTAGATACCTTGTCGGCAGATAGCACTTCTTCCATGCCGTAATGCGTGATATAAACCTCGGTGCTCACGCCGTCCTTGCTGCGCTCCATACGTACACGAAACCGGTCGCGCTCACCCGCCGAATACATATTATCGAACACTTTCCCGATCACCCCGCGGATGCCATCCTGCGGGATATTGGCGCGGTTTTCCGCCCAATCGGTTTCCATCACGCCAGCCGCCTGATCTTCGCTCTTGATAGCCAGTCCATTTTCTTGCCAGAAAGACCTGACCACCTGCCACACACTTTCCGGCTTGCTCTTTACTACCAGCCAGCGTTGTACGCCGTTACGCTCCAAACGCACATTATTCACCTCCGGCAATACCGCGTTGGCGCCATGGCGCGCCGCCCTACCCCCTTTGTTATAGTCGGAGAAAGTCGCGACAGTTTCTTCATCGCCCTGCGGCACCCTGTAGCGTTCGTCGCTACCGGGTGCCGTCAGGTCGGGCGGCACTTCCAGCGTCGGCGCCTGCTCCGCGCCGGTGCGGTAATCGATACGCTTGCTGCCAAAATCGGTGGTTGCATTGCATCCCACCAACAAAACCAATGCACCGCCCAATACTCCAATCGTTAAAACTCTCATTAATTCTCTTTCTGAGGACATTGCTTATTGTGTAAGTACACCCGCCTTGCGCAAGGCTTGTTCGACCACGCCTTGCGCCCCTTGCGACAAGGGCGTAAGGGGTAAACGCAGTGTATTTTTTATTTTACCCATGCGCGCCACCGCCCACTTTACCGGGATCGGATTAGCTTCGACAAACAAATTGCGATGCAGTTCAAGCAGACGAAAATTGATTTCGCGCGCCCTGGCGACTTCGCCGTTCAATGCTGCCGCACACATTTCGCGCATCAGCTTTGGCGCAACATTCGCCGTCACCGAAATCGTGCCATGCGCACCGAGCAACATCAACGCGAGCGTGCTGGCATCGTCGCCGCTGTATACCGCGAAACCTCCCGGCGCACGCTGCAGCAGGTCGCTGCCGCGCTCGATGTTGCCGGTCGCGTCCTTGATGCCGACGATGTTGGGAATCTGTGCAAGACGCAGCACGGTATCGTTGCTCATGTCGGCAACGGTGCGCCCCGGCACGTTATACAGGATATGCGGCATGTCCACTGCTTCGGCAATAGCCTTGAAATGCCGGTACAAGCCTTCCTGGGTCGGTTTGTTGTAATAGGGCACCACTGTCAGCGATGCATCCGCACCCGCCTTTTTTGAAAAGGCCGCCAGCTCGATCGCTTCTCTCGTCGAATTCGCACCGGTTCCGGCAATAACGGGAATGCGCCCGGCGGCATGCTCGACGGCAACCTGGATCAGAGTCTCATGCTCTTCCACATCCACCGTCGGCGACTCCCCGGTCGTCCCCACCACAACGATACCATTCGTACCTTGTTCAACATGGAAATCGATCAGCGCGCGGAACGCCGTCAGATCGAGACTTCCATCCTCGTGCATCGGTGTAACAATTGCAACAATGCAGCCCTTGATCATTTAACTCTCATTCCTTAAATCGGTAAAAAAACCCTTAAATCCGTGAAAAACAAAGGAGGCATTCTACCGTAATACGGCGGCACCCCAAAGAGCACAAGCAAACACTATGAGAAACGCCGGATTGCCGAAAGGTTTACCGCGAACGGAGGCTCTCTAGATTTCCTCCGTCAGCCGCAGCACCTGAAAAATCACATCGAGTCCGAAGCCGCGCGATTGCAGGAAACGTACCTGCCGGGCTTTCTCTTTATCGTCCTGCGGAAGCGCGCCGAACTTCTTCTGCCACACGCCGCGCGCCGCATCCAGTTCACTTTCCTTCAAGCAAGGCAATACATCGCCGACAAGGTCTTCCGCGATGCCTTTCCGGCGCAATTCATGAGCGATGCGCCGTGTGCCGAAGCGGCTGCGTTTGATGTGCAATAATTGTGTGGCGGCGCGGGCATCGGACAACCAGCCGCGCGCGGTCAAATCATCCAGCAGCGCATCCAGGTCTTCCGTTCGCATGTTTCCCGGCAGTGGTTGGGCAGAATCTCCTCCCGTACCGGCATAAGGCAAAAGCTTGCCGCGCAGCTCGACGCGGCTGTATTCGCGGCGCGCCAGATATTGCAAGGCGCGCGCGCGCAGGCTCAACTCAGGCTTTTTCCTCATCGGGCTTGGCATTCGCCTTGGCGCCCGCTTTTGTGGCGGCCTTTTCGCCTGCCTTCGCAGCCGTTTTGCCGCCGCCCTCCAGCAACGCTACGCCCAATGCTCCGCGCACCTTGTTTTCGATCTCGAAGGCAACTTCCGGGTGCTCGCGCAAATATTCACGCGCGTTGTCCTTGCCCTGCCCAATTTTTTCGCCCTTGTAGGCGTACCATGCACCGGATTTCTCGATCAGTTTCTGCTGCACGCCCAGTTCGATAATCTCGCCTTCGCGCGAGATGCCTTCACCATACAGAATATCGAACAGCGCCTCGCGGAACGGCGGTGCAACCTTGTTCTTCACCACCTTGACGCGCGTCTCGTTGCCGATCACTTCGTCGCCTTTCTTGATCGCGCCGATGCGACGGATATCGAGGCGCACCGACGCGTAGAACTTGAGCGCGTTGCCGCCGGTGGTAGTTTCCGGGTTGCCGAACATCACGCCGATCTTCATGCGAATTTGATTGATAAAGATCACCAGCGTGTTGGAACGCTTGATGTTGGCGGTGAGTTTGCGCAACGCCTGCGACATCAGGCGCGCGTGCAGACCCATTTGCGCATCGCCCATTTCGCCTTCTATTTCCGCTTTCGGTGTCAGCGCGGCCACCGAATCGATCACCACCACATCCACCGATGCGGAACGCACCAGCATGTCTGTAATTTCGAGAGCCTGTTCGCCGTTGTCCGGTTGCGAAATCAGCAGGTCTTCAACCTTCACGCCGAGTTTTTGCGCGTAGCTTGGATCGAGCGCATGTTCCGCGTCGATAAACGCCGCCGTGCCGCCGAGCTTCTGCATCTCGGCAATGATTTGCAAGGTCAGTGTGGTCTTGCCGGAGGATTCCGGCCCGTATATCTCCACCACGCGACCGCGCGGCAGGCCGCCCACGCCGAGGGCGATGTCCAGCCCCAGCGAACCGGTGGATACAACCTGGATATCGCGCGCTACGTCGTGCTCGCCGAGGCGCATGATCGAGCCCTTGCCGAACTGTTTCTCGATCTGGCTCAATGCCGCCGCGAGCGCCTTGCTTTTGTTCTCGTCCATATTTATTCCCCTCAAAAAATAATGCGCGGATTATGGCACACCCTGCAAAAAATCAAGCTAATTCTGTTCGCCGCCCAATCAGGTCAATCACACCCTGCAAGGCGATATGCACAGACTGAGCACGCACCTCGGCTCGGCTGCCGTTGATTTGATGGCGCTGCACATGCACAACACCATGTTTGATCCCCCACGCAAACCATACCGTACCGACCGGTTTGTCCGGTGTGCCGCCCTCCGGCCCAGCAATGCCGCTTACCGCCAGCGCCACCTGTGCATCACTGTTGTTCAGCGCGCCGGCCACCATTTCGCGCACCACCGCCTCGGACACCGCACCATGCTGCATGAGCGTCGCCTCACTTACGCCCAGCATCTGCCGCTTGGCCAGATTGGAATAAGTGACAAAACCGCGCTCGAACCATGCCGAACTGCCCGCCACATCGGTGATCGCCTGCGCCACGCCGCCGCCGGTACAGGATTCCGCCGTCGCCAGCTTCAGTCCGTGCGACTTGAGCGCTCCGCCGACCTGTGCAGACAGTATGTCCATTTAAACCTCAAAACAAAATCTGTCCACGAAAATCACAAAAGGCACGAAAGAAAACCCTGAACAAAAATTTTCGTGTGTTTCGTGCATTTCGTGGACTGTGGTTTTTAACCTAAACCGCGCGCGAGGTCATTCTGAATATCAACTACCGCTTCCAGCCCGGTTGCGATGCGGATCAGGCCGTCTGTGATGCCCGCTGCGGCGCGCGCTTCCGGCGCGATACGCCCGTGGGTGGTGCTGGCCGGGTGGGTGATGGTGGTCTTGGTATCGCCGAGATTGGCGGTGATCGAGATCATTCGCGTGTTGTCGATCACGCGCCATGCGGCTTCTTTACCGCGCCCCGGGGACGAAGCGACCTCGAACGACACGATGCCGCCTCCGGTCTTCTGCTGTTTCATTGCCAATTGATGTTGTGGATGCGACGGCAGGCCCGGATAGAACACCCGCGCCACATTGGGTTGCGCCTCCAGCCAGCGCGCCAGCTCCAGCGAGTTGGCGCTATGCGCATCCATGCGCAACTTGAGCGTCTCCAGCCCCTTGAGCAGTATCCAGGCGTTGAACGCGCTCAGCGTCGGCCCGGCGGTGCGCAGGAATCCGAACACGGGCTCCATCAGCTTTCTGCTGCCCAGCACCGCGCCGCCCAGCACGCGCCCCTGCCCGTCGATATACTTGGTCGCAGACTGGATCACGATGTCCGCACCCAAGTCCAGCGGGCGTTGCAGGATCGGCGTGCAGAAGCAGTTATCCACCGCCAGCAACGCGCCGCAGCCTTTTGCAACAGATGCAATCGCGGCGATGTCGGAAATCTCGGTGAGCGGGTTGGACGGCGTCTCCAGAAAAAATAATTTTGTGTTGGGGCGCACCGCCGCCTGCCACTCGGACACATCGGTCGCGGAAACATAAGTCGTCTCGACGCCGAATTTCTTGATGACGTTGTTGAACAGGTTGATCGTCGCGCCGAAGATGCTGCGCGAGGCGATGATGTGATCGCCCGCCTTCAACAGCCCCATCACGCACGCCAGTATCGCCGACATGCCGGACGCCGTCGCGACGCACTGCTCCGCGCCTTCCAGCGCGGCGAGCCGCTCCTCGAACATCGTCACAGTCGGGTTGGTGAAGCGCGAATAGATGTTGCCCGGCTCCTCGCCGATGAAGCGCGCGGCAGCCTGCGCGGCGCTCTCGAACACGAAGCTCGAAGTCAGAAACAGCGCCTCGCTGTTTTCGCCAAACTGGCTGCGCACCGCGCCCGCGCGCACCGCCAGGGTTTCCAATTGGTATTTCGTATCGCTCATCTTGCCCTCATAAGTATCCGATACAGCCAATGTCGGGTTACGCAATAAAGCCGCTAACCCGACCTACACACTCACATCGAAGCCGCATTTATTGCCAGATCCAGCTCCAGTTGATCCTCGTCCACCAATTTGCTGGATTTCCCGCCGCCGCGCAATGCCTCGATCACATCCAGATAGTGCGGCGTGATATCGCCGGTGATGTAGTTGCCGTCAAAGCAGGAGGCGTCAAAACCCGTAATACCCGGATTGATCTTGCGCACCGCCGCCTTGAGATCATCCAGATCCTGATAGATCAGCCGGTCCGCGCCGATCTCGCGGCAGATTTGCTCGTCGCTGCGACCGGTGGCGATCAATTCGTTGCGGCTCGGCATGTCGATGCCGTACACGTTCGGGAAGCGCACCGGCGGTGCGGCGGAGGCAAAGTACACCTTGCGCGCACCGGCATCGCGCGCCATCTGCACGATCTCGCGGCTGGTGGTGCCGCGCACGATGGAATCATCCACCAAGAGCACGTTCTTGCCCTTGAATTCCACGCCGATGGCGTTCAGCTTCTGCCGGACAGACTTCTTGCGCATCGCCTGCCCCGGCATGATGAAAGTGCGGCCGATGTAGCGGTTCTTCACGAAGCCTTCACGGAACGGGAGATTGAGGCGATTCGCCAGTTGCAGCGCGCTGGGGCGGCTGGAATCCGGGATCGGGATCACCACGTCGATATCCACCCCGTCCCAGTCGCGCCTGATTTTATCGGCGAGGTATTCGCCCATGTACAGGCGCGTCTCGTACACCGACACGCCATCGATCATCGAATCCGGTCGTGCCAGGTAAACATATTCGAAGATGCACGGATTGAGGCTGGCCTTATCGCTGCATTGCTGGCTGTGAAAATTGCCGTCAAAGTCGATGAACACCGCCTCGCCGGGCGCAATATCGCGCATGAATTTGAAGCCCAGCGTATCCAGCGCCACGCTTTCCGACGCCACCAGATATTCCGAGCCATGCTCGGTCTCATGTACACCCGCAACCAGCGGGCGGATGCCATGCGTATCGCGGAAGGCCAGCAAGCCGTAGCCCGCGATCATCGCCACCACCGCATAAGCGCCACGGCAGCGCCGGTGAACGCTGGACACTGCGGCAAAAATGGCTGGCACATTCAGGCGCAGCCCCTTCGAGCTGGCCTGCAACTCATGCGCGAGCACATTGAGCAGCACTTCCGAATCGGAATTGGTGTTGACATGACGCAGGTCATCCACGAACAACTGTTTCTTCAGCTCTTCGGCATTGGTCAGGTTACCATTGTGCCCGAGCACGATGCCGAACGGCGAATTCACATAGAACGGCTGCGCCTCGTTGTGGTCCACCGCTGAACCTGCGGTGGGATAGCGCACATGCGCGATTCCAGAATTGCCCCGCAATGCCCGCATGTTGCGCGTGCGGAACACATCGCGCACCAGCCCGTTGTCTTTGTGCAGATGGAACGTGCGCCCTTCCAGCGTGGCGATACCTGCGGCATCCTGGCCGCGATGCTGCAGGACTTGCAGGCCGTCATACAACAACTGGTTGGCCGGTGTTTGCGAAACCACTCCGAGAATGCCGCACATGATTTGCTATCCCAAAAATTAACCGCTTAACTGCGAGTTCCGTAACGGATGCGCCGCGCGATGCTATCCGGCAACCACGCCTTGGTCAGCAATGCAACATCTTCCGCCGCCCTGCTCGTTTTCGCGGCACGCCAAAACGGTTGCTCCGGAATATGCGTCAACCCGGCCAACCACACCAGCACGAGTATCACCAGAACGCCGCGCAACACGCCGAACAACATGCCCATCATCCTGTCTAGCCAGCTCAGCCCTGCCGCTTTCACCAGTTTCGAGAGCATCCAGGCCAGCACGCCCCACACGATCAATACGACAATAAACACCGCAGCGTACGCCAGCGCGATTCGTATCGTCTCCTGCTCCCCTGGCATCATGGGCGAAATGTCGCCGGCGAACAATTTGCTCAGTATGAACGCGACCGGCCAGCCCACCAGCGACAGCACTTCGTAAACCAGGCCGCGCCACAAACCTACCAACAACGAAACCAGCAATATCGCGATTACGGCAAAATCAAATCCGGTCATTTATCGTTCGTGACTGCCGGGTGAAAACCCTGTTTTTCCAACAACTGGCGCACCTTCTCCGCTTTTTCGCGTTCCGGATACGGCCCCACGCGCACGCGAATCTTGTCACCGATTTTTTCCGTGTAGGCCTTGAAGCCCAGTTTTTTCAGTTTATCCAGCTCCTGTTTTGCGGTGGCCGTATTGGAATACGCGCCAACCTGCACAACATAGTTTTCAACATTAGCCGCTTTATCCGGGGCTTTTGATTCGGGCTTTTTTGGCTCAGGTTTCTTGGGCTCAGGTTTCTTGGGCTCAGTTTTTTTGGGTTCCGGCTTCTTGGGTTCCGGTTTTTTGGGTTCCGGAGCCTTTGCCTCCGGCTGCTTACTGGGGGCCGATTGTATCTTGCCCTGCACTTCAGTCCTGGAGGCGCTTTCGGGTATCGGCGGAGCACTGGGTACTGCAATCGTTTTCTCGCTGTCGGCCTGTGCCACAGCAGACGATGCCTGAGCCTCCACGACAGCGGAAGCTGCCAGTGGCAATGCCTCGGCCACTTCCGAAGCCGCTACCCCCGGCACGAATTCGCCAACCTTGTCTGGAGCCGGAATACGCAGATCGATGTCTTTTCCGGTGGGTTTGGGTTCACTGTCCAATACCATCGGCAGTATCACGACCACCGCCAGCGTAAATGCAATTGCGCCGATCAGGCGGCGGCGCGCCCTGCGCCTGAGATTCAGTTCATCGTCTGTCAGTTGTTTTGCCATACCCTAAAAAGCCCTTAGCGAATCTCAAAATTCCGGTCCCTTGGCGGCCATCGCTTCAGCCACGGTGTAGAACGACCCGAAGGCGGCGATTCTATCATTTTCACCCGCCGCTTTATAGGCATAACGCAATGCTTCGCCAACGTTATGGAAGGTCTGAATCTTTCCGCGCACGCCGCACTGCTGCAGCACTTGCGCCAGCGCATCGGCGGTTGCGCCGCGCGGCGCATCTATGCCCGCCACCAGCCAGGTATCGATATACAGATCGAGCTCCGCCGCCACTCCCGCCATGTCCTTGTCCCTGAGCATCGCGAACACCGCAAAAGTGTGCGGACAAAGCGGCAAACTGGCCAAATTTTGCGCCAGCGAACACGCCGCGTGCGGGTTGTGCGCCACGTCGAGAATCAGTTGCGGCCTGCCCGGTACAATCTGGAAGCGCCCCGCAAGCTGCACTTCGACCAACCCGCGCCTCACAGCCTCCATGCTCACCGGCAATTTTTCCTTCAGTGCATCCAGTGCCGCCAGCGCCGCGCTGGCATTGCTCAACTGGAACGCACCGCGCAATGCCGGATAGGGCAACGCGTTGCGCGCGCCAGACTTGCTGCGGTAGTTCCATTGCGCTCTTCCCTCTCCCGCTTGCTGGAGAGGGTGCCCGACAGGGTGGGAGAGGGTTTGTGAGATAACAATAGTATGAGCTACGTCGCCACCGCCCTCTCCCCCCGCCCCTCTCCCGTAAACGTGAGAGGAGAGTAAATTCACCTCAAATGAAAACTCGCTGCCGATACACCACAGCTCCGCGCCAATCTGCTGCGCATGGCTGCGTATCGCCTGCGGCACCTCAGCATCGGCGCAAATCGCCACCTTGCCCTTGCGGAATATCCCCGCCTTCTCGAACGCGATCTGCTCGCGCGTTTCGCCGAGGTAATCGACATGGTCGATGTCCACACTGGTCACCACCGCGCAGTCGTTATCGAACGCGTTAACCGCATCCAGCCTGCCGCCCAGCCCCACTTCGAGGATCGCGACATCCACCTCGTGCTCGATGAAACACTGCATCGCCGCCAGTGTGCCAAATTCAAAATACGTGAGTGGAACCTCCGCAGCATCAGTCGCTTGTTCCTTCCCCCTTGCAGGGGGAAGGTCAGGATGGGGGTAGACACGGTGAGCAATCTGATCTTCTACCCCCTCCACAGCCCTCTCCCTGCAAGGGGGAGGGTGTTGCAGTTTGCGCGCCTGTTCGATCCTCTCGAATGACGCGCACAGCTCCGCATCGCTCGCCTGCTTTTTTCCGATGCGCACGCGCTCGTTGTAACACAGCAGATGCGGCGAGGTGTAACACCCGACGCGGTATCCGGCGGCGTGCAGCATGCTCTCCAGCATCGCGCACACAGAACCTTTGCCGTTGGTGCCGCCGACCGTGATGATGGGAAAATCAGGATTGAGATTCAGCCGCTGTTTGACCTGCGCCACGCGCTCAAGGCCGAGCGCGATGGTCTTTGGGTGGAGGGATTCAAGGTGGGAAAGCCAATCAGCCAGAGTGGTAGGCATGTTGTCTTGTAGGGAGTCAATAAGCGCAGCGCATTGCGCCGAATGATCCATACATACGGCGCAATGCCCGTTGGTTATTGCGCCCTACGCAAGCTAGGGAATTTGGCATCTCGAAAACCCCGCCCTCACAACTGCACCCCAAATTTGCGCAGCAAAGGCAACATGGCAAAGTAACAAGCAACAGTAGCCGAAATTGAAAGCGCCAAGCTAAGCCAAAACCCCAAGCCCTGCCTGAGCAACAACGGCAGCAGCAGAAACAGAACCAGCGAGGGTAGCACCAGCCAGAAGATTTGGCTGGAAAGGTCGGCGATAAGCTCGGGTTTTGCTCCCTCAATATGCAGCCATACGAACGCCAGAAGAGAGATCAATGGAAGAGCCGCAAGCAATGCGGCAAAGCCGCTGCCGCGTTTGGCGATTTCCGTTATCGCCACGATGACTACTGCGGAAATTCCAACTTTTAGCACATAGTAGAGCACGAAATTAAGCCGCCTCAATCTCCGCCACCGCCGCCTGCTTGGCCAGCAGCGTGATCAGCGTCGCCAGTTGATTCTTCATCTCGCGTCGGTCGACGATCATGTCCACCGCTCCGTGTTCGAGCAGGAATTCCGCGCGCTGAAAACCTTCCGGCAGGGTTTCGCGTACCGTTTGCTGGATCACGCGCGCGCCGGCGAAACCGATCAGCGCGCCGGGTTCGGCGATCACCACATCACCCATGAAGGCGAAGCTGGCGGATACGCCGCCCATGGTCGGGTCGGTCAGCACCGAGATGAACGGCAATTTCGCCTGGTTGAGTTGCGTCAGCGCGGCGCAGGTCTTGGACATCTGCATCAACGACAGCAGGCCTTCCTGCATGCGCGCGCCGCCGCTGGCGGCAAAGCAGATGAACGGGCATTTCTGCTCCAGCGCAACCTGCACGCCGCGCACGAAACGCTCGCCGACCACCGAGCCCATTGAGCCGCCCATAAAATCAAATTCAAATGCGGCGACAACCACCGGCACCGTATATATGCTGCCCTGCATCACCACCAGCGCATCGTCCTCGCCAGTGCTTTTTTTGGCAACGACAAGGCGCTCTGAATACTTCCGGCTATCCTTGAACTTGAGCGTGTCGACCGACAACACCTCCGCGCCGATCTCGAAGCGCCCTTCTCCGTCGAGCAGCAAATCCAGACGGGTTCGCGCGCCGATGCGGTGATGGTGATGGCACTTCGGGCAAACGCTCTGGTTTTTTTCCAGGTCGGAGTGATACAGCACCGCCTGGCAGGAAGGGCACTTGTGCCACAGCCCTTCCGGCACATTTTTCTTGGCTTCTCCGTCGCGATGCTTGATCTTGGGCGGCAATAATTTTTGGAACCAGCTCATTGCAATATCTCCGTAAATTTCGTCGTTCCCGCGAAGGCGGGAACCCAGCCCCTGTAGGGTGGGCTATGCCCACCATGTCGGGCATAGCCCGACCTACGCCTTATCTACAGCAGACTTTAATTCTTTAACCAGTTTGCTCACATTTGCGACGACATTCTGTTCCGTCGAATTTTCGATCTCCTGCACGATGCGGCTGCCGACCACCACGCCGTCGCACAGCTTCGCCACCGCCACTGCGGTCGCGGCATCGCGGATACCGAAGCCGATGCCGATGGGCAACTGGATGTGCTTGCGCAGTTGCGGGATTTTTTGTTCGATGGCGGATAAATCCAGATGCCCCGCGCCGGTCACGCCCTTCAGCGAGACGTAATACACATAGCCGCGCGCCTGCTTGGCGACGCGCGCCACGCGCGCATCGGTGCTGGTCGGCGCGAGCAGGAAGATCGGATCGATACCGTGCTTCTCCAGATGCGCGAACGCCTCGTGGCCTTCTTCCGGCGGGAAATCCACCGTCAGCACGCCATCCACCCCCACCTCCGCGCAACGCTGGGCAAAACGCTCCCAGCCCATCGCCTCGATCGGGTTGCCGTAGCCCATCAGCACGATGGGCGTGCTCGCATTTTTTTCCCGGAAAGAAGCCACCATGTCGAGCACGTCATGCAGCGATACGCCATGCTTGAGCGCGCGCTCGGAAGAACGCTGGATGGTCGGGCCGTCCGCCATCGGGTCGGAGAACGGCACGCCCAGTTCGATCACGTCCGCCCCCGCCTCCACCAAGGCGTGCAGCAGCGGTACAGTGAATGCCGGTGCGGGGTCGCCCGCCGTGAAGAACGGGATCAGCGCCTTGCGCTGGTGTTGTTTGAGCTTGTCGAAAATAGTTTGTATGCGACTCATTACCAATCCTTCCGCATAAATTTAATTTTACGCATACATCAACCGCCCGCGTGGCTCTGGAACAGGATCACCAAACTCATGCGCCGTGGCTATCCACAATTGCATCGCTTCCCTTACATTGGCCAATGCTTCTTCCTGAGTGTCCCCATGCGCCATGCAGCCGGGCAATTCAGGCACCTCGGCAATAAACACGGCGTCTTCGGCACTCCAGTAAAGAATAGTTTCATAGCGGTACATGGTCACTCTCCCATTTCATGACAATCCGAGACTCATGTAGGTCGGGCTTTGCCCGACATGGTGGGCATAGCCCACCCTACGATTTATCCGTTTCATAACGTAATCCCCGACGCGCGCGCCACCGTTGCCATATCCTTGTCGCCGCGCCCTGACAGGTTCACCAACAGCACTTTGTCCTTGCCCATGCCCGGCGCGATTTTCGCGGCATGTGCTAAAGCGTGACTGGATTCCAGCGCGGGGATGATGCCTTCCATGTTGCAAAGGTCATGGAACGCGCGCAGCGCTTCGTCGTCGTTGATCGCCACATATTCCGCGCGCCCGCTGTCTTTCAACCAGCTATGCTCGGGGCCGACGCCTGGGTAATCCAGTCCCGCCGAAATGGAATGCGTCTCGATGATCTGGCCGTTCTCGTCCTGCATCAGGTAGGTGCGGTTGCCATGCAACACGCCCACCGCGCTATTGGTAGTCAAGGGTGCGGCGTGCTGCCCGCTGTTGATGCCGTGCCCGCCCGCTTCCACGCCGATCAGCTTCACGCCGGGCATGTCGATGTAGGAATAGAACACGCCCATCGCGTTGGAGCCGCCGCCGACGCAGGCGATCACCGCATCCGGCTGGCGACCCGCCAGTTCCGGCATCTGCACCACGCATTCCTTGCTGACGATGGCATTGAAATCGCGCACCATCATCGGATAGGGGTGCGGCCCCGCCACCGTGCCGATGATGTAAAAAGTATTCTCGATGTTGGTCACCCAGTCGCGCATCGCTTCATTCAGCGCGTCCTTGAGCGTCTTCGAGCCGCTCTCCACCGGCACCACGGTCGCGCCGAGTAGTTTCATCCGATACACGTTCTGCGCCTGGCGCTGCACGTCTGCCGAGCCCATGTACACGACGCATTCCATACCGTAGCGCGCCGCCACGGTGGCCGTCGCCACGCCGTGCTGACCCGCGCCAGTCTCGGCGATCACGCGCGGCTTGCCCATGCGTTTGGCGAGCAGCGCCTGCCCCACGGTGTTGTTCACCTTGTGCGCGCCGGTGTGGTTGAGGTCTTCGCGTTTCAGGAATATCTGCGCGCCGCCGAGTTGTTGCGACCAGCGTTTGGCGTGATAAATCGGGCTGGGGCGACCGACGTAGTGCTTGAGGTCGTAATTCAGTTCGGCGATAAATTCGGGATCGTGGCGGTATTTTTCATAAGCCCGGTTCAGATCGTCCAGCGCGCTCATCAGGGTTTCGGCGACATAAATGCCGCCATACGGGCCGAAGTGGCCGTTCTTATCCGGGTAATCGTACATCTGCCTGTTTAACCTCTTGTATGAAGCGAGCAATTTTTGCCGCATCCTTGATTTTTTTGCCTGCCTCTACGCCGCCCGACTCTACACCACTCGACACATCCACCGCATAGGGCCGCACCTGTTCGATGGCTGCCGCGACATTTTCCGCATCCAGACCACCGGACAAAATCACCGGCAACGGCAGTTGTTTGGGGATCAATGCCCAGTCGAAGGTCGCGCCGGTGCCTCCCGGCACACCTTCCACATGCGCATCCAGCAACATGCCTCTCGCGGTATGAAAACGCGCCGCGCATTGTATCAAATCCACCCCCGCCTTGACGCGGATCGCCTTGAGATAAGGTTTCCCGAATTGCACGCAATACTCCGGGGTTTCGTCGCCATGGAATTGCAGCACATCCAGCGGCACCTGCGCCAGCACCTCGCGCACGAAGGCGGCGTCGGCATTGACGAACAGCCCAACCGTCGAAATGAATGGCGGCAGCGCAGCCGCCAGTTGCGCGGCCTGTGCGATGCTCACATGGCGCGGGCTGCGCTCGTAGAACACCAGCCCGATGGCATCCGCGCCGCTATACGCGGCGGCCAGCGCGTCTTCCACGCGGGTGATGCCGCAAATTTTTACACGGGTCACCACGAAGGATCGAGGAGCAAGGATCGAGGAGCAAGGAAAACCCTGCTCCACATCTTGGTGTCGCGCCAACGAACCATTATCTTTCTGCTCATTCATGCCCAATCCTCAATCCCCGATCCTGTTCTTGCGGCAATCCCCACTTCGCCTCATATTGAATGCGACGCAAGTATAAGCCATCCGGCGAAAAGGTCGGTGCGGCAAGGCTGCGTTCGCGGCTATCCAATACCTCTGCGAGCCATTCCGGCGGGTATTTTCCCTTGCCCACATACACCAGGCAACCGACGATGTTGCGCACCATGTGGTGCAAGAACGCATTCGCGCCCAAATCGAAAATCAGCATTTCGCCGTGCCTGCGGATGTCCAGTTGGTGCAGATTCTTGACCGGCGATTTGGCCTGGCATTGCGCCGCGCGGAATGCGCTGAAGTCGTGCTCGCCCACCAGGCATCGCGCGGCTGCCTGCATCGTCGCAACATCCAGCGGCGCATGAAACCAGCCCGCCTTGCCCGCATGTATCGCGCTGCGCGTGGCGCGGTTGATCAGCAAATAGCGGTAGCTGCGCCCGTGTGCGGAAAAGCGCGCGTGGAATTCGTCCGGCACCGGATGCGCCCAGCGCACCGCGATGCTGTCCGGCAGCAACGCATTCACGCCGCGCACCCAGGCAGTCAGCGGGCGTTCAACCTGCGTATCGAAGTGTACCACCTGCTCCAGCGCGTGCACCCCTGTGTCGGTGCGCCCTGCCGCGATGATTGAAAGCTTTTCACTTGTAAATGGGTCGCCCGCGATTTGGCTTAAGGCGCGTTGCAGCGTGTCCTGCACGGTCTGGCCTTCCGCCTGGCTCTGCCAGCCGCAATATGGGCCACCGTCGTACTCGACACCCACTGCTATCCTCATGGCGCGACCCTCTTATTCCAATTCGCATTAAAAACGATTACTGTGTTGGCTTCGTCTTCGGCTCCTAGCCGCACTCTAATGTGCTGTCTTCGTCGCCTCATCCTCGCCGCCTTGTACTCCTGTTTAATGCAAATTGGAATTACGGAATTGCAATCTTTCCTCCAAAAGAAAACGGCGGCCCAATATTGAGCCGCCGTCATGGCAAATCTCCCGGTTAAGCGATTTGGTCGAGCAGGGATTGAGCGGTTTCACGCTGCCCCTCGTCGCCCTCACGCAGAACTTCTTCAAGGATCTCGCGCGCACCGATCACATCGCCCATTTCCTGATACGCCTTGGCTAAATCAAGTTTCGTCGCGACCTCATGCCAATGTTCATCCCTGGCTTCCGGCGCAGGTTCGCCCGGTGTTTCGGCATCGTCGAGGTTCAGGCTGATGCCCGCCAAACCGACCTCGGCAGGCTGTGCCGCAGGTGCAGATTTTGGAAGCATATCTTCAACCGGGAAATCCAGTGTGAACGCCATCCCGTCTTCGTCGGATTCCTCATCTTTTGCAGGCTTGTCGGCTTCCGGTTCCGCAGCAAGCATGGACGAGTTGGTTGACGTGACATCGAAAACAAGATCGTTCAAGTCCGACGATTCGGGCTCTGCTGGCACATCGGCTGCAGGTGCCGAGAAATCGGTTGATGTAATATCGAAATCCATCCCGTCCGGTGCATTGAGCGATGGGTTGGTGGATGTCACATCGAAATCCATGGATCCCGCCTGAACCGCAGCCATGTCTTCAGGCGACATGATCGTGGTTTTTTCCGCATCCCCCAAGTCAAAATCCACGTCGGCTGATGGCGCTTCCTGCTCCGCCTGCGTATCGTCCAGAACGAAATCAGGGCTGAACGTATTCATTTGCTTGGTCATGCTACCCGCCTCTTCAGGCGCATTGAGCACGGTCGTTTGCGTGGTCGCGCTCTCCGCGTCTTCAATGGTTCCGCCGCCATACATCGGGTTATTCGGCTCCAGCCTGAGCCCCATTGCTGCGGCTTGCTGCCACGCCTCTTCATCGCCGGAATCCTTCAACTGGCGCGCGACGGACGAGAAGGAATTCGCATCCTTGCGGTTGGCGTAAATGCCGAGCAATTTGAGATGTATCCGATGATCGTTCGGCGTATGCTTCAAAGCATCTTTCAGTATTTCCTCTGCCTGCGCATCACGGCCAAAATTCAGGAACAGGTCCGCCTCGTTAATCGGATCGACATTGTCTGCCTTTGGGCTTTCTTCAGCTTTGGCCGCTGCTGCCGTGCGGGTAAAATCCCCGGATTCCGGAGATGGAGCAACCGGCGCTGCGATACGCCCGGTTGACGCGCCATCATCCTTGCCGGACGCAGCGGTAAATCCGCGCTTGCGGCGGCTCAACATAAAGCCGATACCGCCCAAGCCAAGCAAGATCGCCGTTCCGCCAGCCAGATAAATGGGGTCAGCAAGAATTTGATCTACCAGCGAAGGCTCGGGTACAACCACTTTGGGTTTCGGCTTGGGGGCAGGCGCCGGTTTGACTGCACTGGCTGCAGCCGCTTCGCTGGCGACAGCAACGGGAGCAGAGGCGGCAACGGTAGGTACCGCGCTTGCAGATTTCTGCAATGCCGCAGCCTCCGCCTTCAGCTCGGCGAGGCGTTGCATATCCTTGAGGTTCTTTTCCAGCAATGCGGTGCGTGTCTGCTCTTCTTTTAACGACTTCGCCTTGGCGATCGCATCTTCCTGCTGCGCATTCTTCTTGTCCTGCGCGGTCGGTGTTTTACCTGCTGCGCCGGTGGCGGCCTTGTCTCCGGGCGCCTCGCCCTTGGACAGTTTCAGCACTTCCTTGGCAGACTCTTTGGCGACCGGCGCCTTGTCGGCAACGGAACTGGCAATCTTGCCGGTGGCGACTTGCTGGGCATCTTGCGGCTTGCTGACGGCCGGGGCGGCAGCAGCCAATTTCTGCCGGTAGGCATTCCAGTCGGCCGTCTGTGCACGAATTTCCTTTACCGCATCAGACTGCCCAACACCCATCAACTCGCTCTGGTTCGGCAAACGCAGAATCTTGCCTGTCCTGATGCGGTTCATGTTCTTGGCATCGAATTGATCGATATTGATGCGATACAACGCAACCAACATGCGCTCCAGACTCACTTCATCCGGTTTGTTTTGCATGGCAATCTTGTTCAACGTATCGCCGTCATGAACGGTAATGCTGCCCGTGGCAACATCCTTTTCCTTTCTTGGCATAACGACGGTTTTTCTGGTCGGCGCTGCCATTACCGGCTTCTCGGCAGGCTGGCTCTCAACCGGCGGAGCGGCTACCGGGGCGGCTTGCTCGACAGGTCTGGGCGACATTTCCGGCGGTGCGGATTGCACTGCCGGTGCGATGGCTTGCACATCAGTTTGTTTGGGTTGCTCCGCGATATAACCGGGCGGATCCAGCAGGAAGGTGTATTCGCGCAACAGCCTGCCGGACGCCCAGGACAATTCGACCAGCATGCTCACAAAGGGATCGTTGACCGGTTGCTCGCTGCTTACCTTGAGATACAGATCGCCATTCGGCCGGTTTTCAATCTGAAACTTGAATTTGTTGCCATAGGGGTACTCCAGCCCCGCGCCTTTATAGGCATCGGGCGAAGCAAGGCGAACGACCAGGCTGGTTTTCTCGATCTTGTTGACCGCCACCAATTCGATGTCGGCTTTCAGCGGCTGGCCCAATGCGGAAAACACATTTATCCCGCCCATACCAATAGCGGAAACACATGTGGACAATGCCAAACCAGCAACCAATCCGAGCAGTTTCAGTAGTGATTCTCGCACGCTATCACCTTTGTTTTATCAGTAGACAATATAAAATAACATCATGGAGTTATAAGCACAAGCTCATAATGTTTTTCGCATTATGTCCTAATCGAGGTATTTCGCAATCAAAATCTCCGCAATCTGCACACTATTCAACGCTGCGCCCTTGCGTACATTATCGCTGACCACCCACATATTCAAGCCCATCGGATGGGAAATATCCTCGCGAATACGCCCGACATAAGACGCGTCGTTGCCTGCCGCTTCGATCGGGGTAGGGTAGCCGCCCGGTTCGCGCTTGTCCATCACGATCACGCCCGGCGCCTTTTCCAGCAATGCACGCGCCTCATCGGCAGTGATTTTTTTACGGGTTTCAATATGCACCGCTTCCGAGTGCCCGTAGAACACCGGCACGCGCACCGCGGTCGCATTCACCAGAATGGCATCATCTTCCATGATCTTCTGGGTTTCCCACACCATTTTCATTTCTTCCTTGGTGTAACCGTTTTCCATGAACACGTCGATCTGCGGCAGCACGTTAAAGGCGATACGTTTCGGGTATACCTCGACTTCAACATCCTGTGAATTGAAGAGCGCGCGGGTTTGCGCGGCCAGTTCCTCGATCGCCTCCTTGCCGGTGCCGGACACCGCCTGGTAAGTCGCCACGTTGATGCGCGCGATACCCACCGCATCCTTGATCGGTTTGAGCGCCACCACCATCTGGATGGTCGAGCAATTCGGGTTAGCGATGATGCCGCGGTTCTTGTATTGGGCGATGGCATGCGGGTTCACTTCCGGCACCACCAGCGGAATATCCTTGTCATAACGGAAGTGCGCGGTGTTGTCGATCACCACGCAACCGGCTGCCGCCGCGCGCGGCGCATATTTTTCCGACACGCTGCCGCCCGCCGAAAACAGGCCGATCTGCGCCTTGGAAAAATCGAACCCTTCCACATCGAGCACCTCGAGTTCCTTGCCGTGAAAGCGCACCGTCGAACCCGCCGAACGGCTGGACGCCAGAGGATATAGATTGCGCACCGGAAACTTGCGCTGTTCCAGGATAGACAACATCGCCTCACCCACCGCACCGGTCGCGCCCAATATGCATACATCGTATTGCTTGCTCATTTTTGTCTCTCTCAAATATTTAAGCGGGTAGCCGGTAGCTTGTAGCGGGTAGCAAAACCAGCTTGGCTACCCGCTACAAGCTACAAGCTCTTAACAACCGCGTCGCCCATCGCGGTACAACCTATTTTTTGCATCCCGGTCTCGTAAATATCGCCCGTGCGCAGCCCCTGCTGCAACACCTTGCGCACCGCCGCTTCGATGCGCTGCGCGATGTCTTCGCGCGCAAAGGTGTAGCGCATCATCATCGCCACCGACAGGATGGTCGCCAGCGGATTAGCAATGTCCTTGCCCGCGATATCTGGAGCCGAGCCGTGGCACGGCTCGTACAAGCCCTTGTTGCTCGCATCCAGCGACGCGGACGGCAACATGCCGATCGAGCCGGTCAGCATCGAAGCCTCGTCGGACAGTATGTCGCCGAAAATGTTGCCCGTCAGGATCACGTCAAATTGTTTGGGCGCGCGCACCAGTTGCATCGCCGCGTTGTCCACGTACATGTGCGACAGTTCGACCGCCGGATATTCCTTCGCCACGTCGATGACGATTTCGCGCCAGAACATGCTGGTGTCGAGCACGTTGGCCTTGTCCACCGAACACATCTTTTTATTTCGCTTCATCGCGATCTGGAATCCGACATGCGCCACGCGGCGAACCTCCGATTCGCTGTACAGCATCGTATCGAAACCCTGCCGTTCGCCGCTATCCATGGTGCGAATACCGCGCGGCTGACCAAAATAAATATCGCCGGTCAACTCGCGCAGAATCATGATGTCCAGTCCGGATACCAGTTCCGGCTTCAGGCTGGACGCATTAACCAATTCCGGATACACCAATGCGGGGCGCAGGTTGGCGAACAATCCCAGCCCCTTGCGGATACGCAACAAACCTTGTTCCGGGCGCATCGGGCGCGGCAGCGTATCGTATTGATAGCCGCCCACCGCGCCGAGCAGCACCGCATCGGCTGCCAGCGCCAGTTTTTCGGTTGCGGGAGGAAACGGGTCGCCCGCCGCGTCATACCCCGCGCCACCGAGGTGCGCGTATTCCATCTCGATCTTCAGGCCATCGCCACGCAACGCCTCCAGCACTTTAACCGCTTGCGCGACAATCTCCGGGCCGATGCCGTCACCGGGCAATACTGCGATTTTCATTCTAAATTCCTTATCAATCGTGAAATGCAAACCCCTCCCGGCCTCCCCTTGTCAGGGGAGGAGCCATTCTTCCCCCTGACAAGGGGGACTGAGGGGGTTTGCATTTTACATTTCACAAAAAAGCCACGGCTGCACCGCGCGATGCTTCGCCTCAAATATCTTGATCTCGTCCACATGCTGCAAAGTCAGGCCGATGTCGTCCAGCCCATTCAGCAGGCAATGCTTGCGGAACGCCTCCACCTCGAACTGGTACACCGCGCCATCCGGCGCGGTGATGCTCTGCCGCTCCAGATCAATCTTCAGCTTGTAGCCAATGTTCGCTTCCACCGCCTTGAACAGCGCATCCACTTTTTCCGCAGCCAGACGGATCGGCAACAGGCCGTTCTTGAAGCAGTTGTTGAAGAAGATGTCGGCAAAGCTCGGCGCGATGATGACGCGAAAGCCGTAATCTTCCAGCGCCCAGGGCGCGTGTTCGCGCGAACTGCCGCAGCCGAAATTTTCGCGCGCCAGCAGTATCTGCGCGCCCTGATAGCGCGGCTGGTTCAGCACGAAATCCGGATTGATCTGACGTTTGCTGTTGTCCATGCCCGGCTCGCCGTGATCCAGATAGCGCCATTCGTCGAACGCATTCGGACCGAAGCCGGAGCGCTTGATCGACTTCAGGAATTGCTTGGGAATGATCGCGTCGGTATCGACGTTGGCGCGATCCAGCGGCACAACCAGGCCATCTAACAGGGTGAATTTTTGCATGATATTTATTTGCTCACATCGACAAAATGTCCGGCAATCGCCGCAGCGGCAGCCATTTCCGGGCTGACCAGATGGGTGCGCCCGCCCTGCCCCTGCCGCCCCTCGAAGTTGCGGTTGGAAGTAGCAGCGCAGCGTTCGCCCGGCGCGAGCCGGTCGTCGTTCATCGCCAGACACATCGAACAACCCGGATCGCGCCACTCGAAACCCGCCGCGATAAATATCTTATCCAGGCCTTCCTGCTCGGCCTGTTGTTTCACCAGACCGGAACCGGGCACCACCATCGCCAGCTTCACATTCGCCGCGACATGCTTGCCCTTCGCGACCGCAGCAGCGGCGCGCATATCTTCGATGCGCGCGTTGGTGCAGGAGCCAATAAACACCTTATCGATGTTGATCTCCGTGATCGGCGTATTCGCAGCCAGCCCCATATAGCGCAAGGCGCGCTCCGCACCCTCGCGCTTCACCGCATCGCTCATCGTCGCCGGATCGGGTACGCGTCCATCCACCGCCACCACCATTTCCGGTGACGTGCCCCAGGTCACTTGCGGCTTAATCTGCGCGGCATCCAGTTGGACTGTCGCGTCGAACCGCGCGCCGTCGTCGCTGTGCAGCGTGTTCCAGTAAGCCACCGCCTTGTCCCACAACTCGCCCTGCGGCGCGAACGGGCGCCCCTTCAAATAATTGATCGTCGTGTCGTCCGCCGCGATCATGCCCGCGCGCGCGCCCGCCTCGATCGCCATGTTGCACAGCGTCATGCGCCCTTCCATCGACAGGCCGCGTATCGCGCTGCCGGAGAATTCAATCGCATAGCCGGTGCCGCCCGCCGTGCCGATCTTGCCGATCACCGCCAACGCGATATCCTTGGCGGTCACGCCCTTGCCGAGCGCGCCCTCCACCACCACCTGCATGGCTTTGGATTTCTTCATCAGCAGGCATTGCGTCGCCATCACATGCTCGACTTCCGACGTGCCGATACCGAATGCCAACGCGGCGAATGCGCCGTGGGTGCTGGTGTGCGAATCGCCGCACACCACCGTCATGCCCGGCAGAGTCGCGCCCTGCTCCGGCCCGATCACATGCACGATGCCCTGGCGCACGTCGTTCATTTTGAATTCGTTAACACCGTATTCCGCGCAATTGCTGTCCAGCGTCTCCACCTGCAAACGCGCGATCGGATCGGCGATGCCCTGCGCGCGACCGGTAGTCGGCACGTTATGGTCCGCCACCGCGAGGATCGAAGCGCTGCGCCACAGCTTGCGCCCGGCCAGCTTCAGTCCCTCGAACGCCTGCGGGCTGGTCACTTCATGCACCAGATGGCGGTCGATATAAATCAGCGCGGTGCCATCGGCTTCCTGCCGCACCACATGGGCATTCCAGAGTTTGTCGTAAAGAGTTTGCGCGCTCATATTGTTCCGTTTTTTTGAACCTGCAATTATGCCACAACAGGCGCAATTTTAGGGCACCTTACGTGGGTTGAGCCCCGCCCATCTTCCACACCATCAGCAGCAAACCCAGCAGCGCCATAGCCGCGCTGCACGAATACAGCACGCTGGCGCCGTAGTGTACCCAGATCGGGCCGCTGGCCAACCCGCCCAGCACATTGCCTGCGCCATAGGTGAAGCTGCCGAACAGCGCCTGGCCTTTCGATTGGTGTCGCCCCTGAAAGAATTCATGTATCAGCCCGACCGAGGCGGCGTGATATGCGCCGAAGGTGGCGGCATGCAGCACTTGCGCAACGAGCAGCAGCAACAGGAAATCCACGCCCCAGCCGATCAGCATGAAGCGCAGCACGGCCAGGCCAAAACTGCCGATCAGGATGCGCGTAAACCCGTAGCGCCGCACCAGCCACGGCATCAGGAAAAACACGCCGATCTCGCAGATCACACCGAGCGCCCATAGCCCGCCCACCGCGCTCTTGGCGTAGCCGTGCTCGACCAGATAAATCGAAAAGAATGTGTAGTAAGGCCCATGCGCGACGGACATCAGCAAACAGGCGCCGAACAACGCCAATACGCGCGGCTGCAACAGGATGTTCCGTATCGACTGGCTGTCGGTATGGTGCGCCAGCACTTCGGTGGGCGGAATCTGGCGCGAGAACAGCAGGATGCCCAGCTCGCAGACCAGTCCCGCCCACAACAGCCAGGCGATGGCGATATAGTCGAAGGCGTAGCCCAGCCCCACCACCGCGACGATGAAACCGATCGAGCCCCACGAGCGGATGCGCCCGTAATGCGCGGTGTTCTTGCCGAGATAAGTGAGCGTGGTCGCCTCCACCAACGGCATCGACGCGCTCCAGAAAAAGCTCATCAGCCCCAGCACCAGCAACATGCCCCAGAAACTGGTCGTGGCAAACACACCGAGATAACACACCGCGCTCAGCGTCGCCGCGACCTGCACCACCAGCAGCCGCTTGCCTGTCCGATCTGCGAGCACACCCCAGATATTCGGCGCGATCATGCGCATCACCGGCTGCACCGACATCAGGATGGCGATATCGATAGCATCGAAACCGATGGATTGGAGATACAGGCTCCAGTAGGGCGCGAACATCCCCACGAAGGCGTAATAGAAGAAATAGAAACCGGCGATGCGCCAGTGGTAGTTTTTGTGGTCAGGGTTCATCAAAACAAGAACTGCATTGTTGCGGCGCACCCAAACTCAACCACCCGGTGATAAGGCAGTTCATCCGGTTTTTCCCTTATTCTTTTTCCCGGTGCGCTTCACCTGTTCGACGGCTTTAACCTGCTTGCTGATCGCCGCCTCAAAATCCTGCTCCGCGCGACTAGGCGCGGCCAATTGTCGTTGCTGGAAAATGCCAAATTCAGCCTCTGCCTTGGCTTGTGCCAACTCGACAGAAATCTTCCCGGCATGCGTCAGCACTTCGCGGTCAGATAAACGCAAGAAATCGTCCAACTTGGCAATCCATGCGCTCATGGTCATCTCGCGTCGCCTCCGCGCCTGCAACTCGGCAAACTCAAGGTAGGCATTCACGACTCGGTTCAGCGTCCCCAACTCTTCCTCGTTGAGATAATTCTTTGCCACGCTTACATCCACCTTACGCACGAACCCACCTTTGGATACCCCCGCCCAACTGGTCAGTCCCATGTTCGGAGCAGCCGCATCGGCACGCATGAAAATCAACTCGGCAGCCGTATGCCCATGCGCAGCCCAGTGCATCTTGTTTTGCATCGTGGCAAAGAATAGCTGTGATGCTTCCGCAGAAGGATCGTAGTCAATGCTGGTCGCATAAATGTCCAGCACCTTTTTCCAGAACGCTTTCTCCGAAGAACGGATGTCGCGGATGCGCGCCAGCAACTCATCGAAATAAACATCATCCCCGCGCTTGAAACGCTCGTCATCCAGCACAAACCCCTTGACCAGATAACTCTTGAGCTGCTCCGTCGCCCAGCGGCGAAACTGCGTGCCGCGATGCGAACGCACCCGGTAACCGACTGCCAGCACCATTTCCAGACTGTAATGATCAACCAGTCTTTCCACACTCCGCGCGGCTTCCGAAGCAACTATCCGGAATTTCCGGATGGTTGAATCAGTGCTTAATTCCTCATCTGCAAAAATGTTGCGGATGTGCTCACTGATAGTGCGAACATTTTTTTGATATAGATCGGAAAGCTGTTTTTGAGTCAGCCACAAGACACCATCGATCAGCCGCACCTGAATACGGGTTTGCGCATCCTCAGTTTGGTACAGCAAAAACTCTCCGCTGCTTGGAGAATTGGCTTCAGGTGAAGCTGCTGGATGAGAAGGTTTCTTCTTAACGGTCATGCTTCGGCCTTATCAAAGAAATCGTTGCCCGTTACCCGATGCTCTGCGTGATAAAGCTTCGCCGTATCTTCCTGAAAAATACACCGTGCCAGCTTGGGCAGATTCTCCTTAACGATCCAGGTGAGTTCAAGCTTATGGTTACTCATGGTGCTTTCCCAACACAGTTGTGGCGCTTATGTAGCAAGAAAAAACCACACACACGCCCTTCGATTTACACCTTAAAATGCGCTTTTTTCGCGGAACGCGAACTTTCGTTTCTGCCTCGTACCGCTGATCGGCTATGATTTTATGCTCCCCAAAACCGGCCAGCCACCAAGTTCCGCTATCTACCCATTGCAGACCTCCAAAGCCGCGCTCCGCAGCAATTTTTGAGTGCAGCGGAAAAATTGCCCTACAGCTACGCCTTGTTAGCTTTGATTGTGGTGAACGATAAATTTAGCACGCTCATATAACTCATCAAAAGTAATAATTTCTGGGTTCGATGTATTCTTGCGCAATAGCTCGAATGACCTTAGTTTGTCTTTATTAACGCCCTGTTCTGATACAAACTCATTCATGTTACCTATTACAAGATAGGATTTAGGTTGATAATTAAAAATCTCTTCACCAGTAGGATTGCCTTCTTTATCACTCGGATTTATTTTGCTCGATAAATTTTCGACCGCCAACGCAACTGTACCTTGAACCTGTGCTATAGCACCCGCTAGCTCCTTTGAAGGTGCCCAGCAACCAGATCGATAAGGTTTGGAATCAAGCAATTCAGTTGCATGAGTTTTAATCTCTACAAAGCAAAGATTAGAAATAATGCCTTTAGTTTTCATCAGGGCATCAACACGTTTACCATGCGAATCAATGCTGTGACCTTGGACGATTTGTTCTAATTTTTTGTCATCTAGTCCAGACAAAAATATATACCCTAGTCCATAGCCAAACACCCAAGGGTTTTTCTCAAAATACCTTTGCCAAAGGCCTTCATTTGTGCATTTCTTTTTTTCTTTCAGGGAGGTGAAGTAGCTTGGGTCGATAAGTAAATTTTCGAAAACTTCTAATTGTTTCTTTCGGTATCCGACTGCTATTAAATCCTCTGTTGTTACTTCAGATCTTAATACTTCAGCAAATAGCTCTTGATTTTCTGTTATGAAAGTCTTGGCTTGATGTGTGGTTAAGGCTATTTTACGAAGTTCTTCGTCAGAAATATTAACCTTCGCTCTACTTTTAAAATCAACAGACTGAATGTTTGCCAAAAACTCGCAAAACCTACCAATTTCATCCCCAACAAAAGAGAATCCCGTGCCATATGGCTGACCGGTTTCTGACATAAACTTCTGAACTGTGAGAACAAAAGTTTGCCGTGTATCTTCCAAAAACTTGGCTGTTATGTATGTCGCAGCATCTGGCTTTTTTCTTAACACAACTTCGTCGCGCTCTTTCACATACTCATAGCCATCTTCTGAAGGCAATACTTTTGAGGCAATACGAACTCGTCGATCTTTATCTCCGAAAGCTGGGAGGGAAGGACTTATATATGTTTTTCCTGGTAGAGGATTTAAATAGTCATCGTCCATATTTATGAGCCCTACTGAGTAAAGCTAACCGTTATTCAAATGACACTTCCGTTTAAAACGAATCGCTGTGCGAATTTCACGTTACAGAACAGCTTCCAGCCCTTTGCGCTCCAAAAGATTGAGCAACTTCAGTGACGGCCCGCTCGGATGCTTCTCGCCGATTTCCCATTTACGCACTGTCGATAGGCTGGTGTTCAGCAGTGCGGCAAGCACCGATTGGCTTAACTGTAGATGGTCGCGCAACGCGCGGATTTTCTCGCTGTCGTAGGCCGGTACCGGATCGAGGCACAGCGCGTCGAACTGGCGCATTTTGCGTTTGTCGATAAAACCCAGGCGGCTTAGATCACTGGCCGTCTCATGCACGGCTTCTAATATCGGGCTTTTAGTTTTGGTTTTTTTGGTCATGGCAAATCTCCTGTAACGCACCTTCTTTAACCGCCTCATCAAGCTGCTGGCCTGTTCTAACCAGCAACTGTTCGGCGATGTCCCGCCACCCGTTAATTCGCCGTAAATGCCGCCTGAATATCGCGCGTTGTAGCACCGCTTGCGATGAGCGCCCGAACGATCAAATCCAGCGAAACTGAAGGGTCGCCCGCTTCGATTTTTGCAATGCGCGACTGGCTCGATTTCATGCGTTGCGCAAGGTCAATTTGTGAAAGTTTGTGTTTGATGCGTGATTTTTTTACCGCACTGACAAGTGAAAGCTTGAGTGCGACGAGCTGTGCTTCTTCATCGCTTAATTGCAGGAAATCTTCCGCACTGCCGACTTTCCAGCCGTCAGCCTGGAGACGCTCTAATTTGTTTGTTTTCATGGCATTCACCCTCCTGCTAAATTGATTTGTAACGTTTCAGCCTCGCCTCGCAAACGTCAATTACCGTCTGGGGTGTTTGGCTGGTGGTTTTGGCAAATACTTCAAGAATCACGATGGCTACCGTATCGACGTAATACACGATGCGCCAAGTACGATTTTCGTCGGGGATTCTCAATTCGTGGCAACCGCGACCGATACTGGACATTGACCTTGAGTGTGGTAGCGATATATTGATGCCCTCTTGCAGGTGTCGCAATAAAACACCCGCTTCAATTCTTGCCTCGGCAGAAAAGGGTGGCGTTTTGACTTCGCCATGCAGCCACACCAAGGGTTTACGCTGCTTGCTCATGCGATGGATTGTATGTCGGTATTGACATATTTGCAAGGCGCATTCGTAAGGGCAATTGCCTTAGTGAGCAGGAAATTACCAAAATACCATTTACAAATTACGTCATATAAGCCAAGGCAAAACCCATCCCCACCCCAACCCTCCCCTTGAAGGGGAGGGAGTAAAGTTCCTCCCCCTTCAAGGGGGAGGTTAGGAGGGGGATGGGGGAATGTTGGATGCATGATTAACGGTACTTTAAGAATTTCCAACTCCCTTATCGTTTATGTTGCCGATGCCTGTTGCCCTCATTCCGCTGCGCGCCTATTGCTTGCAACAGGTGCGCCCAACGCCTGAAGGCTCAACCCCTCAATCTCCTGCAACGACTTCCCCGCAATCCCCTGCAAGTCGCCATACATGCCCACCGTTGCGCCCATCACGCGCTCGATCTGCTCTTCGCGCTTGGCCCATTGCTTCATGATCGCCTTGCGTTCCTTGTCGAGGTCTTCCTGCATGGTGGAAAACGCTTCGACGATGGCCTCCACCCGCTGGCGGAAACGCGGGCCGGTGAGGTACTGGTAAACCATTTCGGTCTTGGTCTGCTGGCCTTCGGATGACTGTCGGACAAGGGCAAGCTCCAGCAAGGACTGGCGCAGGATCATCGCTACCGGCAACGCGGCGCGCGGGTGGGTGACCCAGACGCCCTCTACCATCTCGAAGGTTTCAACGCCTTTCGGTAACACCTGGCTGACGATGACGGCGATTTCCGCCTTTGCGGTGCGCTGGTCATCGCGCAGTTTTGCCAGCCACGCATCGCTCCAATTCTTGGTGCGTTTGAACTCCCACAAAATGGTGCCGCCGGGCTGGCCGCCTGCACCGACAACGCGGTGCAGCACATCCCCGCCGAATTCCCCCTTGGGCACCGGCTCGATGGCGTCGAAAGGAAATTTACTGCGCAGCAGGTTTTCAATCTCCAGTTCCTGCACTTCGCCCTGCAATTGTTGCGACCCCTGCTCTGCCCGGCGCTTGAGGTCTTCGATCTGCTTCTGCATCGCGGCAATGGTCTGCTCCTTCTCCATTACCTTGAGCTTCTGTTCGTCCTCGGCTTCTTTTCTGGCTTGGGTGCGGACTTCGGTCAATCCGTCCTGAACCCGCCTCTCCACCGTGAGCTCCAATTCGCGTTTGGCGTCATCGAGCTCGCGCTGTTTTTTGATGAGTTCGGCCTGCGCCTTCTGCGCCTCGGCCAGTTTTTCATTGTTTGCATTGAGCGCATCCTGCAAATCGGCCAGTTCGCGCACCTTGTTTTCCAGTTCGGCGGCGCTGGCGATCTTGGCTTTTTTGGATTCTTCCGCAGCAATGCGGGTACGTTCCGCCTTCAACTGCGCCGCGACTTGGTCGGCCACCTGGTCGTCAAGCTTGCGCTTGTCCTCTGCAAGCTGCTTTTCCTTGTCGCGCATGGCCTGCTCGCGCTGTGCGATATCGCTGTCTTTTTGGGCAAGTTGCTGCTCGTACTGCTGGCGTGTCGCCGCAATCAGCGGCGCAGCCAGCGATTCGGTGAGCTTGATCTCGGCCTTGCAGCTCGGGCAGGTAATGGTTGGTTCGGTCATTGCCTCACTCCTTGGGAGAATTGGGGGGCGAAGAATTTAGAGGTTCCCTTTATTGATGCTTCCATAATACATGACACATGTGCGTACAAAATCTTACATCCCGGAGCCTGTCACGGTAATCTGCTCCAGCGTCGCAATCGGCAGATACAAGCAAAGCGGATTATGCACACAGGCAATGAAGCCGAGCTTCCGGTAAAACGCCTTGGCCTTGTCATGTTTGGCGTCCACGACTACGGCATATAGCCCCACGCGCTGGGAAAATTCCACGGCCAACCGCAGGGAAAACGCCAATAAATCCTGACCAATGCCCTTGCCCTGGTGCCGCATATCCACCGCCAGGCGACCTATGCGCAGCATGGGCGCAGGATAGCGGGGCAGCCTGGATTGGGAAGATAGCGAGGCCGTCGCAATCTGCCCGGCGCTGACGGTGACAAAGCCGATGACAGTCGCCTCGTCCCCGGCAAGCGCCACGTATGTCTTGCCGAAGCCGCGCCGTTGCTGCTGACCTGCCTGGCGCAGCAGGAATTCATTCAGCGCGGTATCGCCGCAATCGAAGCCTTCGCGGCGGTACTGCGCATCCAGCAGCCGGATGGCGGCCATGCTCAGCGGCGCGCCATGAGTTTGCGCAAGGCAGTCTTGGGCTTTGGAGGGTGCTCTATCGATGCGGCAAAGGCATCGAAGTCACGTTGCGTCAACATCAGCGTATCATTTTCGGAAACGATGCGGCGCGCCGCTTCGTAAGCATTCTGCAACATGAAGCTGGAAACGGTGGTGCCCATCAGGGCGGCGGCACGCTCGATCATGGCCTTCGCGTCGGCGCTGGTGCGCAAATTGATGCGGGCAGATTCGTTGGCGACAGTAGCAGCAGGCATGGCTATTCTCCAAAAATGGGTAATAAATTGTACGTCATTTTTACGCACACCAAGAAATTTTTTACCATCTCGGGCGAGGCACATGCATTTTTTTCGTTACCCCCTTGAAATCCGGGACTCCGTCCCAATTAATCACAAGTCGAAATCAGGAGGACGCATGGAACAAAACGAAACCAATCCGCAACTTGAACAGCAAACAGCTCCGGCAAGCGCCGAATCTACCCCGGCAAACGCACCCGAAGTCATGCCCAGCCTGGAGGAAATGCTCAAGGAAGCCGAGCGCAAAGCGCAGGAGCATTATGACGCGTGGATGTATGCCAAGGCCGAAGGCGAGAATATCCGCCGCCGCGCGGCTGATGACATCAGCAAGGCGCAAAAATTTGCCGTGGAGCGTTTTTCCGGCGAGATGCTGGCGGTGAAGGACAGCTTGGAGGCAGGCCTCGCGGTAACCACGGCTAACGTGGAAAGCTTCAAGAGCGGTATGGAACTGACGCTGAAACAACTCTCCGGGGTGTTCGAAAAATTCAGCATCAAAGAAATCAACCCGGCAGGCGAAAAGCTCGATCCGCACAAACACCAGGCAATCGGCATGGTAGACAGCGACCAGCCCGCCAATACCGTGGTCAGCGTAATGCAGAAGGGCTATACGCTGAATGACCGGGTGCTACGCCCGGCGCTGGTGATGGTGGCGAAGGGAAAAGAATAAGCTTGTAGCTCGTAGCCGGTAGCTCGTAGCCAACCCGGTTCTGCTACCCGCTACAAGCTACTGGCTACAAGCTCGACCCACTTGAAATATCGGCTGCGCACCCCATTTAGGCAACAGCAGACTTTACGGATTCAACCTATTCAACTGAAAGGAAAAGCATCATGGGAAAAATTATCGGTATTGACCTGGGCACGACCAACTCTTGCGTGGCCATCATGGAAAACGGCAAGACCAAGGTGATCGAGAACGCCGAAGGCGCGCGCACCACTCCGTCCATCATCGCCTACATGGAAGACGGCGAAGTACTGGTCGGTGCGGCGGCCAAGCGCCAAGCGGTGACCAACCCGAAGAACACGCTATATGGCGTGAAGCGCTTGATCGGTCGCCGTTTCGAGGAAAAAATGGTGCAGAAGGACATCGGCATGGTTCCCTACAACATCGTCAAGGCCAAGAACGGCGATGCGTGGATCAAGGTGCGCGACAAGGAGATTTCCGCACCGGAGATTTCCGCGCAAGTGCTGGCAAAGATGAAGAAAACCGCCGAAGACTATCTCGGCGAGCCGGTCACCGAAGCGGTCATCACCGTGCCGGCCTACTTCAACGACTCGCAACGCCAGGCCACCAAGGATGCCGGGCGCATCGCCGGACTGGAAGTGAAGCGCATTATCAACGAACCGACCGCAGCCGCGCTGGCTTTCGGTCTGGACAAGCAGGAAGGTGACCGCAAGATCGCGGTGTATGACCTGGGCGGCGGCACGTTCGACATCTCCATCATCGACATCGCGGAAATCGAGGGCGAGCACCAGTTCGAGGTGATGTCCACCAACGGCGACACTTTCCTCGGCGGCGAAGACTTCGACATGCGCGTGATCGAATTCCTGGTCGACGAGTTCAAGAAGGAAAGCGGCATCGACCTGAAGAAGGACATGCTCGCGCTGCAACGCCTGAAGGATGCGGCGGAAAAGGCCAAGATCGAGCTGTCTTCCGCGCAGCAGACCGAAGTGAACCTGCCCTACATCACGGCGGACGCCAGCGGCCCGAAACACCTCGCGGTGAAGATTACGCGCGCCAAGCTGGAAAGCCTGGTGGACGATCTGATCGCGCGCACCATCGAGCCGTGCAAGATCGCGATGAAGGACGCGGGCGTATCCAACGCCGACATCGCCGACGTGATTCTGGTCGGCGGCCAGACCCGTATGCCCTTGGTGCAAGAGAAGGTGAAGGAGTTTTTTGGCAAGGAGCCGCGCAAGGACGTGAACCCGGACGAGGCCGTAGCAGTGGGTGCGGCGATCCAGGGCGGCGTGCTGCAAGGCGAGGTCAAGGACGTGTTGCTGCTCGACGTGACCCCGCTCAGCCTGGGCATCGAGACGCTGGGCGGCGTGATGACCAAGCTCATCAAGAAAAACACCACGATCCCGACCAAGGCCTCGCAGGTGTTCTCCACCGCCGACGACAACCAAAATGCGGTGACTATCCACGTGTTGCAAGGCGAGCGCGAAGTGTCTTCCGGCAACAAGAGCCTCGGGCAATTTAACCTGACCGACATCCCACCTGCACCGCGCGGTATGCCGCAGATCGAGGTGACTTTCGACATCGACGCGAACGGCATCCTGCACGTCTCGGCGAAGGACAAGGCGACCGGCAAGGAGAACAAGATCAAGATCCAGGCTAGCTCCGGCTTGAGCGAAGCGGAAATCCAGCGCATGGTAAGCGATGCCGAAGTCCACGCCGAAGACGACCGCAAGGCACTCGAACTGGTGACCGCGCGCAACCAACTCGACGCGCTGATCCACTCCACGCAGAAATCGCTGAAGGAATACGGCGAACAACTGACGGCGGATGAAAAATCCGCCATCGAAGCCGCCCTGAAGGAAGCCGAGGAAGTGGTGAAGGCCGACGACAAGGACGCCATCGAAGCCAAGACCGAAGCGCTGGCGACTGCCGCGCAGAAGCTCGGCGAAAAGATGTACGCCGCCGAACAAGCGAAGGCACAACAAGGCGGCGAAGGCTGCGGAAGCTGCGGTTCAGGCGAGCCTTGCTCCGACCAGAAGAAGGATGAAGGCGATGTGGTAGATGCGGAATTTACTGAAGTGAAGGATAAAAAATAGTCGTTAGTCGCTAGACGTTAGTCGTTAGTTAACCCATTGGGTTTGCTTTTCAACTAACGACTAGCGACAACAATCTAGCGACCCGTTCGCTTTTCAACTAACGACTAGCGACTAACTACTAACGACTATGTCCAAAAAAGACTACTACGAAGTGCTGGGCGTCAACCGCGACGCTTCGGACGAAGAAATCAAGAAGGCTTATCGCAAGCTGGCGATGAAACATCACCCCGACCGCAACCCGGACAATCCGAAGTCGGAGGAGCATTTCAAGGAAGCCAAGGAAGCCTATGAGACGCTCTCCGATGGGCAAAAGCGCGCGGCTTACGACCAGTATGGCCATGCCGCGTTCGAGTCGGGCGGCATGGGCGGCGGCCCGTTCGGCGCAGGCGGTGCAGGCGCGGCAGGGTTCGATTTCTCCGACATCTTCGGCGACATCTTCGGCGGCGGGCGCGGTGGTGGCGGGCGCAGCAACGTGCATCGCGGTGCCGACCTGCGCTATAACATGGAAATCACGCTGGAGCAGGCCGCGCGCGGCACCGAAACACAGATTCGCGTGCCGACCATGGTGGAATGCGAGACCTGCAAGGGTAGCGGCGCCAAGCCCGGCACCAGCCCGACCACTTGCAGCACTTGCGGCGGCCACGGCCAGGTGCGCATGCAGCAGGGATTTTTTTCCATCCAGCAAACCTGCCCGCGCTGTCACGGCACCGGCAAAATAATTTCTTCGCCGTGCAAGGATTGCAGCGGCAACGGGCGCATCAAGAAACACAAGACGCTATCGGTCAAAATCCCGGCTGGTGTGGACAACGATGACCGTATTCGCCTGTCCGGCGAGGGCGAACATGGCGTCAACGGTGGGCCTCCCGGCGATCTGTATGTGGTGATCCACACCAAGCCGCACGCGGTGTTCCAGCGCGACCACAACGACCTGCATTGCGAAATGCCGATCAGCTTCAGCACCGCCGCACTGGGCGGCGAAATCGAAATTCCCACGCTGGATGGAGTAGCTTCGATCAAGATTCCCGCCGAAACACAAAGCGGCAAAATCTTCAGGCTGCGCGGCAAGGGCATCAAGGGAGTACGCAGCTCAAGCTATGGCGACTTGCATTGCCACGTCATCGTGGAAACGCCTGTGAATCTGACCGACCGGCAAAAAGATTTGCTGCGCGAATTTGAATCGATCAATGCAGCCGACAGCGGGCACCACAACCCGCGCGCAAAATCATGGATGGATAAGGTCAAGGACTTTTTCAGCCAATAACGGTCTCAACCCACACGGCGCAAATGTGCTCGGCACTGTTTTACCGGCGTCGATCAAGGGAATGTTTCGCGCCATCCAAACCAGATCGAGCGGCGGCGCGGTTTGATATCGAACCGTTCCCCTTTCGATTCGAAACGCAGGACGGGCGAAAACAAGGCGCTGTCAGAAGCGATTTGCCAGCGTTCGTTCGTTAGCCAGATCACTTCATTCCTTGTTGTGGCAACGGTATGCGACCGCGATGTGCTGTTTGGTCGCGACATATTGGGTGCGGCGTCTCCCGAAAAACTGGACGCAAGATATTCGTTGTGCCGGTGAGAAAATAGCCAGTCAGCATCGGGGAGCTCCAGTTGGATCGTTGACCTATCGAGATCGGGCGCAAACAAATCTTCTTCGGATTGCACCCTATACGCCGCAATAACCCTGTTTTCCGGTGTTCCGGCTTCCGTTACCCGACCCGCATTTTCCTCTCCTGCCACCCGCATGTCCTGCTTGCCCTCCAGCCCCGTATCCCGTTTAGCCCCGGCAAGGCGCAACGCGCTCCTGTTCACACCCACATCTGCGGCACCGTCCTGCAGAACGATCAACAGGCTGCTACCGTTGATCCGGATGTTGTATGGGAACATCCGGCTAAAATAAACCACGAAACGCGTGCGCCCGCCAGACTGGACAATATTGGCGCCACGCACCCCCCCTTCGGTAAAATCCAGGGCAGATTCACCCAGCCCGTTTACTGTATCGGGAAATTCGAGCACGATACGCGGCGGGCTGCTAATAATAAATTCGGTATGCGGCAAGCTGTCCAGCGGCTGTGCCAGATCGATCTTGACTGCCGTCATCCCGTTACCGATATAACCGGCATTCAGCGCGATAATGCTGTTTTGCGCATGTGCGCCGCCGCCAGCAGACAGCAACCCGGAAAACACCCAGCCCGCCCAAACTGAAAGTTTTATTTTGCGCATGCTGCCAAAATAACATCTTGAATGGCAAGCAAAACGCAAAACAGTACAAGCAAAACGGGTTATTTCAGAGAATGCCCGCCAACTCCCGGATCATGTTGATGCGAGGCGTAGTTTCAGCGTAGCGCCACCCCGTCCCCGACGCGCAAATTATCCTACCTCACCGCACGCTATAATCCGCAAGATTTTCAGATCACTGGAGCCACGCCATGCCGGATCAATCCGATTTATTGATGTTGCGCGACAAGCTGCGCGCGTTTGCCGAAGCGCGCGACTGGGATCAGTTCCATTCGCCAAAAAACCTGAGTATGGCGCTGATGGTGGAAGCAGCCGAATTGATGGAGCATTTCCAGTGGCTGACCGAAGCGCAGTCCGCCGAGCTGCCACGCGATGACAAACAGGCGGTCGGCGAAGAGTTGGCCGACATCCTGCTGTATCTGGTGCGCCTGTCGGACAAATTGGGCATCGACCTGCGCGAGGCCGCACTGCATAAACTGGAGAAGAATGCGCTGAAATATCCGGCGGATCAGGTGCGCGGCAGCGCAAAAAAATATTGCGGGCAGGAGCATCGTCCGCCTTATCGGGGCGGATAGTTCTCCACAAACGATTTAAGACCAGACTGCACCATTTCGTAGGTTTGGTCGATGTTGGAAGCAATATCCCCCTCCAGCACTTTCAGGCCGTCAAGAATCTGGCGCGCTTCGGCAAAACCCTTTTCAATACCGCCACCGATCAGTTCGGTGAAATCGTTCAAGGCCGTTTCCAGGTCTTTTTCCGGATGTTGTTCGGCGTATTTGCCAAAAAATACCGTGCTCAGCGACACAATGCGATCGGCGGTGGCTTGCGGGCTGAAATCCGTGCCTGAATCGGCAGCCGCCTGGATAGCGTTTTCGCCAAGTTCGGGCGCCAATGCCTGATTAATATTTTCAATGGCAGTTTTAAAAAGCAGGCTCATGGACTTGTTACCGGCGCTTAGCGACACTTCCATTGATGCTTTCAGGATGGACGCATTGAGCACTTGCTTGGAAGCGTCGATGCCCGGCTTGGAAGATTCCGGCTGTTTGCTGGCTTCTCCTGTTTCTGATGCGCGTTTTTCAACGGTTTCCTGCTTGTTTTTCAGGTGTATCGCGGCGGCACTAGCTCCCTGCCCAACAGATTCGGTTTTCATCGCATTAACTCCTTCAAAATAGAAATATTAGAATATCTTCATACCCATTTTCTGATCGCGGGTATTATATATCGGCAAGTATAAGAAGAACCTTAGGGGGCAAAATCAGATACGCGGCGGCTTCGGGCACTATCCCTTGCAGAAAGAGGCGCTTAAGTTACCGACACACGCGGTGCGCCTTGCCGCATCTCTCCGATCACCGTAGCCTGTCCAAATCCGCTACGATGGAACATCGCAAGCACCTCGTCGGCCACCTCCGGTGCGACGGCTGCCAGCAATCCGCCACTGGTTTGCGTGTCGGCCAACAAATGGCGCTGCCAGCCTTGCAATTGCGCGGCGAAATCCGCTTCATGGCCGTAGCTCGCGAGGTTGCGCTCGACTGCACCAGGGCTATAGCCTTGTTGCACCAGCGGCAGGGCTTCGGACAGGATCGGCACTTGCCCGAACTGCACATCCGCAGCCAGCCCCGCGCCGTGACACATTTCCAGCAAGTGCCCGAGCAGGCCGAAGCCGGTCACATCGGTCAGCGCGTGCACGCTATTCAATCCGGATAGTTCGCTGCCCACCGTATTGAGCTGCGTGGCGGTAGCGACCAGTTGCGCATAGCCATCGGCGGACAGCGCGCCCTTCTTCATCGCCTGCGCCAGCACGCCGACGCCCAGCCCCTTGCCGAGTATCAGCTTGTCGCCCGCCTGCGCGCCACTGTTCTTCTTCAGCCTGTCGGGATGCACGATACCGATGGCCACCAGCCCGTAGATCGGCTCGGTCGAATCGATGGAATGCCCACCCGCCAGCGGGATTCCGGCGGCCTCGCAGACCGCTTCGCCGCCTTGCAGGATCGCGCGGATCGCCGCAACCGGCAGCTTGTTGACCGGCATGCCGACGATGGCCAGCGCCATGATCGGCGTGCCGCCCATCGCATACACGTCGGACAGCGCGTTGGCCGCTGCAATCCGGCCAAAATCGAACGGATCGTCGACAATCGGCATGAAAAAATCGGTGGTCGCGATGATCGCCTGCTGGTCGTTGAGGCGATATACCGCCGCATCGTCGCTGGTTTCCGCACCGACCAGCAGGTTGGCATAGGGCAATTTCTCTTTTACTTCGCCCAGAATCTGTTGCAACATGGCCGGCGCAATTTTGCAGCCACAGCCGCCGCCGTGCGACAATTGGGTCAACTTCACTTCAGACACGAATATTCCTTTTTCAGCAATGTTATTCAGAACCGCAAACCTACCACAGCTCGGCGAATTTGACGAAATTATCGACGTACGCACCCCGGCGGAATTCGCCGAAGACCATATTCCCGGCGCGATTAACTGCCCGGTGCTGTCCGACGAGGAGCGCATCGCCGTCGGCACGCTGTACAAACAGGTGTCACCGTTCGAGGCGCGCAAGGTCGGCGCGGCGCTGGTCGCGAAGAATATCGCGCAGCATCTGCAAACCCGCTTCCGCGACCACCCCAAGCCGTGGCGCCCGCTGATCTACTGCTGGCGTGGCGGGCAGCGCAGCGGCGCGATGAGCATCGTTCTCTCGGAGATCGGCTGGGCGGCGCACAAGCTGGAAGGCGGCTATAAAACCTACCGGCGCGACGTGCTGGAAAAGCTGGCGACGCTGCCGCAGAACTTTTCGCTGCGCGTGATCTGCGGCGCGACCGGCTCGGGCAAGAGCCGCCTGCTCACCGCGCTTGCAGACAGCGGGCAGCAAGTCCTCGACCTGGAAAACCTGGCACAGCATCGCGGCTCGGTGCTGGGCAGGCTGCCCGGCCAGGCACAGCCTTCGCAGAAATGGTTCGACAGCATGCTGCTGCAAGCCCTGCAAAAACTCGACCCGGCGCGCCCCGTTTATGTCGAAGCGGAGAGCAGCAAGATCGGCACTATCACCCTGCCCGACGCCCTGTTCAACGCGATGCACGCCGGCGAATGCCTGCTGCTGGAAACGCCGCTCGAAGTGCGCGTCGCCGGGCTGCTCGAAGACTACCACCATTATCTCGCCAACCCGGAGACGCTGATCGCGCATTTGCAGGCGCTGCACCGCTTCCACGGTAGCCAACAACTGGAACACTGGACTTCATTGATCCGCGCCGGGGACTTTGCCGCGCTGGTTGCGGAGTTGCTCACGCTGCACTACGATCCCAGCTACTTTCGCGCAACATCCAAGCACTACCCGAATCTCGACAAGGCGCGGCGCATCCCGCTGTCAAACCTGTCGCCAGATGCGCTGGGAGAAACCGCGAAGCGCCTGCAGGAGCTGGCGCCTACCGCCCCATCACCTTGAGCCCCATTACCTTGAGATAGACGGCGCGATAAGCCTCTGCGCTGGATTTCCAGCTGAAATCCTTAACCATGCAGTTCCTGCGCAAGATTTTCCATTTTTGCGGGTCGTGGTAGAGACCAACCGCCCGCCGGATCGCCATGAACAAATTTTCGGCGGTCATGCCCTCGAATACAAAGCCGCTGGCGGTGCCGTCCTCGAGGGTTTCCATCGTGCAATCCACCACCGAATCGACCAGGCCACCGGTCGCATGGACAATGGGCGGCGTGCCGTAGCGCTGACTGTATAACTGGTTCAGGCCGCACGGCTCAAAGCGCGACGGCATGATGAACATATCCGCTCCCGCCTCTATCTGGTGCGCAAGCTCTTCACTGAAGCCGATGCTCACGCTGACCTTGCCCGGGTAGCGTTTCGGCAAGGCAAGCGCTAATCCCTCCATTTGCGCTTCGCCGCCGCCGAGTATGGCCAATTGCACCGGCAAACCGATAAGGCGCGGGACGATTTCCAGCAGCAAATCCAGCCCCTTCTGATGCGTAAAACGGCTGACCACGCCGAGAAGCGGAACTTCCGGCGCAATATTCAAACCCAGCCTGCTTTGCAGTGATTCCTTGTTGGCTGCCTTGCCGGCCATGCGTGCAATGCTGAATTTTTTTGTCAGATGTATATCGGTTGCGGGGTTCCATTCATCGGTATCGATACCATTAAGGATGCCGGTAAAATCTGCGCCGCGTTTAGTCAGCAACCCTTGCATGCCAAAACCGAGTTCGGTTTGCTGAATTTCTTTCGCATAATTCGGGCTTACGGTAGTGATGTGGTCGGCATAAAACAGGCCAGCCTTGAGAAACGACATATGGCCGTAAAACTCCACACCTTCGATAGCAAAACAGGACGGTGGCAAACGCAATTCCTGCACCGTCGCCGGGGGAAAGTTACCCTGAAACGCCATGTTGTGGATAGTGATGACGCTCGGAGCCCCACCCTGCTCAAACCGCAGATAGGCGGGTGTCAGGCCGGTTTGCCAGTCATTGCAATGCACCAGATCGGGATGCCATGCGAGCGGCGACGCGCTGCTGCCGAGTAACGCCGCAATTCTGGACAACATGCCGAAGCGCAGCGGGTTGTCCGCCCAGTCATGCCCCTTGGCATCCTGATAGATGCCCCCGTCGCGCCGGTACAAACCCGGGCAGTCCAATACGAAAATCGGCACGCCATTCGCCATCCTGCCGGATAACAGCCGTGCAGATGGGAAACCCGGCAGGTTATTGAACGATGCGAGCGTTTTGTACTGCGCCAGTTGCGCGGTGACTTGCCTGTATCCCGGCAACAGCACGCGCACATCCACACCAATGTCGCGCAAGGCCGCAGGCAAGGCACCGCTGACATCGCCCAAACCGCCCGTTTTGATTAGCGGGGCGGCTTCAGAAGTTGCAAACAGTACTTTTAATTTGGCCATTTTTTAAGGGAACCGATAGCCAATCCCGGATAGAGGCATCCGGCATTCAGCCATATTGCCTGAACCATTGCTTTGCATTTTCCACATCCAGTGCAATTTGCCGTGTCAGCGTTTCCACATCGGGGTATTTTTCCTCGTCGCGCAACTTGTGCAGAAAATCCAGGCGCATGTGCCTGTTGTAAATCTCGCGCGAAAAATCGAATACATGCACTTCCAGCACCGGTTTGCCATCCTGTCTCACCGTCGGTCGCACGCCCAGGCTTGCGACACCTTCCATGGGCGGCAAGCCATCGCCGTGTACCCGCACCACAAAAATGCCGGACAGAGGCGGGCTGTTATGTTTCAACTGGATGTTCGCGGTCGGAAAACCGAGTTTCTTGCCCAGGCCATCGCCATGCTCCACACGCCCGCTGATGCTGTATGGCCGCCCGAGATATCGTTGCGCCAGGCGCATATCGCCATCGGCCAGTGCGGCGCGCACCGCCGTGCTGGAAATCCGCACACCGCCATGCAACACGCTATGCATTGCCTGCACCGCAAAGCCTTGTTGCAAACCGATTTTTTCCATTAGCGCAAAATCGCCCGCACGCCCGCTGCCGAAGCGGAAGTCGTCACCGATCAACACAAATCCGGCAGACAATTTTTCATGCAACGCGTGAATAAAATCCACCGCGCCCATCTTTGCAAATTGGGCATTGAAACGGCATATATGCACGCGGTCGATACCCAATGAACTGAACAGTTCCAGCTTCTCGCGCAAACTGGTCAGGCGCGCCGGAGCCTGTTGCGGCGTAAAAAACTCGCGCGGATGCGGCTCGAAAATGATGACCGCCATCGACAGGCCGCGCGCTTGTGCCGTTGCACGCAACTCATTCAACAACGCTTGATGCCCAAGATGCACCCCATCGAAATTACCGATGGTAATGGCAACAGGCCTTGTATCAGGCGAATAGAGTCCGCGTAGGATTTTCATGGGCGCGGATTATACCCGAGGGGCGTAGAACAATCGGCAACCTCGCTGAATTATTGAAGCGCGTGGCGTAATGCCGCCACATAACGCTGCAAATCTTCATTGGTCTTGGTTTCGGTGACACATACCAGAATCGCATTGCCCAGTTGCGGGTAGTGCGGTTGCAGATCGAAACCGCCGGATATGCCTTGTTCGGACATGCGGGCTAATATCGCCGCAGAGGATTTTGGCAATTGCAGCACAACTTCGTGAAAATGCGGTGCGCTGAACAAGCGTTTCACGCCAGGTACGCCGCTGGTCAGTTCCGCGAGAGCTTGCGTGTTGGCGTGCGATGCCGCGGCTACGCGGCGCAGCCCGTCCGCACCGAGCAATGCCATATGGATGGTCGCTGCCGCCACCATCAGCCCCTGATTGGAGCAGATGTTGGAAGTCGCCTTGGCACGGCGGATATGCTGCTCGCGTGCCTGCAACGTCAGCGTGAAACCCTGCTTGCCGTCGAGGTCGACGGTGCGCCCGATGATGCGCCCCGGCATCTGGCGCACCAGCGCCTGCTTGCAGCACATGAAACCGAAATACGGGCCGCCGCTGGACAGCGGCGCGCCGAGCGGCTGGCCGTCGCCGACCGCGATGTCCGCCCCCTTGCCGCCCCAATTGCCCGGCGCTTTCAACAACGCGAGCGACAAGGGATTCACCAGAGCAATCGCCAGCGCGTCATGCGCATGCGCCTTGTCGGTCAGCGCATCGACATTCTCAAATATGCCGAAGAAGTTCGGCTGCGGGATGATGACCGCAGCGACGTCACCCTTGGCAAAATGGCTGTCGAGCGCATCGGCGACGATGTTGCCGGTCTCGGCACAAAAAGGAATTTCTTCAATCTCGATGTCCTGCAGCCTGACGATGCTCTGCGCCACGCTGCGGTACAGCGGGCTGACCGTGGCGGGCATCAGTACGCGGCGCGAGGATTTATGCGCACGCACCGCCATCAGGATCGCCTCGGCCAAGCCGGACGCGCCGTCGTACAGGCTGGCGTTGGACGCATCCATGCCGGTCAGCGACGCGATCATGGTCTGGTATTCGTATAATGTTTGCAGCGTGCCCTGACTGGCCTCGGCCTGATAGGGCGTGTAGGCGGTGTAATACTCGCCGCGCGTGGCGATCTCCCAGACCGCGGCGGGAATGTGATGCTCATAGGCGCCCGCGCCGATGAAGTTGAGCGGCTGAGCATCCTGCGCGGCACGTTCCTGCATCAGGCGCGATACCTGCATCTCGTTCAGCCCGTCGGGCACTAGCGTGAGCTTGCCGCTGCGCAGCGCGGCGGGGATTTCATCGAACAGCGCGTCGATATTTTTCGCGCCGATGCTGGCGAGCATCGCCGCGATATCTTGCTCGGTGTGGGGGATGAATGGCATAAAATCTCCGAGTCGTTAGACGCTAGTCGCTAGTCATTAGTTAAAAGCCGCGTAGCGGACAACGCCAACTAGCGACTAACGACTACCAACTAACAACTGTTTTTAGTGTGCTTCGCTGTCCACGACGGCCTGATACGCCGCCGCATCTAGCAGCGCCGCCACGTCGGACGCATTGTCCGGCCTCATCTTGAACATCCATGCGCCATATGCGTCGGCATTGATTTTTTCGGGGGCGCTATCCAGTTCGCCGTTCACCGCGACCACTTCGCCGGAAACCGGCGCGTACACGTCAGCGGCAGCCTTGACAGATTCGACGACCGCACATTCTTCCCTGGCCTTGAGCTTGCGCCCGACCGCCGGGTTTTCGACAAACACCATGTCGCCCAGCAGTTCCTGCGCATGCTGGGTGATGCCGATGCTGATGGTGCCGTCGGTTTCGCTTTTGACCCATTCGTGGGAGGCGGTGTATTTTAAATTACTTGGCAGATTGCTCGGGTTGCTCATTTGAATCTCCTAGTTGTTAGACGTTAGTCGCTAGTCGTTAGTTGGGTTTGTCGCTGCGCGGTTTTAACTACCGGCTAGCAACTAACGACTACAAATTGCTTTTACCATTGCGCGCGAACGGGTACTTCACCACTTTCGCCGCCAGCATTTTATCGCGTATCGCGACCTGCACCTGGTCGCCGATCTGCACTTCTTTTGGCACGCGCGCCAGCGCGATCGACTGATTCAGGGTGGGCGAAAAGCTGCCGCTGGTGATCTCGCCTTCGCCGTGTGCGGTATGCACCTTCTGGTGGCCGCGCAATACGCCGCGATCCAGCAGCACCAGCCCGACCAGTTTGCGCGCCGACGGGTTGGCGAGCAGTGCTGCTTTGCCGATGAAGTCGCGTTCGCTCTTTAAATCCACCGTCCATGCAAGGCCAGCTTCCAGCGGGTTCACGCTCTCGTCCATATCCTGCCCATAGAGGTTCATGCCAGCTTCGAGGCGCAGGGTGTCGCGCGCCCCCAGGCCGCAAGGCTCGACGCCCTTGTCCGACAGCGACTTCCAGAAATACGGCGCGGCGATGGCGGGCAGCACCACCTCGAAACCGTCCTCGCCGGTGTAGCCGGTGCGCGCGACGAACATCGTGCCTACCACGACGGCGCTGAAGGGTACGAGTTTCTCGGTGAGCTGCTGGCTGCCGGGCATGGCCTCCCACAGCTTCTCACGGGCATGCGGACCCTGAATTGCGATGATCGACAGCTCGGGATGGTCGGTGATATCCAGCGGCGGTTTTTCCGCCGGCTCCTCGTTTTCTTTCCCAAATATGAGTTTCGCCGCCTCTTCCTGGCTCATGTCGCCGAATAGATAGGCATTCGGCACCCTCTTGATTTCTTCTTCCGGAGGCGCGACTTCCGCCGAAACTTCGGCATTAGCCTCGCCTTCGCTCACCGCGTAGCATTCGGGGTGCGCCTTCGCGTGCTCGGCGGCCTGCTTCCTCATCCACGCGATGTCCTTGTCGGCGGTGCCCGCATTCACCACGATGCGGAACCACTGTTCTTCCATGAAATACACGATCAGGTCGTCGATCACCCCGCCGTTTTCCAGCAGCATGCAGGAATACAGCGCCTTGCCGGGCGTGGTGAGTTTGTCCACGTTGTTTGCCAGCAGGTAGCGCAGGAAGTCGCGCACCCCCTTGCCCTTGATGTCCACCACGCGCATGTGCGACACGTCGAACATGCCGCAGTCGTTGCGCACCTGATGATGCTCGTCGATCTGGGAGCCGTAGTTCACCGGCATGTCCCAGCCGCCGAAATCGACCATCTTCGCGCCCATCGCGCGGTGTGCTTCATTTAACGGGGTTTGTTTTAATGTCATATCAGCTTTCTGCAAATAAAAAAGGCGCAGCACGAAACCGTGCTGCGCCCCATCTGTCCTCGGTACCTGAGAGATTACAACTCGCGTTGCGTGCCCCTTCGGTGGTCAACCATTAGTCGTTAGTAGCTAGCCTCTAGTCGTTAGTTGGTGATGTCCGCTTCGCGGGTCTTGCTTCAACTAGCTACTAACGCCTAGCGACTAACAACTGATTCTGACGCTCTCCAGATTTGCCTGCGCCAATGGTTCCTTGAGCCTGAGCGGTTGCGGGTGTTGCGCCTTCGGCGGTGTCGAAGCTTCGTGAAACGGAGCTTGCCGACACACTCTCCCATTGGTCTGAACGGCAGGACGAATTATGCCGGAAAGGCAGTGTGCTGACAAATGGAATAACGGGAAGAATTCATGCGGGCGCCCGCTTGCTCAGCGCAAAAGGCTTTTCGGCGCGAACTTAGAAGATATAGATGGATGTAGTAAAAGCTTCCTGATAGCGCTTCGGCAACCCCTTGACTGCATCGCGTGCCGCGTCAACCGACGGATATGCCCCGTAAAGCACGCGCAGCCCGTCCTTGCCATCAAACTTGGCGGGCAACAGATAAATCTCGGAAAGTTTGCCCAATCCATCTGCGCGCCTGAGAAAACCTTCGATGCGCCCTTTCTGGATTTCATTGTTGTAGAACAGTTGGATGCTGGCGACAGCTTTTTTCTCTTCAAGCAATTGTTTACCCGCTGCCAACCGCTGTTCAAACAGGCTTGATTTATTAATCGCCTGGCTTACGCTCGCCATCTGCACAGGCGGAGCCGCTGCCGGTGCAGGCGGTGTAGCTGTCGGCGCTGGCGGAGTTGCTACCAGTTCAGGTGATGCTGCCACTGGAACAGGCGGAGCGGCTACTGGCGCAGGTGAAACCGCCATCGGAGCAACATTATCAGGAAGCGCGCTAGCGGCATATTTACCCTCGCCCTTTTCACTCTTGTCTTCTGCCTGATGCCTACCCAACACCCACCATGCCACCAGACCTGATAAAAACACCGTAGCGACCGCGCCGCCTATGGCGAATTTTTTTCCAAGCATGCGGCGGGCAGGTTTGATTTCGCAATCGCGCATCGCCGCTTCCACATGGCGCGCCTCGACATTGTGCGTATCCTCCACAAAGGCTGCCAGCAAAGACTTATCCGCGAGAATATTGGTGCGGCGCAACAATCCGTTGGAGGCATCGGCAATGAGTTTGATGGCGTTCGGCGAAAAAACATTCGGCCCGCGATAACCGGCGGCGCGCATCCTGAACATCAGGTAATTTTCAAGAACATTGCGCGACAGCGGCTGCATATCGAAGTGATGGACGATGCGATCCTTGAGCTGGCGCATGTTCGGTTGATCCAGCTTGGCATTCAGTTCCTGTTGCCCGAACAGGATGATTTGCAACAGCTTGGCATTGCCGGATTGCAGGTTGTAGAGCAGGCGCAATTCTTCCAGCGTGTCCAGCGGCATGGCATGCGCCTCATCGACCAGCACGACAACCCGTTTGCCTTCGCGGGCTTTTTCCTCGAGCTTGCTCTGGATACTATGCATGATGACGCCGACACGATCGCCCTCGATGTTCAGACCAAGCGCATCGGCTATCGCATATAGCATCTCCTTGCGCGACAAGCTTGGATTGGCAAGATAGATCGTTTCGAAGTGTTTGGGCAACCGCTCAAGCAACATGCGGCACAGCATGGTTTTGCCGCTGCCGACCTCACCGCTGACCTTGATGATGCCTTCGCCTTCGCTTAACGAGTAGATCAGCGAGTCAAGAATCTCGCCGCGATTGGCGCCGGAAAAGAAAAACACCGTCACGGGCGTGATTCTGAACGGCGGTTCATCAAGCCCAAAGTGCTCTAGATACATGCAAGAGCCTTTTTTGTTGCGCGCTTCGATTGCCGCATTACGCGCAATCCGGTTTGGCGAAAAGTGTTAATCGTATTCAACTTGTGCTCGTGGAAACAGGCATCGGGTGCTGAGCATAACGGCAAGCGGGCACAAGCTCAATAGGGAAAATAGACCCTTTCGATAGGCAAGGTGCGTGAATTGATGAATTCCTAGATCGATCACGATGCAAAGCATGGCAATCGGCCTGAAGTAAACGTGAAATACCCTGTGATAATAGTTTCCATAAAAGCAATTTTTTACTACGCACTTCTTTTCCCCACACTATTTTCGATGATATCCCGAAGAGTTCCGAGATAGGGCTCGCCTGTGGGCTTACCCCACTTTTGAATGATCCAGATCAGCAACCTCAGAAAAATATTTATACCCGAATTCCTGATACATATTGTTTGCGTCAGAAACGTTCCCCCGTTACGTGCCAATAGCTCATAAGTCTCTTCGATAATTCTGTCCTGAGGAGCGGAAAGCCCTCCCGTATGGCGTATAACCAGTTTTGAAAAAGGCTCAAAATGGGAAAATTCAGCCTGGAACTTCGACGCCATTGCGCTTTCACTCATCTGATATGTTATGGCGTAGCGATAGCCCTGCTGAATATCTGAAAAACATGATGGAGATACGTGTTTCACCTTCGGATTCCAGAGCAACATATTCTCCGGTTTTTTAAGGAAATCCCAAACGGTTTCTGGAGGGCTGTTGATAAAAATACTGTTTACCAGCTTCATGATGGAATACCGATTTTCTTTCCTTGTTCATGTTGTCATAACGGCCAAATACTTATGGAGCGTCTATTCGGCTCCCGCGAGTCCGTTTACCTGATTTCTTGCCCTTCTTGAGCCTGGCAACCGTGTCATGAGCCTCTTCCAGCGAAATGCCTTCCTTCTCCCTGAGCAGGCGGATGGCATCGACATTCCGTCCACTTTCAACAAGCGACTCAACGCTGTCTTCCAGAAGACTGTCTGGCGGCATGGAAAGAAAAGATCTGATGCGTTTCGCGATCACTTCATTCATGTCGTCGTGCTCATAGGCAACCGTTAGCGGCAACTCCCCATTTTGCGTGATCAGCACGACCCGATGGCTCGGATAATACTTGTCGTTGCCTATGCACGATTGGAGAACGACACGTTCGATGACGGCAAATGAGACTGTTCCGTTGCGCCTGAAAAACCCCCGTTGCCTCGACCATGTCAATACCCGTGAAGGCAGATCGAAGAAAAAATCGGATTTTTCATAGCTTGTTAAAAAAATCAGTGCACAAGTAGCAGATGCCCCCGCAAGCCCGATGATCCGCTCATCTCCGGAATGCCCCCGAATCAACAGATACGCCAGATAAAGAAGTAAGGCAAGACCCAAGCCGCCCACCCACGCAATTAGCGACGAGCGGGCAATGATCACCAATTCGCTCTTGGAATCCTTGAGAATATTTTTCATATTTGTTGAATCACCCCATACTAAAATCCAGTGACATGCCGCTTGCATACAGACCATGCTGCAATTGGATAATATACGATTTATCTAACGAATCATTTTAGACAAACCGATGGCTCGATAGAACTGCTGCAGATCGCTCAAGTCATCGAACACTGCGGCTGCACCGGTAAAATCCTGCTTGCGGGTATACGGATTGGTGGTGATATAAGTCTTGATCCCTGCGGCAAGCGCCGAGCGCAACCCATTATGTGAATCCTCGAGCGCGATGCAATCGTCCGGATTCAATTTTAATTCGCGCAACACCCATTCGTAAATGTCCGGCGCGGGCTTCTTGTGCTGCACGATGTCTCCGCATCCGTTCGCGGAAAAATAATCCGCCCAGCCCTTTCCCAACCCGACTTCCAGCAGGGTAGCGACATTCTCCGGCGACGTGGTGGTGGCGATGGCAAGCATGATGCCGGCGCGATACGCATCGGCGATGAATTGTTTGATGCCGGGGCGCAACGGGATCAACCCCTCGCGCAGCATGGCGGTGTAATGGCCGGTTTTCACGGCATGCAGTTTTTTGATGAAGCCTTCGTAGTCGCCCGGTTTAACGAAATTTGGCAGGCAGGTCTCGATAAAATACCTGATGCGCTCCTTGCCACCGGTGACCTCGAGCAGCTTGCCATACAGTGCGACATCCCAATTCCAGCCCAGATTATTTTCCGCAAATGCCTTATTGAAGGCGATACGGTGAGCGTCTTCAGTATCGGCAAGCGTGCCGTCAACATCGAATATGATGGCTTTGATCGGCATAGTTTTCGGGGTGGCACAATCACCAATGCTTCGCCACCGGGTTGTTGCAGGCCGCTTGGAACAAGTGGCGGTCGTCCAGCCGGATGGCGCTCATCGGGCCGCCCCACAGACAACCGGTGTCGAGAGCAATGACATTTTTTCTGTTCAACAAACCGAGCGCCGACCAGTGGCCGAAGATCACCGTTGAACCGGCACTGGCGCGATTGGGGATATCGAACCATGGCAAGTAGCCTTCCGGGATGCCCTGCACCTCCCCCTTGAACTTGAATTCCATCTTGCCTTCCTTCGTGCAGATGCGAATGCGGGTAAAGGCGTTGACGACGACGCGCAGGCGCTTGTAACCGGTGAGGCTATCGTCCCAGTTGTGCGGGGAGTTACCGTACATGTGAGCAAGAAAACTGGCATAGTTATCGCCGCGCAACGCTGCTTCGACCTCGCGCGCCAGGCTTCCGGCCTGCGCCACGTTCCATTGCGGCAGCAGCCCGGCATGCACCAGTACATAATCATCCTGCGCATGCAGCAGGAGCCGGTTGCGCAACCAGTGCAACAACTCGTCGCGATCCGGCGCGCCGAGAATCTCGTCCAGGGTATCGGTATGGTGCAATTCCGCCACCCCTTCCGCGACAGCGAGCAGGTGCAGGTCGTGGTTGCCGAGCACGGTAATCGCGCTATCTCCCAATGACCTGACCAGCCGCAACACCTCCAAAGAGCCCGGCCCGCGATTCACTAGGTCGCCGACCAGCCACAACCTGTCCTGCGCCGGATCGAAACGGATATCCTCCAACAACCGCGCCAGTTCGGCATAGCAGCCCTGCACATCGCCCACCGCATAAATCGCCATCGCGCTTTCCCGCCGTGTTTACCTGTAAAATAGCGTAACAGATTTTTGCGTTGTCCTGATGCTGTTCAACTCCTACGGTTTTATTTTTCTGTATCTGCCCGCCGTGCTGCTGGGTTTTTTCTGGCTGGCGCGGATCGGCCACGCCTTTGCCGCCGGATGGCTGGCGCTGGCTTCGCTGTTTTTC
>JBAQCT010000044.1:0-1681 GCA_049294375.1 Gallionella sp. | reverse complement strand
CGCGCCGCCATGCCCAGCCCGTCGCCGGTGTTGATGTAGGCGTTGGTGCTGGATTGGAAGATGCGCCCCGCGCCACCGGTCGCAAACAACGTGGCGCGCGCCTGAAAGATCATCACTTCGCCGGTTTCGATCTCCAGCGCGGTCACGCCGAGCACGTCGCCGTCCGCGTCGCGGATCAGGTCGAGCGCCATCCACTCGATGAAAAAATGCGTGTTGGCTTTCACGTTCTGCTGGTACAGCGTGTGCAGCATGGCGTGGCCGGTGCGGTCTGCCGCCGCGCAAGCGCGCTGCACCGGGTTCTTGCCGTAATCCTGCATGTGCCCGCCGAACGGCCTCTGGTAAATCTTGCCGGAATCGAGCCGATCGAACGGCATGCCGAAGTGTTCCAGCTCGTACACCACCTCCGGCGCGGCGCGGCACATGAATTCGATGGCGTCCTGGTCGCCGAGATAATCCGAGCCTTTCACCGTGTCGTACATGTGCCAGTGCCAGCTATCCTTGCTGATATTGCCCAGCGAAGCGGCGATCCCGCCCTGCGCCGCGACGGTGTGCGAACGGGTCGGGAACACCTTGGACAGCACCGCCACTTTCAGGCCGGCCTGCGCCAGTTGCAGCGCCGCGCGCATCCCGGAGCCGCCTGCGCCCACCACCACCACATCGAAAGTCCGTTTTGCAACTGCCATTATTATTTCCCTTACCCCAGATTATTCGTTCGGTGTAGGTCGGGTTCCACCCGACATGTCGGGCGAAGCCCGACCTACAAAATCATAAATTCCCCAAGTATTCAAAACCCCCACAAGATTTGCACCGACCATATCGTATACAGCAGCAGAACCAGGATCACCAGGACATGAATCGCCAGGCGCACGCCGGCCGGTTTCACGTAATCCATCACGATGTCGCGGATGCCGATCCAGGCGTGATAGAACAAGCACAGCAGGAACAGCAAGGTGAACGTGCGCATCAACTGGCCGGAAAACAACCCTGTCCACGCGTCATAACCCGGATGGGGTTGCAACAGCAGGTAAACTGCCAACGACACGCAATACACTGCCATAACCGCCGCCGTGACGCGCTGCACCAGCCAATCGCGCAAACCGTAATGCGCACCGACAACGACGCGGTTCACCATAGCTTCACCCCGGCCAGAACGGTCAGCGCAAGACTGACCACCATCACCGCCTTGCTGCTGTTGCGCGCCTGCGCAAGGTTCGAAATGTAGCGCAAATCGATTGCCAGATAGCGCAACCCGGCACAGAAGTGGTGCAGGAATGCCCATAACAAACCGAGCAACATCAGCTTGAGCAGCGGATGCGCCAGCACGGACAGCAATTGGGTATAGGTTTCGATGGAGCGCAAACTGTATTGCAGCATCAGCAACAGCAACGGCAGTGCGAGAAACAATATCAGCCCGCTGACGCGATGAAGAATGGAAACGAAACCGGAAAGCGGTAATTTGATATGATGCAGGGCGAGGTGTTTGGGGCGTTTATTGTCCATTGTCGATTCTCTGCCGTTAAGAAAAACCTCTGAATCCGGATTATGCAATGCTACACCTTTTGCATGGCGGGATAAAATCAAAACAACTATGATACGCACATATTAATCTTGAGGAACGCACCATGAAAGCACCCATCCGCATCACCATCACCGGAGCCGCCGGACAAATCTGCTACGCCGC
>JBAQCT010000043.1:0-1985 GCA_049294375.1 Gallionella sp. | reverse complement strand
CCTCCAGGGTCACCTGAAAATTCCATGTTTTCGCTTCGCTCAAAATGTTTTGTCGCGTGACCGTAACCTTTATTCCGCGTTCATTGCTGATTGGCGGCGCATACCCAAGTTCCGCCGCATTGCCCGCTGCAATGATCCTGACCGCCCCGGAATCGGGGACGCAGGAATAGGCAATAATTGCCGCAACAGCCAGGCCAATCAGGAATTGATTTCGCATTTTTTATGCTCCTTGGTAGCTTGAACAACTTTTGACGCGACATACAGGATGCCGGCAGCGTTAAAGGCCAGACCCAGCCAGAACAGCTCGATCTGGTATTCCGCGACGACAGCGAGAATGCCCGTGACGCCCAGAATAGGCAAAATGTTGGTCAGGTAATGCGCGCAGCAGGAAACCATCGCGGCAGTGGAGGTCGTGCCGGACACCGCAACGACTTTGCCTGACGCGCCATGTTGCCCGACGAGATACTTGAGATAGGTGTAGAGCCCGACCTGAATGCCGAAGCCCAATGCGAGAGGCAGGATGAAATACCAGAATGTTGCGAATTGATCGAGCGCAAAATTCATCCCGGAAATCAGGCTGACCACGCCGAAATAGATGGAGAGCAATAGCGCAAATGCTCCGATTCCAAACTGGAGCGGCCTGACGATTCCTGCTGCCACTGCGACCGGCGATTCTTTCTCAAGAGCCATGCCGCATTTTGGGCACGAACCGGGTGTAGCCTGGCGCACTTCCGGGTGCATCGGGCAGGTGTAAATTCCAGCCTCCCGAACAGCGGCTGACGCAATCGGCTTGAGGTATTCAGCGGGGCTTGCCTCAAACTTTTCCAGACAGCGTTGCGAACAAAAATAATAGCGCTCACCCGCATGCTCCGCACTATGCCGCGATTCGCTGCCAACCTTCATTCCGCATACGGGGTCTAAGGTAGTGCTCATGGCAAGTCCCCTTCAAGTGAGCTAATCGTGGGCGCCGATTCTCCGGAAACAGTGTAATCATGCGACTGCATACATTTCTTTGCAACCATTTCGCGCAGTGTAGTCTCTTCGTCCAAAAATGCTTGGACTGCCACAGGATCAAATTGCGTGCCGCTCATGCTGACGATTTCCGCACGAGCCTGATCGAATGACAGCGCCTTGCGATAAGAACGATCGGAAGTCATCGCGTCCAGCGTATCGATTACGGCAAAGAGTCGCGCCCCCAGAGAAATTTGCCCGCCCTTGAGCCCGCGCGGATAACCACTTCCATCGAAGCGTTCTTCGTGGCTGAACACGATTTCGGCTGCTTCTCTCATGCCCGGAATTCGTGCCACGATACGGTATCCCTTCTCGGGGTGCGTCCGCATTACCAGCCATTCGTCTTCATTGAGCGCTCCCTGTTTCAACAAGATCGCATCCGGTATCCCGATCTTGCCTATGTCGTGCAGCAATGCGCCCCAATAAATTTGCCGCAACTGATCGGCATCTGCGGTAAAGCGGCGCGCCAGAACCAGGGTGTGGCAAGCTACCCTCTTGGAGTGATCGCCGGTTTCATGCTCACGGATATCCAGAGCCTCGGCCAACGCCTCGGCGAAGGCCGCATCGGCCTGCTCCAGAATGTCAGTTTCCGCATTCATTCCATCTTCTCCGGGTTCAATAACTTTCCACGGTAATGTGGCCGGGATCGCGCCGCCGGTTTTTCTTCAGGCCGCGCGCAAGCAACGCTTCGATTGTATCGCGCACCATGCCCGGGTTGCCGCACAGCATCACTTGCGAATTTTCCGGCGCAAGCGCAACACCGGCCCTGGCTTCAAGCCGGCCATCGGCAATGGCTTCCGGGATGCGCGCCCGCAACGCGAAATCCGTTTCCTCGCGGCTGACGAAAGGCACGAAACGGAACTGTTCTCCATGTCGTTGCGCGAAGTCGCGGATGGTTTCGCCGTAAGCAAGTTCGTCGGCATGGCGCACCGCGTGCGCCAGCACGATGCGCTCGAAGCGCTGCCACGGCTCTC
>JBAQCT010000042.1:0-7160 GCA_049294375.1 Gallionella sp. | reverse complement strand
TTCCGTTTTATCTCGAACCCGCCCGTTGCCAGTGTCGCCTGTTTCATGTCGTTACCTCTCCCTGATGATGTTCATGCCTATAACGCATGAACCTATCATTTGGGTGACTTGTTCAGTGTTTCCCTAGATGCTTCTTTCAGCAAATAGGCGGTTCGGTTTTTTGGGGGGTTCTTCACAATGAGTCGGGCCTCCTTCATGAGATTGCTCTATCTCTCTGAATTCGCCAGCATCGCTGTCATACTGCATCAATGCCCCGTTTTCCATGTCGAAATACCAGCCATGCAGCGCCAGCTTGCCTTCGCTTACACGACGGCTGATCCATGGATAGGACATCAGGTTTTCCAGTGATTTGAGGATGGAAGCCTGTTCGCAGGCACGCGCCTGGATTTCCGGTGGTTTTCCCGGTAGCTCCTTCAAAACTCGTTGCCGCGCATCCTCGGCGATACCAAGCCATTTTGCGATAAGCCGCTCCTCATCGGACTCAGGAGATTTGTTCTCCATCAATGCGCGTATGCCGCCGCATCTGGCGTGCCCCATGACGATAACATGTTCTACCTTCAGATTGCATATTGCAAATGCGATGGCAGAAGTAGTGCCGGCGTAGGAAGCGGCAGAAATGCATGGCGGGACGAGATTGGCAACATTGCGTACTACAAACAAGTCTCCGGGTTCGCTGTCGGTCAGCACACCAGGGTCGCAACGCGAATCGCAGCAGGATATCATTAGCGCCCGTGGGCGCTGCCCCTCGGCAAACAACCGTTCGAACAGTTCCGGGTTCTGGTCAAAGTAGTGGTGCCGGAACCGCCTGAAACCCTTTAAAAAAAATTTTACGTCGCTCATGATTAAAGTCGTTATCGTTGATCAATAAGGCGCATAAGTCGACGACCAGCACTTTAAGTGTGCAGTGCGAGCGCAGCATACCTAGTGCCTTCGCGCTGACTTTTCGTGAGCAATCCAGCCAAACAGCTTCAAATGTCCATCAATAATATAGCGGCGTGCATTTTAGCATATCGCGCCTCATACACCTTTTTGCCGGGCGTTATTTATGCCATTCATGAATGGTGATACGGGGAATTTCTGGCATACCCCAAAAAATATACTGTTGTTGCGTATATACTGCAGCAGAGGCGTACTACAGACAATCCTGACAGGGCGCGCGCTGCCCTCCCGCAACAAACCGGTCGGGCAGCGCGAAAGACTAGGTAACGATAATATCAAGTACTCGGGATCGCTCAGATTTCTGGCGATTTACCGAGATCGTACCTGTTGATTTCCTGATACTTCAGCCGCTTGGTGCGTACGATCTGGTATGCGCGCGCCAAGTAACCGAACGGCATGCTCCAGATGTGCACCAGACGGGTGAACGGGAATATCAGGAACACCGTCATGCCTGCGAGCAAATGCAGCTTGAAGATCATGTCGATGCCTTCTATGAAATGCGGGCTTGGATACAGGTAAACGATACTCTGCACCCAATGCACCAGAGAAGTCACCGCTTTCGCATCGTTCACGGTGGCATGCCCGAGAGAAGTCGGGATGGTCAGCAGGCCCAGGATCAGCGTCAGCATTATCCAGACGATGGTAAACTTGTCCGCCCAGCGGCTAGTCATGGAAATGCGCGGGTTGCCGAAGCGGCGGAAGAACAGGATAGTGCCGCCAAACAGCGCGGACAGGCCAAATATGGTGCCTCCCACGATGGCCATCCATTGGTGCGCCACATCTCCCATGATCGCCGAGAACACGCTATGCGGCGTCAACAAACCGACAAAGTGCCCGCCGAATATCCCGATCACTCCAAAATGGAAGAAATTGCTGGCTATGCGCATCCACGGCTTCGAAAGCAATTGCGTTGAATCCGCCTTCCAGCCATATTGCTCGCGGTCAAAGCGCAGCCAACTGCCGATCCAGAATACCGCGAGACAGACATACGGATATACGCCGAACAGCACGTTGTGTAGGGTAAATACTGATTCTTGCATTTCATTCTCCTTAAGTTATAGCAGCCAAACGAGTCAGCGTAGCCCGGCTCTTGATGATGGGAATCAGCGCGGCATAGGGGCTGTTGGCCTTGGTTAGATTTTCGGCCAGTATCCCCAGCACCTTGTTGACATCGGACAGGAATACCGTCGCCTCATTATCGTCCAGGCAGGAAGCAAATTCGAGAAGCAACGGCAGATAGTCCGGCAACTCATTGGATACCGTTTTGACGCCGTATTCCTTGAACATCTCACTCAGGTCGATCAACGCCGGGCCGCGGTTTCTGTCACTTTCTTCACCAAATATATGGTGCGTCAGATGCAGGCTGTGCTCCGGAGTCCTGTCGAAAGTATTTACATAACTCTCCTGGACTTCGATCAGAGGCATGCTTACCAGGTAGTCAAGAAACCTCCGCAAGGCCGCCCTTTCCTCCACATCGATGTCTGTATTTTTATCAACGGTCGTAATAACTTCCGGCAGGTTATCGATCAACTCCTGCTCCGGATATTCCAGCAACACTGACAAGATTTTATAGATTTGCATAGTTTCCCCTTTAACGGTCTCCCGCGAGAGGCGCCTTTTCTCTGGGTTCCATGGATTCCAGACGGCGCCGAGGATACAGCGTAACCTTGCTGATGCCCGTAGAGGTACTATTGCCAAAGGTGAATCCGTTCTGACCCTGGAAGCCATGCGCATCGTCCAAGCGTTCTTCCTCGTGGCCGGTCGGGATAACGAAACGGTCTTCGTAATTGGCAATCGCCAGATAGCGGTACATATCCTGCGCCATTTCCTCGGTAAGACCCGCAGCCTCGATGGCAGTGGTATTAACCACGCCTTCCACGCGTTTCATGCGCTGGTAGCTGCGCATGGCGATCATGCGGTTCAATGCGTTTATGATCGGTGCCTCCTTGCCCGCAGTCATCAGGTTGGCAAGATACTTGACCGGCACGCGCATTTCGCCAGACATCGGGATCACGCCGTCCGCAGTGGTTTTCAGCTTGCCTTGGTCGATTGCGGTTTGCACCGGGGACAGCGGCGGCACATACCAGATCATCGGCAGCGTACGGTATTCCGGGTGCAACGGGAAGGCGATCTTCCAGTCGATCGCCATCTTGTAGATCGGCGACTTCTGCGCGGCTTCGATCCAGTCCTTGCTGATACCTTCCGCTTCGGCTGCCGCAACGACAGCCGGATCATTCGGGTTCAGGAAAATCTTGCACTGCGCTTCATACAGATCCTGCTCGTTTTGCGTGCTGGCCAGTTCCGAGATGCGATCGGCGTCGTAAAGCATGACGCCGTTGTAGCGGATGCGGCCAACGCAGGATTCCGAGCAAATCGTCGGCATGCCGGATTCGACGCGAGGATAGCAGGCGATACACTTCTCGGCTTTGCCGGATTCCCAGTTGTAATACACCTTCTTGTATGGGCAAGAGCTCTGACAGAAGCGCCAACTGCGGCACTTATCCTGATCGACCAGCACGATGCCGTCCTCCTCGCGCTTGTAGAGCGAGCCGGACGGGCAGGAAGCCACGCAGGCGGGGTTTAGGCAGTGGTTGCAGATACGCGGCAAGTACAGGTGGAAGGTTTGCTCGAACTGGCCATAAATCTCCCTTCCGACGCCATCCATGTTTTTGTCCACGCTGCGGTTGGACCACTCCCCAGCCATGATATCTTCCCAGTTCGGACCCCAATTGATTTTCTCGATGGGTTCGCCGGTAATCTGCGAAACCGGGCGTGCCGTCGGTGTTGCTTCCGACAGCGGCGCATTCTGCAGGCGCGCATAGTTGTAGGTGAACGGTTCGTAGTAATCATCGATCTGGGGCAGGTCGGGATTCGAGAAGATGTTCAGCAGCCGCGATGCGCGTCCACCGGATCTCAACTCAAGCTTGCCGCCCTCCAGTGTCCAGCCACCCCTCCATTTTGCCTGATTTTCCCATTCCTTCGGATAACCGATGCCCGGTTTGGATTCGACGTTGTTGAACCAGACGTATTCCACGCCTTTGCGATTAGTCCACGTGTTTTTACACGTTACCGAACAGGTGTGGCAACCGATACACTTGTCCAGGCTAAAAACCATTGCGAATTGTGCACGTACTTTCATAAGTTTCTCCTATTTATCCTAATTCACGTGACGATCAGCGAGGGCCGATTCCAGGTGGGTTGCGATGCGCTTCCCGCTCCGGCGTAAGCGGACGCTCCAGCCAGTCGATATTCTGATCCTCAACCTTGTGCAGGATGATCTCGGTATCGCGGTTGCAGCCCACCGTACCATAGTAGTTAAAGCTGTAGGCCAGTTGCACATAACCGCCGACCATATTGGTCGGCTTGATGATGATGCGCGTCAACGCATTGTGGGTGCCGCCACGTTTGTTGGTGGTAACCGACCCCGGCACATTCACGTTTTTCTCTTGGGAGTGGTGCATCACCGACACACCGCGCCCAATACGCTGCGAAACAACCGCGCGGCACATGGAAGTGCCATTGCTGTTGATCAGCTCCACCCAGTCGTTGTCCTTGACCCCGATCTGTTGCGCATCTACTTCCGATATCCATATATGAGGCCCGCCGCGGAACAACGTCAACATGCGCAACGTATCCTGGTAGCTCGAGTGAATACCCCACTTGCCATGCGGTGTGAGAAGCCTGAGCGTAAGGTGCGGTTTCTTCAGAATGTTGGCCGGCACGTTCTTGAACGACTTCAAATCCTGCGGCGGACGGAAGACGCAGAAAGTCTCGCCGAAGTCCTGGAACCACTCGTGATCCTGATAAAAATGGGCACGGCCGGTCAGGGTGCGGAACGGAATATGCTCATGAATGTTGGTGTAGCACGAGGTATAGGACACATGCTCGGACTCGATACCTGACCAAGTTGGCGCGGTAATGATCTTGCGCGGTTGAATCTGGATATCGCGGAACGTAATTTTGTCCTCTTGACGTGCAGAATACAGGTGATGGTGGTCGATACCCGTTTTCTTGGACAATGCAGTCCATGACTTGTGCGCGACCTGACCGCAGGTTTCAGGCGCCATACGCATGATTGCATCGCACACATAGATATCTTCCTCGAGAGACGGCATACCTTGGGAAACGCCGGGTACTCTCACCGGGTAATTGCACAGCTTGAGTTCCTCGTATTCCGCTTCGGTGTTCCAGTCGAGTCCCTTGACGTTGTTGCCAAGCTTGACCATCAATGGGCCGAGTGCGATGTACTTGTTGTAAATGCTGCCATAGTCGCGCTCCACCAGCTTGAGCAGCGACATGGTCTTGCCGGGTATCGGTTCGACACCTTCCTTGTGCCAATCGGTTACCTGGCCGAGCGGCTGCGCCAGTTCGAACGGCGAGTCATGCTGCATCGGGAAGGCGACGATATCCTTGCGCTTGCCGAGATGTTTCTCGGCCATGCCCGAGAAGACCCTGGCGAGTTCCTTGAAAATCTGCCAGTCGGATTTGGAATCCCAACCCGGCGAGACTGCTTCCGACAGCGGGTGAATAAAGGGGTGCATGTCGGTGGTGTTCAGGTCGTTTTTCTCGTACCAGGTTGCGGTCGGCAGGATGATGTCGGAGTAAGCACCGGTCGAGTTGAGGCGGAAGTTGATGTCCACCATCAGGTCGAGCTTGCCGGCGGGGCCCTCGTCACGCCATTTGATCAACTGGTTGTTGTTTCCATCCGCACCCTCCTGCAGCACGTTGTTTTGCGCGCCCAGCAGATGCTTGAGGAAGTACTGCTGCCCCTTGCCCGAGGTGCCGATCAGGTTGGCGCGCCAGACGAACAGGTTGCGCGGCCAGTTGCCCTCGGCATCCGGGTCGGCAAAAGAGATATCCAGTTCGCCGGATTTGAGCTTACCGGTGACATGCTTGGCGATGCTGGCCTCGTCGGTGGCACCTGCCTTGATGGCTTCATCCGCCAAGTCGAGCGGGTTGACGTTCCATTGCGGGAAGCCCGGCAACCAGCCCATACGAACTGCGGCAACGTTGTAGTCGGCCAGCGAGTAGCCCTTGTTCTTGCATTTTCCGGCTGGTGAAAGTATGTCATCACCCTTGATGGTCTCGTAGCGCCACTGATCGGTATGGAAATACCAGTAGGAGGTGGCATTCATCTGGCGCGGTGGGCGCTGCCAGTCGAGCGCGAAGGCAATCGGCGCCCAGCCAGCTTGCGGGCGCAGCTTTTCCTGACCCACATAGTGCGCCCAGCCGCCGCCCGATTGACCCACGCAACCGCAGATATGCAGCAGGTTCATGACACCACGGTACGTCATATCGTTGTGATACCAGTGGTTGATCGCCGCACCCATGATTACCATGGATTTGCCGTGGGTTTGCGAAGCATTCATGGCAAACTCGCGCCCGGTACGTTCCATATCCATGGCCTTGATGCCGGTAACCTTGGATGCCCATGCCGGCGTATAGGCCACTTTGTCATCGTTATAGTCCTTGGCGACATTGGAGCCGCCCAAGCCACGGTCGATACCATATTGCGCAATCTGCAGGTCGAACACGGAAGTAACCAGCGCTTCTTCACCATTGGCCAGTTTCAGCTTGCGCACCGGCACGTTGCGGAACAACAAATCGTCTTCGCCTGGCGTGAAGTGCGGGAAGCCGACTGAAACCACCGCATCCTTGCCACTGATACAGGTCAGTTCGGCGAGAATTTCCTGCTGGTTGGCGGCATTCTTCGGCAACAAATTCCACTTGCCATCTTCGCCCCAGCGAAAGCCGATGGAGCCGTTCGGCGCGACAAACGATTTGGATTTTTCGTCATAGACGATGGTCTTCCACTGCGGGTTGTTGGTTTCGCCCAGATTGTTCGCAAAGTCGGAAGCGCGCAAACAACGGTCGGACACATAGCCATCGCCTTGTTTGCGCAACATCACCTGGATCGGCATGTCGGTATATTTGCGGGCGTATTCCTGGAAATAGGGATCCTGCTTGTCGATATAGAACTCTTTCAGTGCGACATGCCCCATCGCCAGGAAGGCGGCTGAATCGGTGCCGGGATTGACCGGCATCCACAGATCGGAAAGCTTGACATGTTCGCCGTAGTCCGGGCTCATCGCAATGATTTTGGTGCCGTTGTAACGCGCCTCGACGGCGAAGTGACAATCCGGCGTGCGCGTGGTCGGCAGGCTGGAGCCGGTGACGATGATGTAGGTGGAGTTGTACCAATCGGCCGATTCCGGCACGTC
>JBAQCT010000041.1:0-1814 GCA_049294375.1 Gallionella sp. | reverse complement strand
AGGCGTGGAGCGAGCGATGTTGGCGCTGAAATGTGACCTAAAAAGATGCATTTCGGAATTACGAAGCGACCATCAAGATAAAAGTGGCCGGGAGACACGCAAAACGGCGTGCCATTCATGAGGGAGAAGTTCAATTTTGGAATGCGGCGTCTCTGGCGTTATCGTGCCGGTGCTCAACTTTGAAATCGAGTTCCATTTCACGCCCCTGAATCACTGGAGGTATCCGGCAGGGCATCAGTGAGGTACTGATTCACCGGATCACCTTCGCAGACATCGTTGGCACGCCATGTCGGGAGGTTTCATGGCAAGCAGACGGTGTCCAATCTGCGGCAGACAGTTCGTGCCGCGTCCACAAGTCCAGCATCAACAAATCTGCTCAGGGCCCGCGTGCCAGCGCGAACGCAAACGGCGCTGGCAGCAGGCAAAACGTCAAACGGATCCTACCTACAAGGCCGGACAGAAGGGGCATGCAAAATCATGGGCCGAGCAGCACCCCGATTACTGGCGGGAATATCGCGCTTCCAATCCTGACTATGTCGAGCGCAATCGCGCCCAGCAAAAAATCCGCAATGCAAAGCGTCGTGACACGCCGATTGCAAAGATGGACGCGTCAAGGCTTGAAAGCCATGTCCCGTCTGGCATTTACCGGCTTACACCCGTTGATGCGTCAAAAATTGCAAAGATGGATGCGTGGATAGTGGAAATCAATTTGATTTCATGCGGTAGCGATCAGCTCGGAAAAAAACGGACTGATTGCAAAGAGTAGATGCTATAGACCGCGATGATTTCCGCTGCTAACGTCTTGCGCGAAATGCTCTCGACACGACTACATTGATGCCCCGCGCCATTCCTTTAATATATGCGAGGTGCGTGACGCATCCGTGAAGCCGGGAGCCGGGAATTCAATTCAAAGGGACGGCTCCGCAGCATGGATAAAGACGAAACAAATGACGGCACAGCATTGCAGGCATCCATATTTCGCGCTGCCGAATATGTGCGCATGTCCACCGAGCACCAGCAATATTCCACCGAGAATCAGGCCGACAAAATTCGAGAATATGCCGCCCGGCGCGGTATCGAAATCGTCAAGACCTATGCCGACGCGGGCAAGAGCGGACTGAGTATCGAAGGACGCGCCTCCTTGCAGCAGTTGATCAAGGACGTTGAGACAGGAGTTGCCGATTTCCAGATCATCCTGGTCTACGATGTCAGCCGCTGGGGGCGATTTCAGGATGCAGACGAAAGCGCCTATTACGAGTACATCTGCCGCCGCGCAGGCATCCAGGTTACCTACTGCGCCGAGCAGTTTGAAAACGATGGCTCGCCAGTTTCCACCATCGTCAAGGGCGTCAAACGGGCAATGGCCGGGGAATACAGCCGGGAACTTTCGGCGAAAGTCTTTGCCGGCCAGTGTCGGCTGATTGAGCTGGGCTACCGCCAGGGTGGCCCAGCGGGTTACGGATTGCGCCGCGTCCTTCTCGACCAGCATGGCTCGATCAAAAGCGAACTGACTCGCGGTGAGCACAAAAGTCTGCAAACAGATCGCGTCATTCTGATGCCCGGCCCCGAGGAGGAAGTCAGGATCGTCAATCTGATCTATCGCTGGTTCATTGACGAGGGGCTGGTTGAAACGGCTATCGCCATCCGGCTGAACGACATGAAGGTGCGCACCGACCTCGACCGGGAGTGGACGCGCGCCACCGTCCACGAGTTGCTGACCAACGAGAAATATATCGGCAACAACATTTTCAACCGCACCTCCTTCAAGCTCAAGAAAGTCCGGGTGGAAAATACCCCGGACATGTGGATCAAGA
>JBAQCT010000040.1:0-1773 GCA_049294375.1 Gallionella sp. | reverse complement strand
TACCGCATCTTGCCGTGAACCAAATTAAATATCAATGTCCAATTGCGGGCGATATTTTGGAGAAGCAAATGGCGCGTTACAAACACATCGACACCAGCCCCCGGTTTCTCGCCGTGGATTTGCAGCGGCAGTTGCTGCCCGGCACATTCGAGCACGCGATGAACCACCTGATCGACAACGAACTTGATTTATCCGGCTTCGATGCCCGCTTCAAAAACGACGTAACGGGAGCTGCCGCTTATCCGCCCGCCATGCTGCTGAAAGTTATCCTGTTCGCGTACTCTATGGGCGTCGTCAGCAGCCGCAACATCGAGCGCGCCTGCCGCGAACATGTCACCTTCATCGCGCTGTCCGGCGACAGCGGGCCGCACTTCACCACCATCGCCGGATTCGTATCAACGCTGGGCGACGACATCGCCCGCATCTTCAGCCAGATACTCTTCATCTGCGACAAGCAAGGTTTGATCGGGCGCGAGATGTTCGCTATCGACGGCGTGAAGCTGCCAAGCAATGCGTCCAAGGCGAAGAGCGGCACGCGCGCCGACTTCGAGCGGCAGGCGGCGAAGCTTGAATCAGCCGCCAAAATTATGCTCGAACGCCATCGCGAAGAAGATCAGCGCGCCAGCGAACCCGACCTGCAAGCCAAAGAAACCCAGCGCATCGCCCGCCTGCAAAACGATGCGGCCAAAATGCGGCAATGGCTTGCCGACAACAAAGCAGATCGCAAGGGCAGCAAAGGCGCAGTCCGCAAAAGCAACCGCACCGACAATGAATCCGCCAAGATGGCGACATCAAAAGGGGTGATACAGGGCTACACCGGCGTTGCCGCCGTCGATGCCAAACACCAGATCATCGTCGAGGCGCAGGCGCACGGCACGGGCAGCGAACAGGAACTGCTACTCCCCGTGGTCAAGGCAATCAAAGCCGCCAAGACAAAAACACCGCTCATCAACGATAGCAGCCTCGTCACCGCAGATGCCGGGTACCACAGCGAGGACAACCTCAAGGAACTGGCGGAACTGGAAGTCGGAGCGCTGATAGCCGACACCAACATGCGGGGCCGCGACGAACGCTTTGCCGGGCAGGATAAATACAAAGCACTGCCCGACCCGATCCACGACAAGGGTGGCAAACCCAAGAAAGTCGCGCGCTACCGGCCCAAAGATTTCAATTACGACCCGCAAGCGGCGACATGTATTTGTCCGGCCGGGAAACAGCTTTACAGCAACGGCAGCGGCTGCACGATCAACGGCTATGCGGCGGTGAAGTTTCAGGGCGCGCAACGCGACTGCGTGCCGTGTGCGCACCGGGATCGCTGCCTGCTCAAGCCGGACAAAACCAAGGTGCGGCAAGTATCGTTCTTCCAGGGCAAGCGGGATGGCGTGAGCTACACCGACAAAATGAAAGCGCGCATCGACAGCCCGGAGGGGCGCATGCAATACGGCCAGCGCTTCGCTACTGTTGAGCCGGTATTCGGCAACGTGCGCTACAACAAAGGGCTGGATCGCTTCACGCTCAGAGGGCGGAAGAAGGTCGATGGGCAATGGAAGCTGTTCTGCCTGGTACACAACATCGAGAAGTTGGCGCATCACGGGTATGCGCAGTAAATAAAGGGGTAAACGCCCTCAAAACGTCCACCGCTTCACGTCACTGGCGCAACAAATTGTTCTCGCTCGAATCAGCAAAAATCACAGCAGAAATTTGAAGTTGAAACGGGAACGTTTCGGGATGGAAAAATTCGCCGCAAAAAAGGGTTTTTCTACAGCTTCAACG
>JBAQCT010000039.1:0-7257 GCA_049294375.1 Gallionella sp. | reverse complement strand
AAATCCAGTTCCAGCTCGATGCCGAGATAATCCAGGAGGTCTTCGTTTTGCTCGACGATGCCCTGGACGAAATCCTCTATGGAATTTTCCGTCAGGTCGAACGGGTAAAACTGGTTGCCCACCTTGTCTATCGCCAGCATCTGGATGAGGTTGTCGTTCACGCGCTGCGCCTCGTACAGCATCGGCGCCGCGCGGCGCTGCGCTTCCGGGTCGAGCTCCGTGATGCTGGAGTTCAGGAACTTGATCAGGAGGCTGATCGAATTCTTCATATCGTGTATCGCCGAAGCAAGAAAAGCCGATATGTCCGGTGTCGTCTCTTGTTGTTTGTCGTCCATGATATTTACCGTCCAGAATTAAATGGGTTATGAAAATGAATCAGATAGGAACAATCGTTCATTTTTTGCATTATCACACGGCCAGTGCAAACGCTCCACTATTTGTCGTTGGCATACCCCGCCGCTTTTACTGCTCGACCATGCGGCGTATCACAGAATTAAATGGCTCGATCCACTCCGGCGCGAACTGGTTGTTGCAGGCATTGACCTCCGCAATAGCACGCAGTATGGAAAGATTATGCCCCCTGGTGCTGTGCTTGAGCATGACTGCCTCAAAAGCATCCACGATGGCAAGAATTTTGGCTCCCGGGCAAATCTCCTTGCCTTTCAGCTTGTCGGGATAACCGGCGCCATCCAGCATTTCGTGGTGATGCCGCACCATCTCGGCAGCCGCCTTCCAGCCAGCCATCCGGTCCAGCAGCCCCGCACCCAAACCCGGATGCGTCCGGAGAAGGCTCCGTTTTTCCTCGCTCAGATTGCCCGCGTTGAGCCACACTTCTTCCGGCAGGAACATCATGCCGACATCATGCATATAGACTGCCGCCTCCAGTTGCACCGCATCCACCGGCAAACCCGCAGACTGGTTAGTGTCCAGCGCCAGCCGGCGTATGCGCTCGGTGCGTCCCTTGAACAACGGAGAACGCGCCTCGAACTGCATGGCGAGAGATCGAAAAAACTGAAGGTCTGAAGTCGCGCCGCCTTTTGGCACGACCGGCAATTCCTGAACTTCCTGAATTTCCTGAACAGGCAGCTTGCCAATCGAATCACGCAGGGTGGACTGGGGCTGGAATCCGGTGACCGATTTGATCAACTGCGTTGCCAAAGGATCAAGATCAGCCTGCGCCGCGCTGCTCATTTTTTCCAGTCCCTCCACCAGGGGCACCAATTTCAGGTGCTCCACGGTCTTTCCCGCCATCAGCGCCTCGATGGTAAGCTCCAGCCTGTCCACCGCGAGCAGTATCACCTCGCCCAGCAATGGCGTATAGCGCGCCTCGCCCGAGCGCAAGCGCGTCAGGAGCGACTCGATCGGGTGCGCGATCATCCCCGCTACTTCCACCCGGCATAAGGCCGCATCGCCCTTGATATTGTGAAGTGCGCGAAAAATATCCGCGACCACTACCCGGTTATTCGGCTCCCTGCTCAATTTGGACATATCCCGCTCGATACTGGGCGCATGATCGGCCAAGGAATCCGCAAATTCGCCCAATGCCTCCCGGTCGTAGATGACCGGTCGGGTCAATGCCTGAATGTTTGCCATGTTGTCACTCCTTAATTCTTCGATAAATAACGATTATTCGGATAATCCACAGCCCCAGAAATCATCAGGCAATCACCCGGCAACAAAGCCCTGATAACACCGATTGAAAACGATTCCCGCCTTACCGCCTGCCACGGCAATTTTGTCATGCAGCCTTCTATTTGGCATTTTTTTTGCCATAGTCCCCGGAGCTTTCATTCATGGCGTCGATAGCCTCTTTTAGCGACATGGCCGTAGCCTTGGGGTCTTTATTATCGACCATTATGTCACCGCTGTCGGATGATTGGAGATTGTCGCCTGATGGCTGCGCCGCTGGTTCAACAGGCTGTTGTCGGGGCTGCTCTTTTTTGAGCGCATCGATTTGCGCCTTCAATTCTTCATTTTTCTTCCTGAGCGCTTCGATTTCGGCGCGAGATTCCCCCCCGGGCGACGCTGGCCGTGCAGTGCGTGGAACTCCGGCAGCGGCGGATGCGTCTGCCTCCCCTGCGGGCGCCGACAGGAATATCTTCCAGACGGCGAAACCGATCCCGGCCAATAATAAAACCGTCAAGCCGATTGCGCCACCCATCATCAGGCGTTTTTTCAAGTTGGGCGGGCTGGGGGGCGATGCATCCTCGGGCGCAGATTCTGGCTGTTGTGTGGCATCTGCTGCTTGATCTCCCTCCGCGCTGAATGCGGGAGGTTTTTTGAAACGCCCGACCAAGGCGGCAAGCCTCGATGATATTCCTGTGATCAGCCCCGGTTTTGCCGGAGCTTCCGAATCTGGCGATCCAGATTCATCCGGCGATGTTTCCGCATCTCCCACAGCCCCGGTCTTTTTTTTCCAGAACATCAGGTTCATGAAACCTCCCCCTTGTCGCATTACTGGCTGATTCAAATACGCTAACTTGTACCCGGCATGCCCTTCGTGCAAAAACCCATGCGGAGCGCGCGAAGCAATTTATCGACGTTTCGAAATTCGGACATGCATAAACCGAGCCGATTATATGATTAATTATACATAGCGGCATAAATCTACTGTGTGACTCCGGTGCAAGGTCAAGCGCTGCTCGCGCCCCTCACGTACTGCGGCGCATGCTCCGGGCGCTGCATTCCAGCCTCCCCCGTCTCGGAACCGCTCGCCACTGCTTCTGAACCATGCAAGCAACATACGTCCGCAAATGAAATTGCCTTTGAGCATATACAGTGCGATGCCGCTATAATGCCGCATTCAAAAAATCTGAGCCTCGAACACGTAAAATCATGCAACCCAATTACCACCCGGCATCCATCGAGCAGCAGGCGCAGCAACACTGGGAGAACCGGCAGGCATTCCGCGCGACCGAAGATTCGGACAAGCCCAAGTATTACTGCCTGTCGATGTTCCCCTATCCATCCGGCAAGCTGCATATGGGGCATGTGCGCAACTACACGATCGGCGACGTATTGAGCCGCTACCATCGCATGAAGGGTTTTAACGTGATGCAGCCGATGGGCTGGGATGCGTTCGGCCTGCCCGCCGAGAATGCCGCGCTCGCCAACAATGTACCGCCCGCCGCGTGGACCTATTCCAACATCGAACACATGAAGCAACAGCTCAGGTCGCTGGGGCTGGGCATCGACTGGTCGCGCGAGGTGACCACCTGCAAGCCGGAATATTACCGCTGGGAACAATGGCTGTTCACCCGCCTGTTCGAGAAGGGCATCATCTACAAGAAGACCTCCTCGGTGAACTGGGATCCGGTGGATCAGACCGTGCTGGCCAACGAGCAGGTCATCGACGGATGCGGCTGGCGCTCCGGCGCGCCGGTGGAGAAACGCGACATCCCGATGTATTTCTTCCGCATCACCGAATATGCCGATGAATTGCTGCAAGGGCTGGGCACGCTGCCCGGCTGGCCGGAGCAGGTCAAGACCATGCAGACGAACTGGATCGGCAAGAGCCATGGCTGCGAAATCTATTTCCCGTACGACATGGAAAGCGTGGGTTCGGGCGGCATGCTCAAGGTCTACACCACCCGCCCCGACACGTTGATGGGCGTAACTTACGTGGCGGTGGCAGCGGAGCATCCGCTGGCGCAACGCGCGGCGAAGTTATCCGAAAAATATGACCTTTCCAACTTTATCGCCGAATGCAATCGCGGTGGTACGGCCGAGGCCGATATGGCGACCATGGAAAAGAAGGGCATGGACACCGGCCTGTTCGTCAAACATCCGGTCACCGGCGAAAAGCTGCCGATATGGATCGCCAATTACGTGCTGATGAGCTACGGCGAAGGCGCGGTGATGGCGGTTCCGGCGCACGACGAGCGCGATTTCGAATTCGCCGAGAAATACGGCTTGCCCGTCAAGCATGTCATCGCCAGCCCGGAGTTGCTGGGCAAATGGAACAAACTGGAGGCACAGTTCAAAGCGGACGGCTACGAACTGGATCAGGAAGATCTCGACACAATGGGAATGCTCGCCTATCTGAGCAATGTGCTGATGGATATGCCAAAACCATCGGATGCCCTCATCGAGGCGGTTCACGGATTCGCCGGGCAACTGGAAATCGAGTCGCCATACACGGAATACGGGGCGCTGATCTGTTCGAGGCAATACAGCGGCATGAATTTCCAGGAAGCGTTCGACGCGATTTCCGCCTACTTGCTGGCCAGGGGTCTCGGCCAGAAGCGCAACCAGTTCCGCCTGCGCGACTGGGGCATTTCGCGGCAGCGCTACTGGGGCTGCCCGATCCCGATCATCCATTGTTTCACCTGCGGCGACGTGCCCGTGCCGGACGAGCAATTGCCCGTGGTGCTGCCCGAGAACGTGGTGCCGGATGGTGCGGGTTCGCCGCTGGCGAAGATGCAGGATTTCTACATGACCCCCTGCCCGAAATGCGGCAAGGCGGCCAAGCGCGAGACCGACACGATGGACACCTTCGTCGAATCATCTTGGTATTACGCGCGCTACGCGAGCCCGAATTGCGCCAGCGGCATGGTGGACAAAACCGCCGCGCAGCACTGGTTGCCGGTGGATCAATACATCGGCGGCATCGAACACGCGATCCTGCATCTTTTATATGCGCGCTTCTTCCACAAGCTGATGCGCGACGAGGGACTGGTGCAGGGCGACGAACCGTTCACCAACCTGCTGACGCAGGGCATGGTGGTCGCACCGACGTTCTACCGCGAAGATGCGCACGGCAAGAAACAGTGGATCAATCCGGCGGAAGTGGAAGTCAAGATCGACGAGCGCGGCCGCCCGGTCGGCGCGACGCTCAAGGCCGACGGCCTACCGGTGTTTATCGGCGGCACCGAGAAGATGTCCAAGTCCAAGAACAACGGCGTCGACCCCCAGGCCATCATCGACGAATACGGCGCCGATACCGCGCGCCTGTTCATGATGTTCGCGTCGCCGCCGGAGCAATCGCTGGAATGGTCTGACGCTGGCGTGGAAGGCGCGTTCCGCTTCCTCAAGCGCGTCTGGAAGGCCGCTCATGACCATATCGAGCAGGGCGTCACAACAACCTACCGGAGCGGCGAATTGAGCGCGTCGGCAAAGGCGTTGCGCCTGCAACTGCACCAGACCATCGCCAAGGTGGACGACGACATGGGGCGGCGCAAGACCTTCAACACCGCCATCGCGGCGAACATGGAACTGCTCAACGCGCTGGCGAAATTCGACGAGCAGACTCCCGTCGCGCGCAGTGTGGCGCAAGAGGTGCTGGAAGGCATCGCGCTGATGCTGAACCCGATCGTGCCGCATCTCTGTCAAACTTTGTGGGCCGAGTTGCGCCCCGGCAGCGATATGCTGGATCAGCCTTTTCCGAAGGCCGACCCGGATGCGCTGGTGCAGGATGAAATCGAGATCGTGATCCAGGTGAACGGCAAGTTGCGCGGCAACCTGACTGTTGCCAAAACTGCCGACAAAGCTACGCTTGAGAAGCTGGCGCTTGCACATCCTGCTGTCGAAAAACAGTTGGCAGGCGCGGTGCCAAAAAAGATTGTGATCGTGCCGGGTCGCCTGATCAATGTTGTCGTGTAACGTGAAGCCCCCGTGCGGGTGTCACGCATTAAATTTGTTATAAATTTTTCCGGTTTGTCCGGTTCAGGAAATATGGCTATGCGTACATTTCTGTTGTTGACCGCTTTGCTCCTGTCATCCTGCGGTTTTCACCTGCGCGGGCATTCGGGCGCAGAGATGCAGTTCGGCGCGTTATATCTGGATGCTTCGAATCCCGGCACGCCTTTCATCACCGATTTGCGCCGCAGCCTGGAAACCAACAAGATAAAACTGGCGAAAACTGCCGAACAGGCCGACGTGGTGCTCAACATCGTCAGCGAAATTCCGGAAAAGCAGATCCTCACCCTGGGCGGCAGCGGCCGCGTAAATGAATTTCAGTTGATCTACCGCGTGTCCTTGCGCGCATACGATCTCAAGGGGCGTGAATGGATACCCGCCGAAGAAATGGTGCTGCGCCGCGACTACTATTATGACGATACCAAGGTTCTCGCCAAGGAGGCTGAGGAAGCTTCGCTTTACCAGAGCATGCGCTCCGACATGGTGCAGCAGATCGTGCGCCGCCTGAGCCGCGCCAAACCGCAACTGCAGCCGCGATAGACCAGAGATTCCCGTGCCCATCAGTAGCGAAGACCTGCCCCGCCATCTCGCTTCCGGACTGAAGCCGCTATACGTGGTTTACGGTGATGCGCTGCTGCTGGCGGTCGAGGCAGCGGACAGCATCCGCACGGCGGCGCGCGCGGCGGGCTACAGCGAGCGCGAGATCTTTATCGCCGAACAGCATTTCAAATGGGGCGAATTGCGCAACAGCGCGCAAAGCCTATCCCTGTTCGCGGAGCGCAAGATCATCGACTTGCGCATCCCGTCCGGAAAACCCGGCGTGGAGGGCGGGCAGGCATTGCAGGACTATGTCGCCAACCTGAGCCCGGACGTGCTGACGCTGATCTCGCTGCCCAAAATAGACTGGACTGCACAGAAAAGCCAGTGGTTCGGCGCGCTGGAGAAACACGGTGTGATGGTTTCCGCCGATGACATCCCGCGCAATGCGTTGCCGCGCTGGATAGCGGGTCGCATGAAACGGCAGGAACAGACTGTGGACGAGCCCACGCTGGAATTTCTCGCCGACCGCTGCGAAGGCAACCTGCTCGCCGCATTCCAGGAAATCCAGAAACTCGCGCTGCTGTTCCCAGCGGGGCAGTTATCTTTCGAACAAGTCAAGGATGCGGTGATGGACGTGGCGCGCTACGACATCTTCAAACTCTCCGAGGCCATGCTGAACGGCGATGCATCGCGTTTCGCGCGCATCCTCGACGGGCTGCGCGCCGAGGGAGTTGCCACCGTGCTGGTGTTGTGGGCGGTCAGCGAAGATATCCGCACGATCGGCAAGCTGCTGCAGGCGGTGCAGCGCGGCGGCAATCTCGGCAATGCGCTGCGCGACATACGGGTGCGCAAGGACAGACAGGGTGTGATCGAAAATGCGGCGCGCCGCCTGAAATTTCCGCTTATCGAACGCGCCATGCAGCAAGCCGCAAGGCTGGACAAGACCATCAAGGGTCTGCGACAGGGCGATGTGTGGGACGAATTACTGCAACTGGGGTTGAGGTTCGCCAAATGAACCTGAAAAATGCAGTTCACGGCATTGTAGGTGCGAATTCATTCGCACGGACAACAAGCTATGTG
>JBAQCT010000038.1:0-46793 GCA_049294375.1 Gallionella sp. | reverse complement strand
CGAAGCCTACGAAAAGCTCGCCAAAGACGGCTTCGCCAGCAAAATCATGGCCACCGACAAGGCCCGCGAGCGCATCGAAAAAGAACAAGACCTCAAATCGCAGGAATACCTCATCCAGAGCGCGCAGGCCAGCCTGGCACAATCATCGCGCAAACTCGCCCAGATCACCGCCGACTACCGCCGCCAGCTCCAGACCGAACGCGCCGACACCGACGACAGGCTCGACAAGTCCCAAGGCGAACTCACCAAACAGCAATACCGCCGCAACCTCCACGAACTCAAAGCCCCGCAGGAATGCGGAGGGGTAACCGTGGAGCGGCCTAGCGCTGGCCCTACCCTTGGCGGATGCATCGTCAAAGACCTCGCCACCCACACCATCGGCACCGTCATCAGCCCCGGCACCATCCTGATGACCCTCGTGCCCAGCGACGAAATTCTCCGCGCCGAAGTCTGGGTCGGCAACCAGGACGTCGGCTTCATCCACACCGGCGAACCGGTCAAGATCAAACTCGCCGCTTACCAGTTCCAGAAATACGGCATGGTCGAAGGCAAAGTCGCCCACCTTAGCGCCGACGCCAGCGACACCAACCAACAGCAACAACAATCCAGCAACAAAACCGGCAGCAACCTGCCGTTCGCCTACCGCGCCCTGATCGACCTCAAGGCGCAACACCTCATCGCCGACGGCGTGCGCCATGCGCTCACGCCGGGCATGCGGGTCACCGCCGAGATCCACCTCGGCACCCGCACCATACTCGAATACCTGCTCTCGCCCGTGATGGGCGCATTTCAGGAAGCGGCGAGGGAGAGATGAGCAAACATGGAACTCGATCAAAGATGTGTAAAGGTTTGGAAAGGGAAAGATTGGGCACTTAATAAACTGAAAGGAGAATGAACATGTCGAACGCAATACTGACAAGCTGGCTGAACCTATCCATTGCAATTTCCAGGTTGCCCGCCAAGGAACAACCGCAGCAACCAAAGCAACTGAAGCAGCAATTCGAATGTCTGCTCGACTGGTATCGCCAGTTCACAGATATACCTGAGGCACAACTCACCGATGTGCCGAAGCAATTCGATGAAATGCTGAAGCGAAAAGCAAAACCTGCCAAACATCCATTGCGCGGCGCAGTCTACAGTGCCATCGAATTCCTGCGCGCCTATCTGGAAGCCCCGGAAATGATCAACATGTCGCAATTCGGTGCCGACGCAAAACATGCCAATGCATTAACCAAAATGGGCAAGAAGCTGAATGCCTTCCACTCCAAGAAACTGAACGGATTCGGCTGGCTGATTGACTGGCTGGAGCAGGTCGATCCCCTGTTTCCCGGGAACAATTTCAGGAATAAATTAGCCTGCTGTTTTGCGGATGTGAAGCAAAAGCAATGTTTTTCCGCATACAAGCAATGCGTTTTTGAGCCGGCTTTGTCCTGGATACGCGTACCGCAGGCCAATTTGTCCGGCATGGCAAAAGGTGACGATTGCTGTTTGGGTTCGACCTTATCCTCATGCTCGGGAGGGACGCTCTCCTGCGATTGCGTGTCCGGCAACACCGGGTGCGATTGTAAGGCACCCAACCGGCTGTGCCCCAAAAACGAAAAATCCGTATCAATCTCGATGGCCGGTTTTGGACGTATCGATTGTTTGCGGCTGGAAACGGCAGGTGGTGTGTCGGGCGCTGGGCCGATCAAGCCGGTCTGCTTGGCACTCGATCCGGTGCCGGAGGGTGGATGCGTGCTGGATCGGCAAGGCGGAGCCATACCGGGGCCGGTATGCCAGCTTCTCGACCCGATAGCCGGGCGATTCACCTCGGCACCCGGCGGGAAGTTCAACCTTGGCCGTTTGCAGATGGTTGCCAAGGACTGCGTACAGACAGGATTCTGCCCGCCCAAGAGCGGCGGGTGCGGGGGGCTGTGCTAGCCATGTTGTGGCCCTCTGCATACAACGTCGTGCAGCCATACGGGGACGAGGTGTTGCTGTTCAACACCCGCTCCCTGTATTTCGGACGCATGAATGCGGCGAACTACACCGCCGTGGAAGAAGCGATGGCAAGCTGGCGCGACGATCCGGCTTGCAAGCCGGACGACGAAGCAATCAGGCGGGTCGCCTTCGAGCTGCGGCAGGGCGGTTTCCTGGTTGAAGACCGAGAAGAAGAGGTGCGATCGGTCATCTCGCGTTTCGACCGGCAAAAAACCTCGCGGCAGCATTTCGGGCTAACCATCGCGCCGACCGACGGCTGCAACTTCGCCTGTCCCTACTGCTACGAACACCTGAACTACGCCTGCATGTCCGCAGACATGCAGCGACAAGTGGCAGACTTCATCGAGCGCAACATCGCGGGGGGTGGCTTCTCCAGCATGCACATCACCTGGTACGGGGGCGAACCCCTCATTCCGCAAAGTCTTGCCGCAATCGAATATCTCTCCGAGCGCATCATCCAGGCCTGCGATCAGCACAAGGTAGGATACTCCTCCAACATCATCAGCAACGGCTACCTGCTTACGAGAAACGTCGCCGAACGGCTTGCGGCGCAAAGGATCGCGCTCATGCAAGTAACGCTGGACGGCCCGGTGCAGCAGCACGACAAGACCCGCGTACTGAAAAGCGGTGCCGGAACGTTCGACCGCATCATCGAAAACATACGCAGCAACCTCGATCTTCTGCGCTTCAGCATCCGCATGAACGTCAGCCACGAAAACGCCGACAGCGTCGTCGAACTGAAAGACGACTTGCGCCAGGCGGGCATACTGGGCGATGCGGAACGCGCCACATTCTACGTATCGCCCGTCCGTTCCTACACCACGTCATGCAGAAGTGCAGAATGCATGACCAATGCCGAATTCTACAAACTGCAACTCGATCTGCTGAAACAGGGCATCAACGACGACGGTTTCCACGTCGTGGAAGATTTTCCGACGAGCAAGGAAAGCATCTGCACCGCCGTCGGCGAAGACTCGTTCGTGATCGGCCCCTCCGGCGATCTGTACAAATGCTGGCTCGATTTGGGCAGGAAGGAACTCTCGGTCGGCAACATCGCCGCAGGCAACTGCGAACTCAATGCGCAGATGGAAAAGTGGCGGGGATTCAACCCGTTTGACGATGCCGGATGCGGCTGCTGCGCCATGCTGCCCGTCTGCATGGGCGGCTGCCCGGAACTCAACATGCGCAGCAATGGCGAATCCGAAAACCAAGCCTGTTGCAACTGGAAGTACTATCTGAAGGACCACCTGCTGCATATTGCACAGCAAACGGGACGGGAGCTGTGATGAGGCTAATAAAACTCATGCATCGCCATTCCGGCGTTGCGCGTGTTGTTGGGGCTTTAGCCCCTTACAACCACAGCGTACTCCTTGCAGGTGAAGGCCGAAGTTTCGAGGGACGGCTAAGCGCCGCATGTTTTATTCTACTTTGAGCAAAGCCTATGCGCGTAAAGTCTAGCCCTACGTTCAACTCGGACTGCGCAAAAGTGCGCAGCCGGTTAACTTCGCGTTGTGTATCACGATGAAGTTAAAAATTATTGTTCACTATGCGAGGAAATTATCATGAAAATTGGGGGCGTTATTTCGACAACAGTTATGTGCTTGCTTGTTGGTGTCTTATTCCCTCTAAGTGGATTAGCTCAGTCATCGATTACCACGGTTGCAGTTGTGCAATTGAGGACAACAGATGCTGGTAGCTTCAGCAAAATGCAGTCCTTTGCAGAGCAAGCAAAGGCGCAGGGGGCAGATTTAATCATCTTTCCAGAGGGCTCGGTCTTTGGCTGGCTAAATCCAGCAGTATTTATTTCTGCGTCCCCCATTCCAGGAAAATATAGCGACCAATTTGCCGCAATTGCAAAAAGTGCAAATATCTGGGTGGCCGCAGGTTTGGCTGAACAAGGCCCCAAGGCTGGGCCAGGCTCTCAGGAAGGAGCGCACCAAGCATATGACTCAGGGATACTGATTAACCCTCAAGGGGTGATCGTATTGCATCATCGAAAGTTTAATGTACTGAAAAATGCATTTGACCCTGAAGCATGCAAGAAGATTTTGAACCAAGATCAGTGTAGTTATACACCGGGAGAACTTTCGGACATTTCGATTGCGAATACACCATTTGGTAAAACTTCCCTATTGGTGTGTTCAGACGCTTTTACGTATCCTCCGGCCCAGGTTTTGGAAGTACTTAAACCAATGAAGCCGGATTTTGTAATTGTTCCGTGGGGAATTACTGCCGCGTCAATTAGCCAATGTGGTACGGATGGATTTAATGCAACTGGGTATGCCGCCCAAGCTGCCGCATACTTAAATAGCGCCTTTGTAGTGGGTGCAAATGCAGTTGGAACTAGGGAGTACGGCAAATATTTACCGTCTGTGTATTGTGGCACAAGCGGTTATGCCAACCCGACAGGCCAGAGCTCAGAGGCAATGCAGCCGACCGCTGAACTAATCGTTTTCAAAATAAGCAACACCTTCGATGCCCAAGCAGGCCCCATATGGGATAACACAGATGCGCAGTCAAAATGCCCACTAGTGTGCCCCAATTACAGTTCGAAATGGAACGGCCAGTGGAGAACTACTGTTCCCGGTCAAATGTCAGTCTGTGGGTGTAGCAAATAAGTAATTAAAAAATTGGCTATAAGTTAATGCCCAACCCATCAGTCCACCGAAGCCGCCCGCTCGGAAAGACAAAATGGGTTCGCGCTCGTGCTGGGCGCGTTCCAGGAAGCGGCGAGGGAGAGATGAGCGTGATGAAACGGGTCAATACCAAAAAATATAGCCATCGTCATTTACTTGAAATAAGGAGAATTGGATGAAAAACATGCCAAACCCGAGCAAATTCCTTTAATTGCTTTAATCTGGAGGCTGAAAGTAGAGCATGGAAGAGGCAGCAATACCGAACGATGTAACGAGACTCATTAACCGTCATTAACAGAGGAAATCATGACCAAAGCCGCGCCCGCAAAGAAACCTGTACCGCCGAACAATAAAGCCAAAACCAGCGAACAAGCCGACAGCAAACCGCAGGCTAAACCCGGGCGCGTCATCAGCGACCCCAGAGAAGTTGCGCAACTGGTGATGATGCGGATAGACCAAGTCAACACCAAAAAAGATGAACTGACCATCGCCGCCAAAGCGCTGGCCGACACCGCCAAGCAACTCGTCGGTGCCTATACCAACCAGCAGACCCAGATCGCCAAGCTCGCCAAACGCGTGGAAGAACTGGAGAAGCAAAATGCAAAAACATAATGTGAAGCAGCCTGCCTGATTCAACTCTCGGACGCGGCACGATCTACGGATTGTTTTGCCTTTAAAACGAAAATGGGATAAGGAACCCTCGATGTTAACGCTATTGGCGATCATGGAACTCCTGCACTCGCTCATCCAGAGCATCGTGTGCTGGTTATCGGCATCACCGCGCCCGAAGCGGGCGCGCTGGTCGAGAATATTTTGTACGAATGGGCGGGTGTGGCGAACAACGACCCGGATGCGCGGGCGACCGGGGAAGGTACTTTTATTGACGCGCGCAAGGTCGATGGCAATGACGTGCTGTTTTGGAAAATGGCGGCGAATGATGGGGAAGGGAGGATAGCAGCATGATAAACAAAAACAACATGAAATGCGCCTTGTATCTGTTCGGCTGGCTGGTGATGTCATTGCCAGCGCAGGCCGCGAGCTTTGATTGCGGAAAAGCGGTATCAAAAATTGAGAAGCTCATTTGCGGCAATGACGAACTGTCGAAGCTGGATGAAACTTTGAACAAAACCTACCAGCAAGCGCTTACACGAAGCGGCGACGATAAACCGCAGGTGATCGCGGAACAAAGGCAGTGGCTAAAAACGAATAACGCGATCTGCAAGGATGTGGTCTGTGTAAAAGAAAGGTGCTTAAAACGAATCCATGAGCTGACTGAATACTCATATGTGCCAGCTCATTTTGGAGCGTGCGAAACAGATCCCAACCACACTATGCAGCAAATTATTGATGATGACGTGATGGGCTATTTGCGTAATCACTACGGCTTCGCATGGGCTGACAGTAAATTGGTCGATTTTTATCGTATCCCCAAGGGGATTTCTTTTAAGCCCATTACTGGAACCTATATAAATGTCAAGCAATCCGCTGCCTATTTGCTTCCAGAGATCAGCGATGCATTCCATACCATCGGACTTGCTTACGGTATGGGTCGTTACTATGAGTTCAAGGCAATATGCGAGGTAATCACTCGACAGGGGGATGCCATGCTTGTTTTTAGGAAGGAAGCCGGGACGGATAGAGGAGTGCTTCAATACGTACCCAAAAAAGATTTTGAATTGTCACAAACGCCAGAAGAGTAATCGCATAAATAGCAGCCATTCATCCAACTGAACATACTATTAGGGGAAATCATGGATCAAATTCAATTGCAGGAATTTGTTAAAAATGCCGTCGCTAATATGGAAAATGCCAACCCTTCCGGGAACCCCTACCAATCAATTGTCTCTACGGGGAATAGCCAGCTTTCATTTGGAGCCATGCAACTCGATGTTGGGAGTGGCAACCCTATTGCCGTCAATGCGTTTACTCAAATAATGAATACACGAGTTGGTGTGAACGGGAAAACCCAAGCTGATATTGATAACCTTATTAAACTGGCAAAAACAGATGCGAGAAGCTTAACAATAGATCAAAGAAATTTTATTGATGCAGCCCTTGCGTCCAATACGGCCTTGGTTGATCAAGCCGATGCGCAACAGCTCACAAAAGTAATGGGGTATGTCAATGATGCGTTGGCAGCAGCAGCCCTCAATCCTAACGGCCCCGGAGAACTGAACGCGACGGCACCTGACCCGCAATTTATTACCGAATTGGCCGCATGGGGGAATAGGACGGGTGGGCTGGCCGAAACTATTGCTTTCCTGAAAACTGCAAGCAACGTGTCACAAGCTGTCTATGAAAGTGAATATTTGTCGCTGACACAGCAATTCTTAACGTCTAATGAAACCGTTGCGAGCAATGCTCAACGGGTCGAAACCGCAACCAACGCTGCACTGAACGCAATCGGCGCGACCGTTACTTCTTTTTACCTGACTCCTCAGGAAGCTAATTCCCTTGCTACCATCACCGGGGTTAGCAGTGGCTCCGATTACCTCGCAATATATAAAGATTCATCCGGTAATGGTATCGGTACGTTATGGAGTTTTTCAACACCCGGCTCAAATACAGGCGCTGTCGTACCCGTGATAACAACCGGCACCGGCTCCTACCCAAGCTTACCGAACATGCCAGAGTGGACGCCTGCCGTGGGCGGCATGTCTTATAAAAAAATAACAGACGGTACATGGTCTGCCGTCATCTACGACAACGGCGTAATGTACTCCGTAGATTCGGCAACCGGAATCCAGAATTGGACTGTGCCGGACATAACCACCGATGGGGTGCAACAAATCACCCGGCACCCCGACAACACGCTCTTCAGGGATTATCTCAGCTCATCCAACGTGCTAATAAAAAGCGAAGTCTTCGCCCCCGCCGGCCAACTCCTCAACCGCACCACCTACGACACACCTGGCGCGGCTTCCGTCACCGCGAACTTCACCGGCAACCAGCTCGACACGGTCACGGTGGGCAACACCGACGGCACAAACTTCACACGCTACGTGGCACAACTCACCGCACAGGAACTGAACAGCTACGGCCTGTACAGCCAGATCAGCATCAGCGACCGGCTCATCCAACTGGGGCTGACCGGCAGCGGTTCGTACCTGGCCGACGGGTTCACCGCGCTCGACTCCGCCAACAGCAACCTCGACCAGTACACATGCAGCATCGGCGCAGACACCTACGTCCAGGCCAGCAGCTACACGGATTTTGTGGTGAACAGGGCGCTGGGCTGGTACAACCAGGGCAGCGGCGCCGTCTCCAGCCCTGCCTCATCCTACACCGTCAATTCCTACGTCACCAACACCATCAACTACATGGGCGGCGCGCGCAACTACATCAGCCCGCTCGTCCTCGACCTCGACGGGGACGGTGTCGCCGCCGACCTCACCCACGCCTACAACGACGGGAAAGTGTTTTTTGACATAGACGGGGATGGATTTGCGGAACGGGTCGGTTGGGTCAACCCCAACGATGGGTTGCTGGCGATGGACGTCAACGGCAACGGCAACATAGACGACATCACCGAACTCTACGGCGACGACCAGATGCCCGCCTTCCGGAAACTGGCCGGGCTCGATGCCAACGGCGACGGCCAGATCACTGTCACCGACGCGGGCTATGCCAACCTACGGGTTTGGCAAGACCTCAACCAGGACGGCGTCAGCCAGGTAGGCGAACTCAAGACCTTGACCGAGCTCAACATCGCCTCCATCTCCACCAACGACCATACCGTACCCGTCGCAGAGCAATGGGCCAAGGAAAACTACCTCTCCAGCACCGCCAGCTACACTCTTGCCAACGGCACCACCCGCGAAATAACCGACGTGCATTTTTTGAACGACAACGCCAACTCATGGTACGTGGGAGCGCAAAGCCAGGTATCCGGCGCTAACACCAAATTGAATCTTGAAGCGATCATGCTGCCGCTGTCGCGCGGCTACGGCACGCTGGCCTCGCTGCACATCGCCATGACCGACAACCCGACCCTGCTGAAACTGGTCAAGGAACTCGCCTACCTGCCGCCGGAACGCATCGCCGAAGCGGGCGCGCTGGTCGAGAATATTTTGTACGAATGGGCGGGTGTGGTGAACAACGACCCGGATGCGCGGGCGACCGGGGAAGGTACTTTTATTGACGCGCGCAAGGTCGACTTTATCGAGAAATTCACCGGGGTGATTTGGGCGCAGCAGGGCAGCGCCGCATTAGCCGCCGAGGATGCCTCGACCGCGCTCAAGAAAACATGGGTAGGCATTCACGCCAATTTTGTGGATCGTTTCATGGTGCAGGGGCCGTTGAAGGCGCTGTTCCCCAATGCATCGTACGACTTTATGGCGGATACGCTCACGCTGGGTGGGACGCTCGATGGCATCCTCGTGCAGGCGGGGACTTATGCGGCGCAGATCGGCGCAAACGGGGTCGCAGACACTGTCGGGCAGGGCGAGTTCTGGCGGGTGCTGGGCACCATGCTGGCGGACAACCGGGATCAGTTCGGTAAGAGTGTCGCCGAGATTGATATGGCGGTTTCGGCGACGGCGGGATTCGAGTTGTATCTCGGCGAAATGACGCTCACCGCGGCGGATGCCGGAATCTACACCGGTCAGAACAATGCACCGGAATTACTCGATTCGCATACCTTCGTCGGTAACGCTGGGGACAATGCGATAACTGGAACCAACAGCGAAGACTTTATTTTCGGCGGGGGTGGCAACGACCAGTTGAGCGGAGGTGGCGGGGACGACTTTCTGCGCGGCGATGCCGGAGATGATGTGTTGTCAGGCGGCGCAGGAGCAGACAGGCTTGAAGGCGGCACCGGTGCGGACACGATCTTTGGCGGCGACGACACCGACTATATTCTGGGTGGCGACGGCAATGATGTCATCAGCGGCGATGCGGGTGACGACCTGATCATCGGCGGCTTGGGCGCCGACACCCTCGATGGTGGAGCGGGTACCGACACGGTCGGATTCGGTATTTTGAACAACGGTGGATACCTCAATCTTGCCACTAGCCAAGCGCATGGCGCGGGTCTCGAAGGCGATGTGATCAGCAATTTTGAATCGATCAGGGGAGGAGGCTACTCCGATGTGCTGATCGGTGATGCCGGGGCTAACCTACTCAACGGCGAAGAAGGGGACGACATCCTAATTGGCGGAGCCGGTGACGACCAGTTATTCGGCTCGGTGGGGCGGAACAAACTCTTCGGTGGTTCGGGCAACGATGTTCTGGACGCTTACAAGGGGAACGAATATTTCGACGGGGGCTCGGGCTGGGATCTGGTCAGGTTCACCTACCCCTTCCTCACCGACATGCCGACAGGAGTGTATGTGGATATAGGCCAAGGGCGAGGTCTGGGCGGCGCGGCAAAGGGCGATACTTTCGTCAATGTAGAGTCAGTGTATGGTAGTTATAACCTTAATGATGTACTCATCGGCGGCAGCGGAACCAACGTGTTTTTCGGGTATGGTGGGCTGGATGTATTGCGCGGCGAGGGGGGCTATGACGTGCTTTATGCAGGGGACGGAATTTCGCACCTGTTCGGTGGGTCGGGCGGCGACCGTTTCAATATTTATGGGAAATCCGTGGATTCCCTGAACAGTTCTTTCGCCAAAAAACAGGGTAATGCAACGACGGGGTCCTATGTTGATCCTTACGCGGTGGACTTGCCGGAAAGCGCGATATATATCCACGATTTCGAGTTGAATAGCTCGTATGAAAAAATAGATTTGTCGGATGTGGATATAAGCCAGGTGGTGTTGAGGCAGCAGGGGGCGGATGTCGCCATCACGCTTGACCGTAATCGGACGCTCTATGTTATGGGTACCAATGTCGCCCAGTTGAATGCCGGGCACTTCGTCTTGCCTGTCGGTGTGCAAGACCTGACGGTTTCGGCAGAAGCCGCGCCTGCGGCGCTCTCGGTGCTTGGCAGCGACGCAGACAACAAACTCTATGGTGGCAGCGGGAATGACACACTCGAAGGCTATGGCGGCAACGACGCGCTGGTGGCGGGCTCCGGTAACGACATATTGTACGGCGGCAGCGGCGATGATCTGCTGGTGGGCGGGCTGGGAGCCGATGTGCTGGACGGCGGAGTCGGCATTGACCAAGTGCGCTACGACGATTCTTTCGAGGGGGTTACGGTTAACCTGGTCAGCGGAACGGGAGCGGGAGGTAGCGCCAGCGGCGACCAGTTGTCGAGTATTGAAAAATTAACCGGCTCGAATTTCGGGGATGCCTTGCGTGGCGCGAATACGGGGCAGGAAACCATTGAAGGCTTGAACGGTGATGACGTACTGATCGGCGGGGATGGTTATAACACACTCACCGGCGGCGATGGTGCCGACCATTTCGTTATCGAGGCATCCGCCACGGCAACAGCGTTTAACGTGATTACCGATTTTGAACTTGCAAACCCGCAAGAGAAAATAGATCTGACGGCATTTGATTTTACCAACAAGAATCTTGTCGCCGAATGGAGCACGGATTTGACCGAGATCAATTTTTATACCGATACAGGAGCGTTGTATAAAGGGGCGGTGAAACTGACGGGCCTGCAATGGGGGACGGTAGACGCACCCGTACCAAAGTTACCGGACATGCAGCAGATGTTCATCTTTTCAAACGGGAAGGCCCCGCTCGGCCTGGAAGTGCGGGCGCCTGCGGGGTCTCCGGTGCTCGATCCGGGCAGTCCATATGTTGGCGGTATCCTGAACGGGACAATCGGCGATGATCAACTGAATGGTGGACAACTGGATGACACAATCGTCGGAGGTTTTGGCGATGACGTCATCAATGGGGGAAACGGAGGGAATGACATTCTGGAAGGCGGGGACGGCAGCGACACGTTCGTTATCCAGCGCAAAGCCGGAGCGACCGACCGGATTAAGGGTTTCCAGTTCTGGGAGTATGGAGATGCGCTCGATCTGTCAGCATTTGCCGAGATCAACGGCATTGCCGGGATTCAGGAGCGGCTTTCCGCTCAAGGCAATGATGCCGTTATTTCCTTGGGAGCAGGGCAATCGCTCATTATCGAAGGAGTGGCCCCGGATCAACTGTTCAGATACTCCAGTTCCGCCGCAGCAAACATCATCGGCACTGCAGCAGCGGACGTTTTGACTGGCACCGCCGGAATGGATGTGATTGACGGTTTGTCGGGAGCGGACAGTATGGTTGGCGGATTGGGTGACGACACCTATCTCGTGGACAACGCGGGCGACGTGGTGACCGAGAATGCGGGCGAAGGCACCGACACGGTAGAAAGCAGCATTTCCTACGTGCTGGGTGCCAATATAGAGAACCTGACGCTATCGGGAACGGTGGCTAACCACGGCGTTGGCAATGAACTCGATAACGTACTCACTGGTAATAGCGGAGCCAATGTTCTGGATGGTGGGGCAGGTACGGATACGATGCAGGGCGGGGCAGGCGACGATATTTACGTGGTGGACAATGTGGGCGATGTCGTGATCGAGAACGCAGGCGAGGGCATCGATACGGTAGAAAGTGGCATCTCCTATGCGCTGGGTGCAAACATTGAGAACCTGACTCTGACCGGAACAATGACCAACTACGGCGTTGGTAACTGGCTCGATAACATGCTCACTGGTAATAGTGTAGCTAATGTTTTGGATGGCAGGGAGGGCGCGGACACGATGCAGGGTGGATCGGGCAACGACATCTACGTGGTGGACAACGCGGGCGACGTGGCAATCGAGAACGCAGGCGAAGGCACCGACACGGTAGAAAGCAGTGCCTCCTACGCGCTGGGCGCCAACGTGGAGAACTTGATCCTGACCGGGGCAAGTGCGATCAACGGCACCGGCAATGAACTCAACAACGCGCTCACGGGCAACAGCGGCGACAACATACTGGATGGCGGAGCGGGTAACGATATCCTGATCGGCGGGGTAGGTGTAGATACGATGTTGGGTGGATCGGGCAACGACATTTACGTAGTGGACAATGTTGACGACGTGGCAATCGAGAACGCAGGCGAAGGCACCGACACGGTAGAAAGCAGTGCCTCCTACGCGCTGGGCGCCAACGTGGAGAACCTGATCCTGACCGGGACAAGTGCGATCAACGGCACCGGCAATGAACTCAACAACGCGCTCACGGGCAACAGCGGCGACAACATACTGGATGGCGGAGCGGGTAACGACATCATCATCGGTGGCCTAGGTGCAGACACGATGTCGGGTGGAGTTGGTAACGACATTTACGTGGTGGACAACGCGGGCGATATGGTGTCCGAGAATGCAATCGAAGGCACCGACACGGTAGAAAGCATTGTCTCCTACACGCTGGGCGCCAACGTAGAGAACCTGATCCTGACCGAAACGGCGGCGATAAGCGGCACCGGTAATGAACTCAACAATATCTTGACCGGCAACAGTGGCGACAACGTGCTGATTGGAGGGGCGGGTGCGGACACGATGCTGGGCGGAGCGGGCAACGATACCTACGTAGCGGACAACACAGGCGACGTGGTGGCCGAAAATGCAGTCGAAGGCATCGACACGGTAGAAAGCAGCGTCTCCTACGCGCTGGGTGCCAACGTGGAAAACTTGGTACTGACCGGGACGGCTGCTAACTTCGCCGCCGGCAATGCACTCGACAACGTACTCACGGGTAATAGTGGCGCGAACACGCTCATCGGTGGAGCGGGCGCGGACACGATGCTGGGCGGAGCGGGTGACGACATCTACGTAGCGGATAACACAGGCGATGTGGTGATCGAGAACGCGGGTGAAGGTACCGACATGGTGCAAAGCAGCGTCTCCTACACGCTGGGCGCCAACGTAGAGAACCTGATCCTGACCGAAACGGCGGCGATAAGCGGCACCGGTAATGAACTCAATAATATCTTGGCCGGCAACAGTGGCGACAACGTGCTGATTGGAGGGGCGGGCGCGGACAGCATGGCTGGTGGGTTAGGTGACGACGCCTACGTGGTGGACAACGCAGGCGATGTGGTGATCGAGAATGCTAGCGAAGGTGTCGACACGGTGCAGTCCGGTATCTCCTACGCGCTGGGTGCCAACGTGGAAAACTTGGTACTGACCGGGACGGCTGCCAACTTCGCCGCCGGTAATGCACTCAACAACGTACTCACGGGCAACAGCGGCGACAACATACTCATCGGTGGCCTAGGTACAGACACGATGTCGGGTGGAGTTGGTAACGACATTTACGTGGTGGACAACGCAGGCGATGTGGTGACCGAGAACGCGGGCGAAGGCACCGACACGGTGCAGTCCAGCGTCTCCTACGCGATGGGTGCCAATATTGAGAACCTGATCTTGACCGGAACGGCGGTGATCAACGGCACCGGCAATGAGCTGAACAACGGGCTCTTTGGAAACAGTGAAGCCAACATATTGGATGGTGGAGCGGGGAACGATACACTGATGGGTGGAGGGGGAGCAGATACGCTTGATGGCGGCGCGGGGGATGACACCTATCAAGTTTTACTCGGTGATGGCGTTGACATTATCGCGGACAATAGCGGCAACGACCGGATTGCTTTTGGGTCGGGCATCATGGCCTCGAACGTGACGGCAAGCCGTAATGGTGGCATGGTGAAACTTGCTGTTTCCGCCACCGACAGCATCAGTTTCGCCGAGAGTGCACAGGGCCAGTTCGCAATGGAGCACGTGACGTTTGCCGACGGTACGATCTGGCAAGCAGCCGATCTTACCCGTGTGCTCAATGCTGCTCCGTCTGGTACCGTCACCGTGAGCGGCGCGGCAACACAAAACCAGGCCCTCGCAGCAGGCAACACGCTTGCCGATGCGGACGGCTTGGGCAGCATCGGCTACCAATGGCAATCCTCGACCGACGGCGCTAACTGGTCGAACATCACGGGTGCAACGGCCAACACCTTCACCCTCACGGAAGCGCAGGTCGGCCAGCAAGTTCGCGTGAACGCGAGCTACACCGACGGGCACGGCACCACCGAGAGTGTGAACAGCACCGCCACAGCGGCAATCGCCAATGTGAACGACGCAGCGACTGGTGGCGTGACAGTAAGCGGTACGGCAACCCAAAACCAGACCCTCGCAGCAGGCAACACGCTTGCCGATGCGGACGGCCTGGGCAGCATCGGCTACCAATGGCAATCCTCGACCGACGGCGCTAACTGGTCGAACATCACGGGTGCAACGGCCAACACCTTCACCCTCACAGAAGCACAAGTCGGCCAGCAAGTGCGCGTGAGCGCGAGCTACACCGACGGGCACGGTACGCTTGAAAGCGTCAACAGCACAGCCACAGCGGCAGCAGCGATCGCCAACGTGAACGATGCCCCGACAGGATCGGTCACCGTGAGCGGCACGGCAACACAAAACCAGACCCTCGCAGCAGGCAACACGCTTGCCGATGCGGACGGTCTCGGAACCATCGGCTACCAATGGCAAAGCTCGACAGACGGCACGGCTTGGAACAACATCGCCGATGCCACTGCCGATACTTTCACCCTCACTGAAGCGCAGGTTGGCCAGCAAGTGCGCGTGAGCGCGAGCTACATCGACGGGCACGGTACCACCGAGAGTGTGAGCAGCACAGCCACAGCGGCAGTCATTAACGTGAACGACGCCCCGGTATTGGCAAACCCAATGGCTGATCAGGCTGCTACAGAGGGTGTTGCATTCAGCTTTGCCGTTCCTTCTGTAGCATTTACCGACGTGGATGCGATTCATGGTGACACATTGAACTATAGCGCGACGTTGTCCGATGGGTCTGCCTTACCGGCTTGGTTGAGTTTCAATGCGGCAACTCTGGTATTTTCCGGCACGGCAGGGCAAGGGGATTTGGGAAGCCTGCAAATCAAAGTTACTGTAGTCGATCAGGGTGGACTGGCGGTTAACGGTTCTTTCCACATTGACGTGGCTCCGCAAGGGGGGCTCAACCTGGTGGGAACTGCGGGGGCTGATATTCTCGCCGGTTCTTTTGGCAACGATACGCTGGATGGCGGTGCGGGCGCGGATAGCATGTCGGGTGGGATGGGCAATGACACCTATATAGTGGACAACACTGGTGATGTGGTAACTGAAGCGGTTGGTGCGGGAACCGATGTCGTGTTGGCTTCAGTGAGTTACACGCTGGCCACCAATGTTGAAAATCTGGCACTACTTGGAACAAGTGCCATTAACGGTTATGGCAATGCACTTGATAATGTGCTGACCGGTAATAGCGGCGGCAACATGATGGATGGCAGAGCCGGGGCCGATACGATGATTGGTGGGTTGGGTGGCGACAATTACTTCGTCGATAACGCGGGCGATAATGTCATCGAGCTTGCTAATGAAGGTAGCGACACTGTTTTTAGTAGCGTCAACTGGACACTGGGAGCTAATGTAGAGGGGATATATTTAACAGGTACAACCGCCATTAACGCTACTGGCAACGAATTGAATAATAGCCTGACTGGAAGTGCCAACAGTGCTGCCAACATACTCACTGGCGGGCTGGGTAACGACACGTATTATGTGGGAGCGGGTGATATTGTGGTGGAGAACGCAGGCGAAGGCACTGACACCGTGTATGCTTATGTGGATCACACGCTGGGTGCCAACTTCGAGAATTTGTACTTTGGTGCCAGTACAGCAGCCAACCTCACTGGTAATGATTCAGCTAATAGCATTGTGGGTGGAGCTGGAAACAATCTTTTGATTGGATTGGATGGAAACGATATCTTGATGGGCTCTGGTGGCAATGATCTGATGCAAGGTGGGTCAGGTAACGATAATTTGAACGATACATCGGGAAAGAATCTTTTTGATGGCGGAGCGGGGTTGGATTATTTGACTGGCGGCGCAGGCAACGAATTCTTCACCGGCGGCGCGGGCAACGACACCCTCACTACCGGAACCGGCGCCGACATCATCGCCTTCAACCGTGGCAATGGCCAGGATATTCTCAACGGCAGTGTGGGAACCGACAACACGATCAGCTTGGGAGGCGGTATCCAGTATTCCGACTTGGCGTTGTCCAAGTCCGGTAACGACCTGATACTGGAGGTGGGCAGCAACGAGCAGATTACCTTGAAGAGCTGGTACGACACCACTGCCAACTACAAGAGCGTGCTCAACCTGCAAGTGGTGGCCGATGCCATGGCGGCATTCGATCCGGCTTCAGCCGACCCGATGTTGAACAAGACAATCCAGGATTTCAATTTCACCGCCATCGTCGCCAGCTTCGACCAGGCGCGAGGCGCCAACTCGACTTTCCTGCATTGGAACGCCATGAACAGTTTGCTCAACGCGCATCTCTCCGCCAGCGATACGGAGGCATTGGGCGGCGACCTGGCCCATCAGTACGGCAAAAACGGCAGTTTCTCCGGCATGAATCTGACAGCGGCGCAGAACGTCATCAACGCCCCGCAGTTTGGCGCTCAGGCGCAGACGCTGAACTCGTTGCAGGATTTGCAGGGCGGGCTGATGACGCTGGCGGCTTGAGCCGGATAAATCTTGTAGCAGACAAGGGGATGGGTGGGGATGGGGTTTAGGGGGCTATGCAATTCACCCCCATCCCCATCCTAACCTTCCCCTTGAAAGAGAAGGAATCAATTCTCCGCCATGCGTGAGAGTTTACGCTTAACCGAGTGCCATGGAGGTTAGGGGGCATGTGATTCTTTTTCTGGATATTGACGGAGTGCTTCATCCCGCACCGCTGCAAGGCCATGATGCTGGTGTTTTGTGTCATGTAAATCGCTTTGAATCGATCATGCGGGATTTTCCGGAATGGTGGATTGTGATTAGCTCAGGTTGGCGATTGCGGTTCAGCCTCGATGCGTTGCGAGCCTTATTTTCAGAGGATATTGCAGCCCGCATTATCGGGGTGACGCCAGTTATAGCATTGACTACGAGTTTCTGGCGCCAACGCGAGATCGAACAATATCTGGACAACACGAATCGTAAGACAATTCCATGGATTGCGCTGGACGACAACGCGGGCGATTTTACTCCGGGGTTGCCGAACCTTGTTTTGTGCAACATGACTACGGGCATTGATGATGATGTCGAAACACAATTGCGCTTCAAGTTGGGTGCTCATGGCCTGGAATCCGAATATCTGGATGATGCGGGGAATGCCCGGACAAGCTTTGCTAATATGAACCGGCTTCCCTCTTGGTGAGTTTGGTGGAAGCCGTAAACGACAATAACTTTTGCTTCGTTGCTGTTGCATATTAACTGCCAATCTTATTGTTTACTCTTTTTGTATAGTGCCCTGCAACCTATCAGTTCTGATAGGTTGCTACAAAAACTATCTCTGCAATAATACCCATACGCTTGCAACGGGTAAGCGGGTGGCAATTTGTTCAACAGTTAAATAGGTGAGGGTGCTATGTCAGGTTGGTTCGAATTAAACAAAAACAGCAACAGTAGCTCACAATACCATTTTGTTCTCAAAGCCGGCAACGGCGAGGTTATTCTGAGCAGCGAAAGTTATCAGTCGGAAGCTTCTGCGAAGAACGGCATCAGCTCGGTACAAGTGAATAGCTCATTGGACGATCGTTACGAGAAAAGAACGTCTCAAAAAGAACAGCCGTATTTCGTTCTGAAAGCTGCCAATAACCAAATCATCGGAATGAGCCAGATGTATTTATCCACTGCTGCGCGAGATGTAGGTATCGCGTCTGTAAAGGCAAATGGGAGTACGGCCACTATCAAAGTTAACACCTGATTCATTTGGCGAATGGTTATTTGTCGTTTATGACTCCCATCATTTCGTACTCAATACCTATCAGTTCTGCTAGGTAGGCGAGAATTATCTAATAGGGCAAAATTATCTGAGAATATTTGAGCGGTCGCCATATTTGATCGCGCGCTATCTCGCTATCTATTGATGTTTCCATAATACGTGACACACACTCTGTTCGGGCTGATGTATCGAACCCAAGCTGTACGCCAACTTACCCTTCGATCTCAGGGTGAACGAATGTAATGATTTATGGGAATCTCAATAGTATTAGCGGGCGACGGTCATGGGGATACTTCGACTTGTGAGTTTGAAATCCCTATCCTCGATGTAGGCAAAAGGCAAACGCTAGTAAACGTGTTGATGGATTAGTTATACGGGATCACGGTTTCCTATATTTTGTTTAGCGATACCGTGGCCTGATTGTTCTTTGATTCTTCCCTTTTAGGAGGTTGAAATGCCGAATCCAAATGCCATTGTCTCCAGCGTCATACGCTTTGACCCTCCACTCGAAAAATCTCCCACAGAGCTGTTGCGAGCCGAACGTGGCTTACATGTAGAGCTGGATGATGGGCGTCGTATACGTTTGGATTCTTCAGACCCTCGCTCTGTGGGCTTCGTACAAATACTTGATGGACTCAGTAAACTGCGGCAGCCGGTTTACTTGGAGCTTGATCAGACATTATCAGCCATTACTCGACTGCTCATTCCTCATCTAACTCGAATTGCTGGCTTGCATCAGGTTAGTGACAAAGGTCTCGACGTAGAACTGGAAGCATCAGCCGGACATCACATGTTGCGCCGTGGCCAGGCGGATTATGAGGTATTGGAAAAACAATTACGAGAAGCGGTAAAGCATCATGGCCTGATCATTCTTACAGAGGACGATGAACATAGAATCATCGATATACGAAACTTTGAGCCCGGCCCAGATGGCATACCGCCACTTTGCCCGCCATTTGAGAGATTTCCTCCGCCCAAGAATTTACTAGGTGATATTTGGCTCTGGAAGTGGTGGCCATGGAAGTGGTTTGGCTGCATATCAATGGCAAAGGCACAGCAGGTTTTCGATGCGATGAAGGCTACCAGCTGCAACCCGCTTACAGTGCCACCTCCGTGTATCCCCTTTCTTTATCCAGATGATGGCTGCTGGGCACGAGCTCACGAGATGTGCCGATTGATGATTAACATGGGATTGTCACCCAAGAAGGTCTGGATTCGAGGCAACCTGCATGTCAGCACGAAGAACAACCCAAACTGTAGTGTGTGGTGGGGGTGGCATGTGGCTCCTACGTTGTGCGTGCGCTGGCCAAGTTTCTTTCAAACTCAAAGCATGGTGATTGACCCATCCTTGTTTACTACCCCTGTGTCCAAGGTGGCGTGGAAAGGGGTGCAAGGCGACCCCAATGCAACACTTGCAGATAGTGATGCAACACAATATTGGCCGGACGGCGGCACAGACCATGCTTATGTAGATACCAATATTCGTCTTGCCTTCTATCGCCTGCAATTACAGAACCGAGCGTTGCAGTTTGGGTCACCACCTTATGCAAACTGCCCGTAGAGAAGCTCTGGGCTCACTATCTTGAAAGTATGCTGTGCCATTGCCGATTGACTAGGTACGATGAAAAATAAAAGGGATCCGTTTGATTTGACCGCCAATGACATCGGACGTCTGTCGTTGGTTGCGTGGCTGGTGGCGTGACGACGTTAGGCGAAGAATATATCTTACTGAGGAAGTCAAATGGGACAGCGTTAAAGCGCATCAATTTCAGTAAAGTGATGCTGCGCTTATGGTTTTAGGTTGACTATCCATTCAGAAGGGGAATATATCATGCGAAACAAGCAAGAAAGCGATCAATTGAGTGTTCAAGCCATTGCCGGCACACACGTTGTATTGCTGGGGATGAACCTTCCTCAAGCTAAATGTTCCGGCCTACTCGGCTTCGCTATTCGCCGTCACGATCATACTGAGGGAGAGATATATTGGTTAAGCGGCTACAAAACTTTCGCGAGCGTCGAACCCCAACCCGCGCCTGGAGTTTTGTATTCGACCCGATATCATCCGATTCAGGGATTCACATGGTCTGACTTCTCGGCAAAGCCGGGCTACGATTATACCTACGAAGTCGTGGCCTTGCGCGGCTCGCCGTCAGATCCCAAAGAAGCCGAGCACGTGAGCGTCGAAGTGCGCACCGAATCCGAGTCAGTGCCGGGCAGCAAGCACCATGTATATTTCAATCGTGGCGCGGCGGCATCGCAAGAATATACACGTCGCTTCGGTGACAAGCGGCCTGATGAAGTTGGTCAAGCTGCCTACGATTGGTTGTCTCGTGGTGTGGCGGAGGCGATTCAGCACTTCATTGAACGTGCCGCTAATGCAGACTGGGGCTTACGGGTATGCGCGTATGAATTCACCGAAGAACACGTCCTTCAGTTACTCAAGGATGCGCATAAGCGCAAAGCGGACGTGCGTATTCTCTACCACGCCCGCAATGACAGCACCAAAACGGGCAATGAAGAAGCCATCAAGAAATTCGCCATCACCAGAATATGCCAGCCGCGCAACGCCAAGGGACTCGCGCTCTCGCACAACAAAGTGCTCGTCCTCACCAAGGGGGGCGTGGCGCAGGCCGTGCTCACCGGCTCGACCAATCTCAGCGACGGCGGTATCTACGGCCACAGCAATGTCGTGCATATCTGCGAAGACCGCGACATCGCCGCGAAATACCTGTGGCTATGGGAAGAGCTCGCCAAGAATGAAGATAAACGCAATGCGGCTCCGGTACTCGAAAATGCAACCCCATTGCCGGATGTGCCGGAAGTCACGGGAACGACCCCGATATTCAGCCCGCGAGCCGAGCTGACTGCACTTGACTGGTACGCGAAACAAGCCACGGAAGGCAATGGCGCGCTCTTCATGACATTTGCCTTCGGTATGAACGATCGCTTTCAAGAAGCGTACCGTAACGGCAACGCGAAACTGCGCTATGCGCTCATGGAACAGATGAGCGGCCCGGCGAAAACGCCAGAGCAGAAAAAGGCCAACGAAGAAAAAATCATCGCGCTACGCAAAATGCCTGCAAACAAATTTGCAATTGGCTCACAATTAAAGGAAGGTGCCTTCGGACATTGGCTCACTGAAAGTCTGAGCAATCTCAATGTCCACGTAAAGTACATGCACACCAAATATATGCTGGTTGATCCGCTCGGCCAAAATCCGTTGGTAGTAAGCGGGTCTGCCAATTTCAGCGATGCATCCACCACGAACAACGATGAGAACATGCTCATCATACGCGGCGATACCCGTGTGGCAGACATCTATCTGGGAGAGTTCATGCGCTTATACCGCCACTTCGCTTTCCGCGACTGGCTGTCCAAGCAGCCAAAAAACAAATTGAAAGAAGCCGAGGTATCCCACCTCGACGAGAAAAATCTTTGGTGGAGGCGGCATTTTGGAACAACATTCGAGTCCCGTCAGCGTGAATATTTTTCCGGATAAATCTCCCCACCGAAGTGGCCGCTCAGAGCGATACAGGCTTTCAGGGGCAAATGAGCCAGCACCACAATGTTTTGCATATGCAAAGATAAAACGAGGCTCCTCATGATTTCACCATTGTTTTCTGCGATAGCCTAAACTCACAAAACCCGGAGAAACTTGTATGAATGTTGCACTCGTTTCTGTTCCTGGCTATGGACATAGCCTGCTTCCCGGTGCGCTTCCTACCCTCTCGGCGGCTCTTGCGTCACACCAGATACGTTCGACCTGCTATTTTCTCTGTGCAGAGTTTAGCGACCTGCTAATGCGTCGGCATCCAAAACTGATCGACACGGATCGTGATGTTGCGCAGTGGTCGTATACTTATCACGAAGTTTTTTTCCATGACATAATCAAAAAAAAGTACCATGGGGCGAACACTCTTTCCGCTACCAGATGGTTTTGAGCCTAGTAGAGATGCTCGGAGAAAATTATCGCGCAGCCTGCTGGCGAAAGCGTACTGCACCTCAATGAAGGGATACCTGCAGCGTCGCGCCAAGGAAATCGTACAGGCAGGACACCGCATCGTCGGATTTTCGTGCTCCCAAAACAGCCAGTTCTACACGGCACTCTATGTCGCGATGGAAGTGTTGCGGCGCTCTTCGACACCTCCGCTTATCGTCTTTGGTGGTGGCCTTTTTGACGCTGGCAATGTTGCACGCTTTGCATCTGCATTCCCCATGATCGGCAGCTTCGTCGCGCGGGATGGTGTGGATGTTCTCCTGAGTGCTGTGCGTGGCAACCCCCATATAGATCAATTGCCACGGAGCGTCATTGGTCCGCCCCCGCGAACGTCAATGGGCTGGTCATCGGTCATGCGCCGAGCGACCAATCTGCCCAAGCTCTTACTCCGGCATCGCGGGTATTACCAGTTAGTCGTGTCTGCATCCCGCGGTTGCAGTTGGGCAAAATGTAAATTCTGCTGCCATGCGGTGCGCGAACGGCACACCTATCTGGATCCGTCCGAGTTGGCAACGGAACTAAAATGGCTGAACAAACGGTACGGCATTACCGGCATCGTCTTCGGCGACCTCGAAATGAATCCTTCGCTGGGCCGGGTTCACGAACTAACCGATGCCCTGCGCCATTTACCGCGATCCATGAAGCTCTGGGGGTTAATCAATAGCCGCTGCATTGGAACAGAAGTTTTCCGCCGATTTCGTGATGCTCATTTCACGCATCTCCAGTGCGGAATCGAGGCATTCAGCCAAGCCATACTCGACCGGATGCGCAAGGGCACCACCGTTCTCAACAACATTATGACCATGCGCTTGGCGCACGAATTTGACTTGGAGTGGTTCTTCGCACCGCTGCTTGAAGGCTTCAGCGGCGAGACGGCGAAAGATGTGCGCGATACGCTGTACGTGGTGCGGAGGATACCACACCTGCTCCGTGCTCCAGTTGAAGCCGAGGTCGTATGCTGTATCCGCCATCGGGGTGCTTGGCTCGGCAGCAAATTGACGGCGGACGAACCGGAGCTGGGCAGTTCACGATGGTTCGATCCCGATGAAATCGCCATAGAGAGCCCCAACGCAGAACTCTGGTCCATCGTGCGCGAAGAGTTAGAAAGCGCTCGCAAGGCTAGTGCCTTTCTTTTGGCCAAGTCATACCCAGATATGACTCGTATCGTCGACGGACGTAGCTCGAAAGTGCAAGTACATGACTTTCGGGGTACTGCGAAGCAGATCGTGGATGCCATTCTTGAAAGCCCGCAACCGGATAGAGCCATAGAACAAATCGCCAACACCGACTATGTGAGTGTCTTGAGGCGGCTGAATCGCCTGTGGTTTATCCTGTCGTGTTCCGGTTTTCACCTCTGTGTTGCCGTCCGAACCACTGATCTCGGTGCATGGGAATACAGTGTGCCAGACGAAAATTCGCGTCGCAAGTTAAGCCGCAGGTTGGCCATAAGCGGAGTTGGCGTGGGCGGCAACAATAGGAAACATCCATGCGTACCGTCCCGTTTGCCCTAGAGCGGTATTTTGCGGCGCACGAATTTAGTGCAAGGCGCTTGCTTTCTAGCTCAGATTGCGAACCTCTCTCTATGGCGGAGTTGTTGGCCGACGCCGATGAGGAAACCAACGACCTATGGAAAAACCTCCGTCTTGGCTACACCGAGAGTCGCGGGCTGCCATTGTTGCGTCAAGAAATTGCGACTCTCTATTCTGGACTTGATGCGGAACATATCGTCGAAGTCGTGCCAGAGGAAGGCATTTTTCTCGCGATACAGGCACTGATACGCCCCGGCGACCCGGTTGTTGTCACCATGCCAGCATATCAATCACTCCATGAGGTTGCTCGGGGTGCCGGTTGCGAAATCAGGGAATGGTGGCCAAAAGAACGCCAAGGATGGCGCTTTGATCCAGCCGATCTCGCGAGAATCGCTGAAGGCGCACGGCTCATTGTGATCAACTTCCCCCACAACCCGACAGGCTACCTCCCGAGTGCCGAAGAATTCAAACATATCTTCGCAATAGCCGAAGCGACTGGGGCATGGGTGTTTTCGGACGAGATGTACCGGTTTCTCGAACACGACCCAAAGGCGATGCTGCCCTCGGCCGTCGAGCTTTATCCGCGTACCATCGTTCTCGGTGGCCTAGCCAAGGCATTCGGGTTGCCTGGTCTACGAACTGGATGGCTGGTAACCTGCGATGCCTCTGTGCTCGACCGCGTAATCGAAGCGAAAGACTACACGACGATTTGTGGAAGTGCGCCAAGCGAAATTCTCGCACTGATCGCGCTTCGTTCGCGCGAAAAAATCCTAGCGCGGAACCGAGCAATCGTCTGCCGCAATCTGGACGTTTTTGACATCTGGCTTAAAGAAAACCCAAAGCTTTTCCGTTGGGCGAGACCCCGCGCAGGTTCAGTGGGTCTCGCAAAAATCCTCACCCCTGAATCCGCTACGAGCTTCTGCGAGAGACTGATGCGGGATGTTGGGATCGCGATGGTGCCATCCTGCTTGTTCGGCGGTGGTGACCGGCACATTCGCGTCGGCTTCGGTCGTGATGACTTTCATACAGGGCTCGACGAACTGGGTGCTTGGGCACTGCGGGACGTGCCACATTCTCGACCCACGATGCCCGCAACAAGTTAAAGAGACATCGCATTTTTGGCGGGTTGTTTTGCTAGGCTGTATAAGGTCGTAGCCTACCCTTGACTCGGTTACATGGTTATTTACAGGCATTCAGCCGCCTCATTGCTTAAAGAAAACGCATTCACAGTGCTCGTTACCGTGTGCTTGAAACGTAGCCTAAAAATACGTATTTAAAATGCCATACGATTAGCTACGATGCTAAAAATTGTGGCATGCATTTCAATGCCACTACATCCATTATTTTTATCCAGTTTTTACGAATCCTTTCTTGCCAAGCTGAACGCAAGGGAGCCGCGTCATGACCGGTTCTTCGCGTGCCGGCAAGCTGATCGCACTGGCTTCCGAGATCAACGATATTGAGGTTGATACCGAATCGCTCGCCTTCATGGGGCAAGCGCTCGTTCAGACAACCTTGCCCCATAGCGACCCCGGAGTTCCATTCTTTGAGCGTACAAGCGGTGCAGTGTCACTATCGATCATCGCCAACCCCAGAATCGGCCTCCCGTTCGGCACAGTTCCAAGACTTCTTCTGGCGTGGATTTGCACGGAAGCAGTGAAGACCAAGTCACCGTTGCTCGGTCTTGGGAAAAGCCAAAACGAGTTCCTGCGCAAGCTCGGGATGCGAACGGATGGCCGGGACTGTCAACGACTTCGCGCCCAGTCGCTGAAGCTCTTCTCGTCAATGTTGTCCATCACCTATCAAAGCCAAGGCCGGTTCGGTCTGAAGAATATGCCCATTGCCGATGAGGCATTTATGCTTTGGGATCCTCATCGCCCGGATGACCGGATGCTCTGGGAAAGTTCGCTGAAATTATCGGCTGAGTTTTTCAGGAACGTAACCGAGTCGCCAGTGCCTATCGACATGCGTGTGTTGCACGCGCTTTCAAAATCACCGCTGGCGATGGATGTCTATTCATGGCTGGTCTACCGGATATTTCTTCTGCGTGTCACCAACCGCCCCAGCGTTCTCATTCCGTGGCAGGCATTGAAACTTCAGTTCGGCGCGGATTACGGTAATACGCCGCGTGGCCTGCTCGATTTCAAGAAGCGTTTTCTCCAGAGGCTCAAGGAGGCGTTGCTGTTTTACCCGGAGGCCAACGTCACCGCGCAGGAAGCGGGGCTATTTGTAGTGGCCAGCCGACTGCGTATTCGTCATACAGGTGGCGCCAAACTTTCTCCGCTGTAGTTCAGTGCTCGGCTTTTGTCATGGCTGACCAAGCCGGAATATCCACAAGCAATCGCCCCCTCTATTTGTAAACCTACATGAGAAGCTACATGCAACTACTTGGGGAAGGCCGCTATGCCTTTCCAGTAAAGGCTTGCAGCGTGGTCTGTGAGACAGATTTCACGTAATCATGAGACAGATTTCACATGCTCATGAGACAGATTTCACGTGGAGAAAATTACCCGTTCCATGAAAGGTACTGCTGGCCTGTATTTGCGAGCGATGGCCGCTGAGACAGATTTCACGTGCATAACTTTGGCCAAGAGCCGTTTCTGTGAATAACTTTTTTCGAAATGTGACCTGGCAGGGCGGATTTCGGGGGTTGCATATTTTCAGGAATCCGTAAGATGGGCTGAGACATGGTCAACAAGGGCTGGTAAGGAGGTGAATATGCGAAGCAAACAATCTGGGCTGGTAGTGGCAATAATCCATCACTGCTGGAGGCTTTTGAGTTTTCGTGGAGACTTGAGGTTGATGCCTGATTCCACCGGATTCGTCTGGGTTGCCATGGGGGTTGCCTTCCTCGGTGGAATGACTGAACAGCTTGTCAGAGGCCGGACTTGGGGTTTGGCGCTCGTCACGACTGTTGCATGGTTGGGCTTCGTTCTCCTTGCCGCAAACAGGAGTGATGTCTTCAACCGTCGTCTTGCTTCAGCCCTGGGCTTGCTGACCATGGGCACTCAGGTGCTGCTGATTATTTCGATCTGGATTCCCGGCGCTGAATGGCTGATCGCCATCTGGTCAGGTTTGGCAGTCATGCACTTGTTGTCTAACGCGAACAATGATCGGGCAAGGGTATGGCGCTAACACGGATCAATATCGAGAATGCCCATCGCTCCTGGCTTGAAACCCAGGTGTTTGATCACGGCACCAGAGGCGGCGCAAGGGGTCGTTACAAGGTTATCGAGCGGCTGTATGTCGAGGATAAATTCGATTTGGAAGACAAGTCCCGCCGGGGAAAACCTGTCATCTTCGCGGTGATGATGATCGAGTACGACAACGAGTCCGAATTTGCCAAGCGGGCCGTTGCCTATTTCTTGAAAAATCGCGAGAAGGGCACCAACCTCCATTTCTGGCAATCATCGAGCATCGGGTAATGGCCGCGTCTTCGCCTTATGATTTTGAGGTTCCATGGCGCCCGAATTTCGAGGCAAAGATGGCGCTGGTTTGGGTCGCCGGATCGGCGTTGATTCTGCTGGTCTCCATCGTTGTCCCGATGTTCTCCCATTTTGCGGCCTTGCTTGCCATCGCGTGCGCTGTAGCCGCTGCATTCCGTGGATACCATGCATACAGCAGGATGCTTGATACATCTCGTCTCAAGTTGTTCGGGCGTGAGTTCATCGAGCTTCCAGAACTGGACATGAAAGCGCACCAGTCAGCCGAGAGGAAATCCTTCTGGCTTGGGAAAGGCTTTCCCTGGACGGACATCGAAGCGACCAAGCTGCATACCCTGATTTCGCTCGGTGTCGTCAGAACCATCGGCAAAGTCGCCCAACATGCCGAGGGCGCGTACTGGATTCACGGCCTCGCTCCAGAAAATAACCTGTATTCCGAATTATCCCATCTGGTGGGGCATACGTTGATCGTTGGCACGACCCGCGTTGGAAAGACGCGCTTGCTCGATTTGCTGATCGCGCAGGCGATTTTTCGGGGGGAGACAGTCATTATTATTGATCCGAAGGGCGATCATGCGCTTGCCCGGAATGCGCGCGCGGCGTGCGAGGCCAGCGGGGCAGGGGATAGATTCGTGTATTTCCACCCGGCTCACCCTGACCGCTCTGCTTGCATTGATCCGCTGCGCAACTGGAATCGCAAGACCGAACTGGCCAGCCGCGTTGCGGCACTCATCCCCTCGGAAACCGGAGCCGACCCTTTCACCGCCTTCGGATGGAAAGTGCTCAACGACATCACGAACGGCATGATTGCCACCGGGCATCGGCCCAATCTCGTCCAGCTTCGACGTTACGTTGAAGGTGGCCCTGATAATCTCCTGCAGCGCGTCTTGAAAATTCACTTCACCAGCCATGTCAAAGATTGGGAAAGCAGAGCGTCATCCTATATCCGGCGCAACAAGGATAGGCTGCTGGAAGCCTACATCGCTTTCTACAAGGACGTCGCCATCCATGAGGCTCAATCGGTGGATATTGATGGATTGATTTCGACCTACGAGCACAACCGGGATCACTTCCAGAAGATGGTGGCTTCGCTCATCCCGATTCTTTCGATGCTCACCAGCGAACCGATCAAAGAGCTTCTCTCTCCCGATTTTGAGCCGGGGCATGAGCGAATAGTGACGGACATGTCGAAGATCATTCGCGGCAACAAGGTGGTTTACATCGGACTGGATTCACTTGCTGACTCGACGGTTGGCAGCGCCATCGGCTCCATCATGCTGGCCGATCTCGCCGCCGTTGCGGGCGACCGCTACAACTACGGAATTGACTCGCTGACACCGGTCAATCTGTTCATAGACGAAGCAGCCGAAGTCCTCAATCAACCGGCCATCCAGCTCATGAACAAGGGCGGCGGTGCGGAATTCAGGGTCACCATCGCCACGCAGACTTTTGCCGACTTTGCCAGCCGACTCGGTGATGAAAACAAGGCGCGGCAGGTTCTCGCCAACACCAATAGCAAAATCGCCATGCGTGTACTGGACTCCGAGACCCAGAAGTACATCGCCGAAGGGATGCCTCAAATCAAGGTGCGTTCGATGGCGCTGAGGTATGGGCACAACGTTGATACTCATATCCATGACGAGTACACCGCGTCATACCAAGAGCAGATACTCGAAGAAGAAGCCGAACTGTTTCCGGCAGCGATGCTGGGAGAACTGCCGCCGCTCCACTTCATCGCGCGGCTGTCGGGCGGCCGGACGCTCAAGGGGCGCATTCCCATTCTGTTGACTGACAGATGATGGCCAACAAGTCCGATTCTGGCTGGAGCACTTTTCTTGTCATCACGCTGTTCATCCTGATTATGGCGGTGTGGGTGTTTATCCCGCCCACTGTGATTCGGAGCGCATGGTTGGAGGAACGCGCTCATGTGTATGCCATTGCGGGCAATAGCGAGAGCGCTGTCTATGGCCGGATCACAGATGATCTGCAAACGTCGCTTGCCGGAGTTTTTCAGGGTTACATCCGTGAGGCTCAAGCGATGGGAGAGGGGCCGCTGGGAAATTCATCCTTTAGCCGCTGGACGCAGGATAGGATCATGGCCACCTGGTTGTGGCTCGGTCTGATCGCATACCGGCTGCAAGTGCTGATGGGATGGCTACTGCCGGGGATGCCCATCATATTGGCAACCTATCTGGACGGGCATTATGTTCGGGAAATTCGGAAATACTCCTTCGTTGCCCAAAGCCCGATACGGCACAAGCTCGGCGTTCGGGTGATGTGGGGCGTACTGGCAGGATTCGCCGGGTGGATCATCGTTCCGGTGCCGATGCCATCGCTACTGGCACCTTCGTTGATAGTCCTGATCTCTTGTTCGTTGTGGCTGTGGGTTAGCAATCTGCAGAAGCGGCTTTGATAAGATCAACGGGTGTGTTTGGATGGTGGTGCTACGATGGGCAGGCGTGGGCAAAAACTGCTCGCCCTTATGTCGCGGGGAATAGGTTCATCGTTTGTTCTTTGTGTGCTGCAAATAATTTCGGATAAACGACAAAATAAATTCGCTCTCATGGTCGCCCATCTCAGTAAGCCATTTAGCAATCAACTTTTCTTTCCCTGCCTCGTATGCCGATTCGTTATCCAGCAAGGTGGAAACTGGGACACCCAAGATGTCGGCCATATCGCTCAGGCGCTCCAGAGAAGGCGAGCGGATACCACGCTCAAAGCGGGAAACACTTTCGATCTCAATATTCAACATTTCAGCCAGTTGTTCCTGCGTCCAACCATTGCGCAAGCGCCATTTCTTGATGTTCTTACCGAGTCGTTCAGCAATATCCGTATTTTTCTTTTTTCGCACCATGCCCATATAACCCTAAAGTGTTTGAGCATGGTCACTCCTGCCGGGTCTGGCAATAAGGACATAAACGGTTGACGTATAGCGACCATATAGGTCATACTTTGATTTGCATATTTGGTACCCTTCTTGAGGGGCGCGACAAAAATATAGAGGAATGGTACGTGGCAGTGTGGCTGGGATCGAGGGACTGGATTCGAACAACCAAGCTAGAATGGTAAAGTAGCTCGGCTCGGCTGACGAGAAAATATTGAAGGAGGAGAGATCGCACTGTTGCTGCAGGATGTGTTCCAGGACAGGAATTGGGATGCCGCAGCAATTTACTGAAAAGGTGTGCGTATCTTGCTGCAAGAGTCAATTTCTGGCCGGATAGATTTACCTTGGATTCCGGTTTTTCGCTTCGCCAGCCGCGCCGGTTGCGCGCTGGCTTTGCTATTGCCGCTTTGTCCGTCAGGCCGGCAATTAACCGTTACCGTCGTGCAGAGCGAGAACGGCGGGGCGTATCAGGATTTCACCAATGCCTTGCGCAATGCTCTTTTAAGCCAGAATATTCCTCTCGCAGTTACGGGTGTCAATAAAGTCATCCCGGATTCCGGATTGGTTATCGCCGTCGGAATGAAGGCTGCGGAAACGGTGGCATCAAGTGATGCGCCGTTCGTTCTCAATGTTCTTGTCCCCAAGGTCGGATACGAAAAGTTGCTGCGTAATTTTCCGCGTCGAGCGGGTTCGCACACATTCTCAGCCATCTATCTGGATCAGCCGGTTTCGCGCCAAGTACACCTGATTGCCGCCATCCTGCCGGACAGGCATCGCGTCGGCTTGCTATTTTCCACGCCACCAGGAGAGCTTGAACAGATCAGGCAGGAAATGGGCAAGCGTGGATTAAGGCTACGCGAAAAAGCAGTTGGTACGCAGTCTGTATCGGAGGCATTGCAGGAACTGCTGCTAGACAGCGATATGTTGCTCGCGCTGCCGGATTCCGCCATCTACAACGGCTCGTCCATACGCAACATCCTGCTGAGTACCTACCGCAGCAGAGTGCCGCTGATTGGCTTTTCATCCGCCTACGTTAAGGCGGGGGCGCTGTGCGCGGTATTCAGCGCCCCTGAGCAGATCGCCGCGCAAGTGGCCACCTTGATTCGTCAGTTCGGCGAAACACGCCTGTTGCCCGCCGCCCAGTACCCGCAAGAGTTTGAAGTCATGGTCAACGAACAGGTCGCTCACTCACTTGGACTGCATATCAGGCCGGCAATCGAATTGAGCGCAGAAATTAAGTTTGGTGAAGGAAGTAAGTGAATTGGAAAAAATCACGGGGATTTATTTGTTCGCTACCCGGCGATTGAAAATAAATCAGTCCCTATTTCATTGTTCTGATAGATCGCTGTAGACTAATCTAACTTCTTCGATTGCCTTCAATTCGACATCTCCTGTACGCAACTCAGCGAGTTGCTCACTCAGGGCACTAAAATCGTTGCTGAGGGTGGCTACAATCAAACTTCTTTGGCCGACCCTCTTAAAGGAATCTCCGTCCTCATTGTTAATATCGAAAACGTACATATCTACCTGAGCGTCATAGCTGTGATCGGAAGCTATCCACCAAAACATCAAAGGTCCAAGTGATAATGCAAAGTTATTGTTTAAGTCGCACAAAAATACCTCTTCCTCAGAGAATGAATGGAGGCCGGAATAGGACAAGGTTTTGATAAAGTGAATGGGCGACGGCCCAGTCGCTATTCGAAACAAACCTTCATGCTCCTTCGAGAGCTTCTTTTTTACTACGTTTTCAAAGTGCCCCAATGCCTTGCCTTGGAAGGCCTGAACGGTGATGTTTCCTAAAATCCACAGAAGTCGTGGATAGTTCAAATCAGCAGGCTTCTCATGCTTAAAATTTGCAACCTCACTGACCGCTTTATTCAACTCTTCGTAATATGGTGCGTCGAACAACTTTTTGTAGGCGATACCAATTCTTGATGCCGGATTCAGTTTTTCGACAGTCTGGCGCAAAAAAGCCCAAAGTGGCCCCGCTGATCGTTGTCGGAAAGCTTTGAAAATCTTTGTTTCACTGCGCCCCTTTGTTAGTCGATATTCTGCATACACAACATAGGCAGCCAAGGTCAAAAAAGCTTCAAAGCATGCTAGGCCAAGTTTTTCTCCTTCTTGGATCGACGTTTCTCCAACGAACCTTGCGAGCGGAGCAGAGACCGGGTATGGGAGAGTTGGAATTAAGTTTGATATTTCTTGCCAATTTTTGTCCTGAGCTCTCTCGGCGTAAGCCTTTACTGCCCCTTGTTCAACGTAAGAAAAACTGCTGTTGCTAGTCCCGAAATCAAAGCCAATATAAGCATTCCCAACAACGGAGTTAGAGCCGAATGTCATATCCATATAAAACGGAGCCCCACTTACTTCAATGGCTGGACTGCTGGGACCTGCTTGGCGATAAACAAATTTAGGAACCGTTGTTCCATCTTCTTTAACCAATAACTCAACGAGAATATTACTATCGAATCCGGTATCTTTCGGCGTATACACCGTATGCTCAAGATTGAATAAGCTTGCAGTGTCTTCATGATCGAATGAAGAGCGCATAAAGTAGTAATCAAGTTTCTGCTTAGGTGGGCGATTCAATCTAAATTTCCAGCGAATCGGCTTTTCTATAAATCCGCCCAGACCAGTTGCAGATGGTAGCAACACACCATCTCCATCGGCATGTCCATTCGGCAATCCTTCAGTGACAGGACGCAACCTCACAAGTTCGGTTTCTCCTCCATCCGCAGAAAATGCTAAGCACAGCCTGTTGTATGTAACTGATCGGAAGTCACCAACCCCGTTGTTATAAGTCCTCCTTGCACACTCTACTGCGAGACCTTTTGCGACAATTTCCTGAAAGTCTTCCTGCAATTCAAGTAGCGGTGCGTCTCGAAGAGTAGATTCGAGGTCACGTTCAATGAGCTTTCCAAGCCAGCCAATATTGGCTGAACCGCCCGACAACAAAACGATTGAAATTGCTTTTCCTTCAAGGCCACTGCGGGACCTGATGATCGCTTCAGTCATCGCCGGTTTGAGTTTGTTCATCCATATTTTCTTTTCAAATATATCTCGAAGATCATATGCGCTAAGTCGAATTGACATAAACTCAGATTTTGCTTGCAGGGGATTTCGTGGGACTAAAATCTGAATAGCTGGGATTGTGGAATACTGAGCATCAAGCCGCCAATCCGCAATTTGCTTACAGATCGCTATCTTCGATTTTTCAACGTCAGAAACAATGCGCTTAAGGTGCCCGATGAAATTCCGATGATCGTCATTCAGGCTAGAGATTTTATTGGTTCCGGCATTTCTATGTTCGTCATAAAGTTTGAAAGACTGCTGAATTCTTCCCTTGTCTGCTTTTTTATCCAATGCTTGGTAAATTAGCCATTCAGCCAAAACTCTGTTGATAAAAAAGCCGCCAACTGCTGTTGATGATGCAGCCAGCGGCTTTGAGTTTCTTCCGCTCATGCTTACATCTCCGGTTGCTGTCGTCTCAATAACGGAGACATCAAACGTCCCCCCGCCGAAATCTACAACTAAAGCAACGTGCTTAGTTCGCTGAGCAACTAACTGATGACGCAGTCCATAGCGATAGTATTGAAAGACTGCAAATGGCTCTGGAAGAAAATCAACTTCGGTAAAGTGATTCTCAAGGATTCGCTTCAAATGGGCGCGGTAGTTTGCCAGCCAGCTATCTTTGACATCCTGCATCCCACTAAGGGCGATAGGTTCGGCAACTAGCACTCGCGTTGCGCGCTCAAGACCGCGAGTCTGAACCCATTTATCTACTTCTTGAAGGGCTGATTCAACAAAATCATTGCATAACGCATGTGCTGATCGCGTTTGACCAGAACCCGTCTCAAATTGGCGGCGATTTATGTTTGAGATGTCTTCTTTACCTAACTCGACTTTGAAGTTTTCATTAATGAGATCGAGCGAAGGGGCATTCTCAAATGCTTCATATCCAAATGAATAGCCCTGATTATTGTAATAAAGTGCAGTCGGTATGTTCGTTCGTTCCAGTACGGGGACTAACTTTACGGAATTGATGAATATCTCTTTTTTTGTAGCCATGAACCTTATCCCCAGGAGTTAATGCAAGTTGCTTATGATGAAGCACACATCGGCAAAGCCTTCTCAATTTCATCATACCGTGAAAGTCGGAAGCCGTGGAATCAACATTCTAATGCTCACGGCTCAAGCATCCACATAAATTCGAATCTCATGCTTGTGGTCGCCGAAATGCGTCCTTAAAAGGCACATTTCAATCCCGCAGCAACCGTCTGGCTTCCTACCATGGCAGCCATGACTCGCCCCATCTTCATCATCCTCATTTTGCCAATGGCATTTTCATGTCAAGCCTCCTGCTTTGAACAAGCGGGTATCAGGTATGGCATTGCGCCGTCACTGCTCAAGGCTATCTCTGCCGTCGAGTCCGGCTTCAATCCTGTAGCACGCAATCGCAACCGCAACGGATCAGAAGACATTGGGCATATGCAGATCAACAGCCGCTGGCTGGGTGTGCTGGCGTCATTCGGCATTGGACGGGAGCAGCTATTCGATCCCTGCATCAACACGCATGTCGGCGCATGGATACTCGCGCAGAACATCAGCCGATTGGGTTACGGTTGGGAGGCGGTCGGTGCCTATAACGCGCGTTCTCCGAAAAAGCGCGCGGCCTATGCCAGACGGATTGCCGCGAAGGTCAGGCTATGACGATCCTGAAATCCATCACCGCTTTTCTGCTCATCGCCTTGATCTTGGCTGGCTGTAAAAGCACGCCCACGACAAGTCTGGCACCAAAGGCACGAGACAGCATCGCCTGGATTGAACGCCAGTTCAAAACATGCAGCGGCAAAGACTGCCCGACACTTACGCGCAAGACCTTGGCGGTAGTTGCGCTTCCTCCCGTGCGAACAGAAGCGCCGCCTCCCATTGCCGAAGTTCCCAAGGTTGCACCTCCAGTCGTCCCAAGCGATGAGACGGTAACGGCAACTGTCCTTTTTGAGTTTGGCAAGGATGCTCCCTCTGCCGACGGACAACTTGCACTCAATCGCCTCGCGAGCATCGCAGCAAACGCAAAGCACATCGAGCTTGAAGGCAGAACCGACGACATAGGCGGCAAAGCCTACAACGACCGCCTTGCCCAGCGTCGAGCCGAATTCATCCGTTCTTGGTTTCTCAATCATGGAGTCGCAGCAGAAGTGGTGGTTCGTGCCGAGGGATTGTGCTGCTACCTCGATACGTCGCCCACCGAAACGGCACGCCGGAACAACCGGCGCGTCGAGGTGCGCCTTGTCATCCGGCAAGACGCGGTCAGCAACAGCAAGGGAGCGCAATGAAGTGAAATTACCACATAACAAAGGCTTCATCCGGGACGTGGCCATCGCTGGCGGATTCATCGCCATCGGCATCCTTGCCCCCGGATCGCCCATCGAAAATGGATTCGAAGCCCATCTGGGCGGCATCTCGGTCGGTCTCGGAATGGGGTGGCTCATCAAGTGTTTTGTCGATCTGAAAGGGAGTAGCGATGCAAAGCAAACGTAATTTGATCATGGGCGCGCTGGCGCTCGTCCTGCTGACCGCTGCCACCGGCGCAATGGCGGGCACCACAGGAACCGAATTTCAGAGCCTCTACACATGGCTGACTGGTCTGGTGCAGGGCTACTTCGGCAAAGCCGCAGCGGTGGCTGCCATTGGCCTCGGCGCGCTGTTTTCGCTGGCGCGGCTGAATCCCATCGCCATTCTGTCCGGCATCGGTTTCGCCGTGTTCCTGCAATACGCGCCGACCATCGCGTCGGGCATCCTGACCGCGACGATCTGAGCGCTTATGAATAAATCTACTGCGCATGCCGGATCGGGGTTTGGGCGGTGCTCGCTATCCTCATGTACAGAAACGTACATTCCGGTAGCTGCGCTCCGTCCGCACCCCGCTGCGGCCCGCTCGCTACGATTTCTTCACAAGCTTTGACGCTGGGAGTGTGACATGGACGAGACCGGATATATCCCGAAATCTCTTGAAGCGCGGGAGCGTTTCATGTGGTGGGACTTCGATCAGGCCATCCTGTTCCTGCTGCTCATGGGGATAGGGGTGATCTCCGGCGCCATGCTGGCGGGAATGGTTTTTGGGGGACTGGTTGCCTGGCAATACGGGCGGCTCAAGACCGGGAAGCATCCGAAGTTCGCGTTGCATGCGCTTTATTGGTGGCTGCCGAGCTGGATTGTGATTCGCGCCCGCGCGACCCCGCCATCTCATCATCGCTACTTCCTGGGGTGACCAATGAAGTTCAGCAAATTCACCGCCGAACGGGACAACCAGCGCGCAGAAATTTTGTTCATGCGGATCGCGGTTGGCGGTCTCGTGCTGGCCTTGCTCGCCAATGCCGGTGCATCGTTCAGCGTGGCGGGTTCGGAGAGAACCATCCTGGTGCCTCCCGAGGTACACAAGACCTTCTGGGTCAGCGGCCAGAAAGTCTCTTCAGAGTACCTGCAGGAAATGGCTTACTGGTATGCGGGGCTTGCCCTCAATGTGACACCGCATGTGGCGGATTACCAGAAGAACCTGTTCTTGAAATATGCCGCCCCGAGCGAATACGGGCGCCTTCAGGCCGAGTATGGCGCGCGGACGGAATTTATCCGCAGGAACAACGCCTCTACCCAGTTCTCGCCGCAATCGGTGATACCGGACGAGGCGGCCATGAAAGTGGCACTTACCGGCGTTCTCCTGACTTGGGTCGGGGACAAGAAAGCCTCAGAGAAGCAGACCACTTACGTCGTCGGCTTTCAATATCTCAACGGGAGACTCCATGTATCAGAGTTCAAGGAAACCAGTGACCAGGATCCGTTTGGTGCCGGCAATGGCACTAACGCTGCTCCTCGGTAGCATCTCTGCCCCGGCATTCTCCGGGCAGTATCTTGAGGGCAGCCCGGATGACGGGTTGATCGCTACTGTGTCGCGTAGCGAGCCCAACCTTATTCGCGTCGAAGGGCGCAAGATTCGCCGCATTCAGGGTGTCGAGGGCGAGTTTATCGTCACCTCGGACAAAGAGACCGGAGCAGCTTATCTCAAGCCGAATACTGACAAGCCAATCTTCAGCGTCTTTGTCGCCGACGATGTCGGCCGCCACTGGAAGCTCATGCTCAAGGTCGCCGATGTGTCCGCCGAGACGCTGGTCATCCGTGACCGCAGTCGCTTGCGCGCCGAGGGGAAGGCTTTCCTTGCCGACGACTCGCGTAATGCGTCGATTCGTCGTGTGTTGCTGGCTTTGGCTCGGGATGCCGAACCAGAGGACATGACCACCAGAGACACGCTGGTGATCGTTCCACTATGGAACGAAGCCCGCTTTGTTCTTGTAAGGACACTGGAGGGCGCCTTGCTCGGAGAAAAATACCAACTGACCAATGTCTCTTCGTCGCGGATGGTCATCGACGAGCGCGAACTTTACCGGCGCGGTGTCCTGGCCGTTATGGTGGATTCGCTTGAACTGGAACCGGGCGAAGCGACCAACGTCATGGTGGTGCTGGAGGGGCGTGATGGCTGAAGCGCCGAAGAACCGGATAGCGACTGCGGTTTCCAACCTGTCGCCCAAGCGTCGCCAGTACCTGATTCTGGTGCTAGGTGCATCGGTTTTCCTGCTGCTCGTTTTCGGTGGCGTGGCGATCTGGGACAAGCCTGTTCAACTTCCCCAGGGCGCGTCCCAGACCCGCCCACAGCCAATGCCAATTAATGCGCCCGGCGCCCAAGCCGATCCGCGCGACATCTGGATGAGCAAATCCTCTGAACAGATGCGGCAGATGGAGGACATGATCCAGGGATTGCGCCAACAGGTTGATACCATCGAGAAGAAATCACCGGTCGCAAACAACCTACAATTTCCGCCAATGCCCATGCCACCGGCGCCAGCCCAGATGCCATCCGAGGCACGGTCGATGGCTTTGCTACCCCCTCCACCCGTAAAGTCGGAGATGGAAGGCAAAACCAGCGAGCCTCCGCCTGCACCCAGACCTCCGGGAATTGCCTCGTTCGAAGTGAGCGAGGGCAAGGTGATCGTCACGGAAGCGGTTCATAAAGCAACTGAGAAAAAAGATGGGCGCAGCTACGTACCATCGGGTTCTTTTTTTCGGGCAGCGCTGCTAGGCGGGCTGGACGCGCCCACTGGTGGCCAGGCACAGAGCAACCCGCACCCTATCTTGATGCGGGCGCAGGATAACGCTTTTCTGCCCAACCGCTATCGCTTCAAGGTCAAGGAGTGTTTTGCGCTGGGGGCGAGTTACGGAGACATCAGCGCCGAGCGGGCCTACATCCGCCTCGAATCGCTGTCCTGCGTGCGCCACGACGGCAAAGCCATCGACGTTCCGGTGAAAGGCTACGTCGTGGGTGAAGACGGCAAGGCCGGTATGCGTGGCCGGCTCGTCAGCAAGCAAGGGCAGGTGCTGGCCAATGCCTTGCTGGCCGGGATTGGTGCCGGTATCGGCCAGGCCTTCCAGCAGAGCGCCACCACTGTGTCTACCAACCCGCTGGGGTCGATCGGTACGGTGGATTCTAGCAAGCAATTGCAGGCTGGAGTAGGGGTCGGAGTTGGCAAGGCGCTCGACCGTCTTTCCCAGTATTACATCACGCTCGCCGAAAAGATGTTCCCGATCATCGAGGTCGATGCAGGTCGTACGGTTGACGTGGTGTTCACCAAAGGCTTTTCTCTCGACGCGGGTAACGGGAGCAATGAGACAGATAACTACACCGATATCTGGCGTCGGGGTCGCGAAGTCCAGAACAAACCCATCGAACCCTACAAGGAGTGACACATGCAGTTCAATCAACCACTGTTCAAACGCCTGCCCATACTTTTCGCATTGATGCTGTCAATGGCTGCGCAGGCCGATGTTGGCGCCGAGAATCTGGAAAAGCGCCTTAAGGATTTGTATCCGGCAACTCGGATCGAGCGCGTCCAAACCTCGGAGATTCCGGTTCTCTACGAGGTAACAATGGGCAAGAATTCGGCTTATACCGACGCGACCGGGCGCTATTTCGTCTTCGGTCATCTCTACGACATGAAGACACAGCGCGACCTGACCGCCGAGCGTATGGAAAAGCTGCAACGCATCGATTTCGGCCAGTTGCCGCTGGGGGATGCCATCAAAACAGTGCATGGCAGGGGTGAACGTGTGCTGGCAGTGTTTTCCGATCCGGACTGCCCTTACTGCAAGCGGCTCGAAGCCGAGTTAGATAAGCTGGACAACGTCACGCTCTACATTTTCCCCTATCCCTTGGAGGGTTTGCACCCGGAGGCCGTGGACAAGGCCGTCGCCGTTTGGTGCGCACCGGATCGCGCCCGCGCCTGGGCTGATCTCATGAAAACCGGCAAGATACCAGCGCGCCGGAACTGCGAGAATCCAATACAACGGAACATCCAGATGGCACAGCGGCTTGGTATCAATGGGACTCCGACCATGCTTTCCGCCGACGGGCGCATGTTGTCCGGCGCTGTCCCTAGTGATCGCATCGAGCAATGGCTCGCAGAGAGTCGGCCATGAGAATCAGGTACTGGCTTGTGAGTCCGTTGTTGCTTGCGCTGGCCGGATGCGCGGGCACGATGTTGGGGCTGGATGGGCAGGAAAAATTTTCCTGCAAGGCACCGGACGGTATTTCCTGCGCATCGCTCTCCGGGGTTTATGCCAATGCCGTACAGAATAATCTGCCGGGCCAGCGACCGCCTACGGAAACAGCCAAAGGAGAATCGGCAGCGCCAAAAATTGCGCATCAGGCACCGATTTCAGGCGAGCCAATCCGCAGCGCCCAGAAGGTACGGCGCGTGTGGCTTGCGCCGTGGGAGGATGACGAGGAGGTGCTGCACGATCAGTCGTACTTCTATCTCGTCGTTGATCCGGGGCGCTGGCAGGTCGAGCATTCGCGGTGCAAGGCCAGCGAAGGTTACCGGCCCGTCGTGCCGCCGAAAATTTTTACGCCTGCGGCACCCAATGCCGGTGAGAAGCAGTCGTTGCGGATGGAGCGCAGCAATTCTGCGGCACCGCCCAATGCGATGTTTCCTCAACAGGGGCGTGAAAATCCAACCGCTGGCGGGGAGGGCGGCTGATGGGATGGTCTGATGCGCTTCGCGCGGCTTTTCTGCCGGAACGGACGGCGGGGGCAGATCATTTACCCCGGCAATTGTTGCGGGAAATTTCGCAGATGCCGCGCCTCACCGGGATTCTTCCCTACCTGGCATGGCAGGAGGATACCCGGCTGTTTGTCCTGGATCAGGGCGGGTTCGGCGAGCGGGAAGAGCACGCCATCGGCTTTTGTATCGAGACCTTGCCTCAGACCGGTGCCAGCGACGAAATGGAAAAGGTGCTCTCCAGCCTTTTCGTATCCTGCCCGCCGGGGACGGGCATACAGATTACCCTCTACGGCAGCCCACATATCCTTCCCGTGCTTCGTGCGCAGGCCAACCTCCTGCCGTCTTCTATGGTGGCCGATGACGCGGGTTTTGAAGAACGGCGTCATGGAAATATCTTCCGGCTCCTCGCACGTCAGCGAATCGACCACTACATGAAAGGCACGGGGCAGTCCATCTTCGCCCACCAGACCTATCTGCTGCGGGATTTCCGTTCGGTGATTTCGATCACCTTGCCGCTCGATCCAGAATCACCGGCAGCTGTCGATGAGGTGCTACGTATCCGGGAAAGCGTTCACGCCACGCTCAAGTCAGCCCACCTGACGGGGCACGATTGGGGGCCAAGTGAACTCATGAACTTCACAGCTGATTTTTTCGATCATTCACGCCTTTTCGCAGGCGGTGCGGTGCGCTCTATCGAATGGAACGAGAACCTGCCGTTGCGCGATCAACTCTCCGATCTTGAAATCGCTTCCCGCGTGGGGGATGGAGACATCCGTTTCCGCAAGGCCGGTGGCGATGAGTCCGCCCTGCAACTGTTCTCGGTGCGCCAGTATCCGCGCTACTTCCGGCTTTCCGGCATGAACTACATGATCGGCGACCCCTACCAGCTTGCCTTGTCCATGCCGTGCCCCTTTCTGATCACGATGGGCGCAGTTTCGCTCGACTATGAGTCGGCGCGAACCAAGGCACAGATGAAGGCGGCGCGGGCAACGCAGAGCGCCGGTTCCTACATGGCGCACTTCCAGCCCGACCTCCAGGAGCGCAAGCGCGATTGGGATATGGTGCTCAAGACCTTCGACAGCGGCAGGACAGTGGTCGGCATGTATCACCAGATAGCTCTTGTCTCCAAGGTGGAGGATGCCTCTCGCTGCGAACACGCCGTGCGCGCCGTGTGGCGGGCGCGCGGCTTCGATCTCACCAAGGACTTCTATTTGCAGCACCAAGCCCTGACGGCGGCGCTACCCATGACACTGACGCCGGGGCTTCAGGCCGATCTCCGGCAGTTTGGCAGAATCAACACCAAGACGGCGGACAACGCGGTCATGACATCGCCGCTGATCGCCGAGTGGAAGGGGACGCAGACTCCGGTGATGACCTTGTTCGGCAGGCGCGGACAAATCATCGGCTTCGATCTCTTCGACAATACCGGCGGAAATTTCAATTTTGCCGTGGCCGCACTGTCGGGTTCCGGCAAGTCGGTGTTCGTCAATGAGATGACCTATCGCTATCTTGGTGCGGGCGCCAAGGTATGGATTATTGACGTGGGTCGCTCCTACAAGAATCTGTGCGAGTTGCTGGATGGCGAGTTCATCGAGTTCTCGGATGAACAGCAGAACACCATGTGCCTCAATCCGTTCTCCATGATCATCGACATCAGCGCCGACATGGAAATGATCCTGCCCCTGATCGCCCAGATGGCAAGCCCACGGGAGCCGCTCGACAACTACGGATACACGGCGCTGGGTTCAGCCATCAAGCGGGTTTGGGACGCCAAGGGACGCGCTGCAACTATTACCGACATCTACGAGCTGCTCAAGACCGGTCGTTTATCTGTGGAGGGAGAATACGAGCGCGACCTCAGCCGTCTGGCTACAGCCTTGGAGCCTTATACCCGCCATGGTGTTTACGCGAGCTACTTTGAGGGAGAGGCCAATATCCAGTTCGACAAGGATTTTGTCGTTCTGGAGCTGGAGGAATTGAAGTCAAAGAAGGATCTTCAGTCAGTGGTGATGCAGCTCATCATGTATCGCATCACCCAGGAGATGTACCGTGATCGCTCCCGGCGCAAGCTCGTCATCATCGACGAAAGCTGGGATCTCATGGGGTCGGGTGCCAGCGGCAGCTTTATCGAAGCCGGGTATCGGCGCGCGCGCAAGTATGGCGGCGCGTTCGGCACCATTACCCAATCCGTTGACGACTACTACAAGAACGAGGCGACCAAGGCCGCGATTAACAATGCCGACTGGTTGTTTCTGCTGCGCCAGAAACCTGAAAACATCGAGCGCCTGGGCAAGGAAGGCAAGCTGTCTCTGGATGAATGGCTGAAGCGTCAGCTTGGTTCCGTCAGTACCGAGCACGGTCATTTCTCGGAAATCTACATCCACTCGCCGATGGGTTCCGGCTTGGGGCGGCTCCTGCTCGATCCCTTCTCGATGCTCGTCTATTCCACACGTGCCGAAGACTACGAAGCCATCAAACGCCTGCGTGAACAGGGGCTATCAGTTTCGGAAGCTATCGAACGACTTGTCATCGAACGCGCATCGCAATAAGGTAGATTAGTCATGAATCTTTTGAAAACACAGATGCTCACCGGGCTGATTACGCTGCTGTTGGGGGCATGTATCGCCGCGTCATGGCTGCACTTTCATCCTCTGGAGATTCCGCGATTCGCCCGTGTGGATATTGGCGCCATCGTTTTCCAACAACAGCAATCACTGGCACAGCGAGTCAAGCCGGGGATGGATGCCGTTGAACAGGGGAAGCTGTTCGAAGATGCCAAAGCCTTCGGTGTGCGACTGGATGCAGCCCTTGAACAAGTGGGTAGGGAGTGCCAGTGCGCTCTGATCAATACGGCGGCGCTGTTAAAGGCAGCATCGGCTACAGCAATCCCGGACTTGTCCGCTCGGGTGTCGGACATCCTGAAGCAACCGGCCTCTGGCGCACCGGCGCAATAATCGATGCGTATCGCTTTCCTGTTCGTGCTTTGTTTTTTCGTCAATGCTGCGTCAGCGAACAGCGGCCTTGAGTACGACTCCATCTGGCGCTGCGACGAGAATCGCTTCAACTGGTATTGCGATATTCCACCCGATGCAGAGCCGGACGAGGATGCTGCCGAAAAGCCAAAACCCAAGGTGGTCAGTGAAGAGGATGAGGCTGTTGCGGCCTTGAAGAAGTTGAGAGAGGACGCAGAGCGGAAGAGGGCGCTCGCCATCGTCAAGCCGACACCTGAAAACCTCAAGAGCTACATCGTGACGCAGGAAGCGTTGATGGACAGGGCATCGGTGTTTTCTGACGTGTGGCGTCGCGTCATCTGGGCCAACCCGGAACTTAACTATCAGTTGCGCAACCCGTCCAACAATGCGGCCATCCAAGTGCATGACGCACAGCGGGCGCTCAAGGAAACCGAAACACTGGCCGGTATTGTCAAGGAATGGGGCATTTTCTTCATATTCAGGTCGGACTGCCCCTACTGTCATCGCATGGCGCCCACGCTGAAGTTCCTGTCCGAGCAATACGGGATAGTTGTGTTTCCTGTATCCCTCGACGGCGGCGGCTTGCCAGAATTTCCCAATCCGTCGCGGGACAACGGCATGGCAGCATCCATCGGGGCCAGTGTCGTTCCACTCATGGTGCTGGGGAACATCAAGGATCACCGGTTGCTCCCAATTGGGTCAGGTGTGCTCTCGACTCAGGATATTGTCGAGCGCATATACATCCTGACCCAGACACGTCCAGGCGAACTTTATTGAGGTTGACCATGAATAGTCCATGTCTCCATCGAATCATTGCCGCCATGCTCGTCTTTTTGATGCTGTCCAGTCCGGCAAATGCCGACGTTTCACAGTCCATGCAGGACTGGTTCGACCAGATCGGTGCCTACGGGAATGTGACGGGGCCAAACGCCTATCGCGGGCAGACGATGAATTTCTATACCGGGGGCAGCCTCTACATGCGTACTCCGGTGCGCAACTACCAGTTGGCAAGTATTTCGCCACCATCATTTCGAGCGGGGTGCGGCGGGATTGATTTGTTCGCTGGTTCGTTCTCCTTCATCAATAAAGAACAGTTCGTCACTCTGTTGCGAAACATCGGCAACAACGCCATCGGCGCAGCGTTCAATATGGCCTTGTGCTCGATGTCGCCCGACCTCTGTGATCTTCTGAAGTACCTGCAAGACCAGTCAACAAAAATGAACAATCTCAATATCAACTCCTGCCAGGCGGCGGAAGGGATCGTCACTGCGGCGGGCAGCATGCTGACGGACAAGACACAGGAGAAGGAGGGGAAGACAGCCGGTGCGAACCTGAATATGTTCGGGGATGTGTTCGAGTCATGGGACGAGTGGAAAAAAAGCAGCGCCACGGCCAAGAACATCAGGACGGCAGCCAAGAACTCGTCACAGGGATACAAGGAGCTTTTTGATCCCGGTAACGTGGTGTGGCGTTCACTGTCTCGGGTTGCAGGTGTCACCGACGAGACGAAGGAATTACTGATGAGCCTGACCGGCACCATCATCGTGACGCCACCCGGCGAGAACGCCGATGAGAAAGCGAAGTGGACCTATCTGCCAGGTGGAAATCTGACTTTCCGCCAATTCGTAGGGGATGGCGGCTCGACGACTGTCAATCTGCCCGGCCTCAAGTGCGGTGTTGATACCGTGGATTGCATGACGCCGAGCTACTCGGATATTGCTTTTACAGTGACGCCGTTCTCCCGGCAAGTCAGAACCCGGATCGCTGCGATGCGGGACAAGATCATCAACCGGGACGCCACGGGGCAAAACAATCTGGACACAGCCCTGATCGGCAATTCCTCGCTCCCGGTCTGGAAGATGCTCTCGGTATCCAGCAGTATCCCTGGCGGTGACCGGATTGCCGAGGACTACTCACAACTCATAGCCGTGGATGTGGCCTATGCCTACTTTACGAATCTCTCAAAGACACTTCGCGGTGCTCTGCAGAACGAGGCGGGGAAGGGTGGCCCTGATGCTGTCGCTGCTTCGGAAAAAATTCTCGTCCGTATCAACGAGATCGAACAGGAAGCCAGGGACATGTTGCGTGCCGAATACCAGAAGGGTATGCAGGTCGCGGAAATGAGCCGTTCGCTCCAGCTTCTGCATCAAAGCCTCAATGCAGGGATGCCGACCAACATCTTCCAGTCCATGATGGTCTTCAACCGGTAGATCGGGCAGAACCGGAATGTACGAGGTCTATGCCTATTGGAACGTCGCGGAGCTGGAGGCGATGTTCAATGCCGTCGCGTCGATCATGGGCAGCGGCGACTACCTCGGTTTGCTGCGCACCATGGCAATCGTGGGAATCATCGTCGTCGTCATCGCCACTCTGACAGGAAGGGAGCGGCTGGATGGAATGTGGAAGTGGCTTTTCTTCCTGGCCATCTTCCAATCCATGCTGCTGATTCCCAAGGTGACGGTGACCATCGTCGATCGCACCGGGAATGAGCCGCCGCGAGCGGTCGCCAATGTACCCATCGGCTTGGGCGCATTCGCGCACAGTATGAGCAAGGTAGGGGACTGGCTGACAGGGGCCTTCGAGACTGTATTCTCGCTTCCCGATGATGTGAAGTTCCGACGGAACGGCACCTTGTTCGGTCACCGGGTGCTCTCCGAGCGCCTTGCCGTCAAGAGCGGAAATCCCATTCTGACCAGTAACCTGCTGGAGTTTTACCGGGAGTGCGTCGCGCCGGATCTGGCCACCGGTTACATCCGTATGAAAGAGGACATCCTGGAGGTCAACAACGTCTGGGTCAGCCTGAACGGAAAGACAAACCCTGCCCGACTGGTGACCTTGCGCGATACGACGGACCCGACCATCATGAGCACGGTCGGTTGCGATGTCGCGTATCAGAGTCTTACCATCCAGATCAATGCGGAATCGAGCCGTCAGATCACTTTGCTGGGTTCCCGCCTCTACCCGAAAATGAGTCAGGCAGATGCCGGGACGGCGATCATCGGCTCTCTGGCAACTTCGACAAATTATCTTCTGGGGGTTTCGGCTTCGGCACAGGATGCGGTCAAGCAGGCCATCGTCGCTAACTTCATGATCGATGCCCAGTACATGCTGCCCGCACAGATTGGAGATGCGGCCAGCGCCCAGACCAACCTTGCAATGGCTCAGTCACTTCGATCAACGAGCGATTCGTACAAGCTGATGGCGCGGGTAGCCGAATCCACGATGCCCAAGGTGCGCAATGCCATCGAACTGGTCCAGTACGCCATCTTTCCGGTTTTCCTGCTGTTTGTGGTGCTGAGCGGGCATCAGGCCGGGGGCATCATCAAGTCTTACGCGGCCAGCCTGTTTTGGATTCAGCTCTGGGCGCCGCTCTACGCCGTGATGAACTTCATCATTACGATGTATTCGAGAAGCCAATACACGAATGGAAGCGCTGGAAGCGGCTTGTCCATCGAGCAGATGAGCTTCCTCAATACCGCCATCGTCAGCGACCAGGCGATTGCGGGGATGCTGGTCATATCCATTCCAGCCATTGC
>JBAQCT010000037.1:0-25277 GCA_049294375.1 Gallionella sp. | reverse complement strand
GTGATGTGCAATCACAGCTTGTAAACAATAATTAAGGAGTTAAATCTTGAAATCAGGAACTTGCCGCATACATGTCATATTAGCAGTAACTATTGGAATTTTTCTTTCCGGCTTTACCGGCTCGGCGATCGCAGCTTCTCCCGAAGAGCAGAGAAAAGAAATACGGGAAATGCGCAACGAAACCTTGAATAAGCTGTACAAGGTGCATCCATCCGCCAAGGGGGAAATCAAAAAAGCGGCTGGCTATGCAGTATTCAGCAACGTCGGTATAAATCTGATTCTTCTTTCTGCTGCGGGCGGCTCCGGGATAGCTCACAATAACGAGACCGGCAAGGATACCTACATGAAAATGATTTCCGGCGGTTTTGGGTTCGGTCTTGGCGTGAAGGATTTCCGGGGTATTTTCGTATTTTCGACCGAGAACGCTCTCAATCAATTCGTCGATAGCGGATGGGCGGCTGAAGCGCAAGTGGATGCTGCAGCCAAATCGGGCGATAAAGGAGGTGCCGTGGCGGGCGCAATTGCTGTCGCGCCAGGCGTGTATCTATACCAGCTCACCGAAACAGGGCTTGCGTTGCAAGCCACGATTCAAGGCACCAAGTATTACAAGGACGATGATCTGAATAGCAAATGAACCGCTCCAGGCTAACGCCCGCCGTTTAACGCAAGGCTTGCCTCGTACGCGAGTGCAAGAAAGGGGCGCAAGAAGGGATAGCACAATGGGAATGTTCGGGCGCTTGTTCGGTCATGGCCGGGATGAAGATATTCCCGGGCTACTGCCCGCCATCGAACGAGCTATTTCAGCGGTTGAGCCCCTGCTCAAACAGGCAAGCGGGTATCCTGAAATCTACCGCAAGCCCGTTGCAACCGCGCTGGAATATGCCCAAAGTCTTGCCGCCAGCATTCCCGGGCCGGTGGAGATCAACCGCGAGTCATACGCCAGCGATCCTTTTATCCATTCCCTGTTTCCGTCCATAGACTATATTCAGGATGCATTCCTTGCCAGCCGCGCCTTGCAGGATCATTACCACGAATATTCTCCTACCGATAAGTTGTATGCATTGATGGGTATGAGGCGCTTCGAGAAAACCGTGGTCGGGATGGAGCTATCAGGTCAAACGATACAACGCGACGTTGTTCAGAAGGTGGTCTATTTCACCAGCCATACCCTTGAAGACCTTGCGCCCAGCGAAAACCAATCAAGGGATCAGGCTGCATGGAGTTTCTTTGACAGCCTGGTGGGCAAGGTGAGAAAACGGGTGGAGGCGCGCAAGCAGGACAAGCAGTCACAGTTGCAACAAAAGGATTCGCTGATCGCCCGTTTGCGGGCGGCCGATGCGCAAACGCGGCCTGCCTTGGAAGAGGAGCTATCAAAAACTATAACCAGCATTCAGTCCACCACAAACTTGCTGGAGTTGCGTAACTACATAGAAGATTTTGAAGCGATACTGCTGAATCCTGAAAAACATCTCCGGCTAAATCGGATACCCATGGTTTTAGACCGTATGGGCATCAGGCAGGATAGCGGCGACACGAGCGGGGAAGGGGCAATCACATTCAACGAATTGATCGGTTTTGACCGGCGCGATTGGACGGTGACCATGGTGTATTGCAGCAACATACCCATTGAATCATTCGCCACAAGGCTGGATAAGGCGTGCCGGGAGTTGGCAATATAATCCTGCGGAAATATTTGCCAGCACTCCAGTAAAAAGGCCATCGCCGTAGCGGCAAACAAACAATCAGCATTGGCTGCTGCGCTTACATTACCCAGCCTTGCCTGATTTTGCTATTATTCTCCCCAACCTTTAAGGAGACATGACCGATGGCCACGCGCAAGAAAAATACCAAACTCTCCGAAAACAAAGTAGAGAACATCGGCCATGCCGTTGCCAGGCTGCACCGTTTACTTAAGGAGCTTGGCCACGCCAAAGGCTTGCAGCAAACGGCTTCGACCATGCCGGATGCGCGTGAGCGCCTGAATTTCATCGACCAGGCCATGCATGAGGCCTCTGAAAAAACCCTCAGTGCAGTAGAAAACTCGCTACCGCTTATCGACACCACGCGCAAATCCTGCGCACGTCTGGCCAAGCAGCTATCCAAGGCAGAAGACCTTGCGCACCATACGCTGGTTCAGAAATCCATCTCTCACCTGGGAGAAATAGCTGCTGCAGAAGAAACCTTGCACCACAATCTGATGCTGATTATGGAAGCACAGGAGTTTCGCGATGTCGCCGGCCAGATGATCAATAAAATCTTGGGAGCAGCAGAGGAAATCGAGGATATCCTGCTCGATATCCTGCGCGAATACGCGCCCAATACCAAGGACTCGCTCATCTCGAACAAGGGTTTGACTTCAGGCCCCGCAATAAGCACCAAGTCAGATAACGTCAATGGGCAAGATGAAGTGGACGATTTGCTCGCCTCGATGGGATTCTGATTTTCAGGATGGCATCCCGCACATATGCTGGGCGGATACATGATCAGTCTATGATGAGTTGAAGCCCGCCAGCCCTGCATGGACACCACCGCACCAATCGCATAACAACTTTCTCGGAAGGAACGCACGGTGACAAACAACACAAATAACCCGCATACCGCTCAGGCGCATACACCGCATCTCGATTTGATCCAAGCGCGAAAAACGGTGCTGATGATCGAACTGTCCGCCGGCCAGATTGAAGCCGCAATGAAAGACAGCAATAGCTCTGTCGAGGTACTGACCGACGCGTTCACCACGATGGCAGGTTATATGCGCATGATCAACGATACGATTGCGGCGCTGCCGGACAAGGAAGAGCTGGGTGACACCAAAACCGACTTGCTGGGCGCCACTGAAAACGTCTCCGGGATGGTGCGCAAGGCCATCATCGCCTTTCAGTTTTATGACAAGCTGGTGCAACGCCTGTCGCATGTAACTCATAGCCTGGCTTCACTTTCCGACCTGATCAACGACACTTCCCGCCTTAACAACCCTTATGAATGGGCCGCGCTGCAAGAAAAAATCCGCTCGAAATATTCAATGCGCGAGGAAATCGAAATGTTCGATGCCGTTCTTGGCGGCATGGCGGTAAAAGATGCAATCGAGAAATTCATGACCCAGATGAAGGATCAATCCGACGACATCGAACTGTTCTGATTTGTTGCCCCGGTATCATTGGTTTGGCACAAATACTCTTTCCACATCCGTTCGGGCTGGGGTATCGAAGCCCTTTTGTTTACGGCGGGTTCATCCTTCGATACCTCGGGGTGAACGTGCTACTTTATTCGCACCAAATTTATAGTATCTACGCGAAAGCAGCTTCCCATTTTCCGCTCCTGTATGCCACATTCCATCCAGTTGTTACCAGACTTGCTCATCAACCAGATCGCCGCCGGCGAGGTGATCGAGCGACCCGCTTCGGCGCTCAAGGAGCTGCTGGAAAATAGCCTGGATGCGGGCGCAACCGACATCGCGGTGCAACTGGAAGGCGGCGGCATTAAACTGCTGCGGGTTCGCGACAACGGGAAAGGCATCGCCAAAGACGACTTGCGCCTGGCGCTGATGCGCCACGCTACCAGCAAAATCGCCTCGCTGGATGACCTTCAGCAAGTTGCCAGTATGGGCTTTCGCGGGGAAGCCCTGGCAAGCATGGCCGCGGTGACGCACCTTACCCTTACCAGCCGAACTTCATCCGATACGCATGGATGGAAAATTGAAGCAATAGACGGAAAAATCAGCGAACCCGCTCCCGCCAGCCTTGCACAAGGCACCTCTATCGAATTGCGCGAGCTCTATTTCAACACCCCCGCGCGGCGCAAATTCCTGAAATCCGAAGCCACCGAATTTGCCTATTGCGAAGAAACCTTCAAACGGATCGCGCTGTCACGCCCGGACGTCGCCTTTTCACTGCAACACAACGGGCGCACGATTTGGCAACTATCAGCCTCCCCCGAGGCTCCACTGAAACGGGTCGCCGCCTTGATCGGCGACGAGTTCGAGCGAGCTGCTGTGCCGATCTCACGCCATGCGGCGGGCCTATCGCTGCACGGTTTGGCTGCGCTGCCGACTTATTCGCGCGCCAGCCGCGATGCGCAATATTTCTTCGTCAATGGCCGCTTTGTGCGAGACAAGGTAGCCAGCCACGCGCTACGTCAAGCTTACCAGGATGTCCTGCACCATCAACGCCATCCTGCCTTTGTGCTGTTTCTTGAGCTGCCGCCGGAACAGGTAGACGTCAATGTCCACCCAGCCAAAAGCGAGGTTCGCTTCCGCGAAAGCCAAGGAGTGCATCAATTCATTTTTCACACCATGCAACAGGCGCTCGCCACACCGGCAAACGGGCAAGACGCCCGCACTATGGCACTGCAAAAGCCCATATCGATTATCCCGACGCAACAAAACATACGACTGGGGGCAGAACAACTGAATGCAACTTATCAGGTGTGGCAAGCGCAAATGGGACGTGAAGAGCGGGGAGTGGAAAGTGGGAAAACCACCCCCACTCCCTACTCCCCGCTCACCACTCCCCATGAAGAATTTCCCCTCGGTTTTGCCCTCGCGCAACTCTCCGGCGTCTACCTTCTCGCGCAAAACACCCAGGGGCTGGTTGTGGTGGACATGCATGCCGCACATGAACGCATCGTGTATGAAAAACTCAAAGCCGCGCTGGATACTGGGCAGCTTGCCACCCAACCCCTCCTGATCCCGGTAACCTTTCATGCCGATGCACTGGAGTGCGCTACCGTAGAGGCGGAGCAAGCCTCACTCGAAAAACTCGGCTTCGACATTGCACCGCTCTCGCCCAACACGTTGGCGCTACGCGCCATGCCGGCGCTGCTCAAACAATCCGGTGCAGAAGCCGCCGCGCGTGATGTACTGGCCGAATTGCGTGAATTCGGCACAGGCCGGACGATGACGGAACGGCGAAATGAACTGCTGGCCACCCTCGCCTGCCATGGCGCAGTTCGTGCAAACCGGATGTTGAGCATCACCGAAATGAACGCGCTCCTGCGTGAGATGGAACAAACCGAGCGCTCCGGCCAATGCAACCATGGCCGCCCGACATGGTTTCAATTAAGCATGGACGAATTGGATAAGATGTTCATGCGCGGGAAGTAACGCCGAATACCATGGTGCCGACACATCAATCCGGCACATCAATTTTGACAAAACCGATATAAAAACTATAATCCGGGACGAAAAATCCTGCGAAACACCCTATTCCTTGGAAAGTCATCACAGTGAAAAACCCAAACGACGACACCCTACTCAGAAGAGTAAAAAAAGAAGACCCTCCGGTGCCTGAAAAGTCCAAAGAATCTTATTTGCCGTTATCCATATTGGTTATAGCCATTTTATTGCTGGCCTATTTCATTCTGTACAAATAGCCGATAGCCCCAACTCTTAAACACGGCTTTCCTCGCGCCATCAAGGCATCTTTTTACACGATGCGGTTGCGCGGCGTGCCCGCATAAAATGCTTCGATATTGCACACGACTTCCTCGGCGAGGCGCGTCATCGCTTGCTGGCTGGCCCATGCGACATGCGGAGTAAGAATGCAGTTGGGGCCTGCTATTTCCAGCAGCGGGTTGCCGGAGCGCGGCGGTTCGCTGGTGAGCACGTCTATTCCGGCACCGGCGATCCGGCCTTCGCGCAGTGCTTGCGCCAACGCGGTTTCATCCACCACACCGCCGCGCGCAACATTGATGAGCATGGAAGAGGGTTTCATCATGCGCAATTCCGGCTCGGCGATCAGGTTGCGCGTCTCCGGCGCGAGCGGGCAATGCAGCGTGACAACATCGGCTTCAGCCAGCATCTTCTCGAACGGCACCCGGCCTGCCCGGATCGTCGGCGCGTTTTTACGCTCCGCCACCAATACCTTCATCCCGAAGGCTTCCGCGATGCGCGCCACGGCTTTGCCGATTTCGCCGAAGCCGAAAATCCCGAGGGTGCCGCCATGCAGGTCGTTCAGGGTGTGATTGAGCAGCGCAAAATGCTCGGAGTGCTGCCAGGCTCCGACGACGATATCGGCGTGGTAGCTGTGTATCTGTCGCCGCAACGCCAGCAGTAAAGCGAAGGTGTGTTCCGCCACCGAATGGGTGGAATAGCCGCTGACGTTGCACACGGCGATGCCATGCTCGCGGCAATAATCCAGATCGACATTGTTGGTTCCGGTAGCCGCGACGGCGATGAGTTTGAGTTTGGGCAATTGCGCCAGCGAGGCTGCCATCAGCGGCACCTTGTTGGTTATCGCCACTTCCGCCTGCTCAAGGTATTCCAGCAACTGCTCCGGCGATGTGGATTCATGCTCCCGCCATTGCAGCGGCAAGGCGGGAGCGCGCATGGCGACCGGCAGCGTGCCGCGATCGAGAAACACTATGCAAGAAGAATTCATGGGAACCTCTGTAAATGCAAAATCCTAAGCGAGACAAGGCACGAAAGAAATTTTAGCGCGCCGCATATGTTTTATATGTAAGCGTTAAAATTTCTTGAGTAACGCAGTATCGCGACGGGGTTTGGATTTACACCGCCCTACTCCATATACATCCCGCCATTCACATGCAGCGTGACGCCGGTGATGTAAGCAGCGCCGGGGCTGGCGAGGAAGGCCACGGCGGCGGCGACGTCGGCGGGTTGTCCGAGGCGTTTCAGCGGCACATGTTCGACCAGCTTGGCGCGCTGTTCTTCGCCTAGGCCCTGGGTCATGTCGGTGTCGATGAAGCCGGGGGCGACGCAGTTCACGGTAATGTTGCGGCTGCCGATCTCCTGCGCCAGCGACTTAGTGAAGCCAATCATGCCCGCCTTGGAGGCGGCGTAGTTAGATTGGCCGGGATTGCCCATGCTGCCGACCACCGACCCGATGCTAATAATGCGTCCGCCCCTAGCCTTCATCATCGCGCGCAGCACGGCGCGGGAAAGTCTGAACACCGACTTGAGGTTGGTCGCCAGCACCTCGTCCCATTCCTCGTCGGTCATGCGCGCCAGCAGGTTGTCTTTGGTGATCCCGGCGTTGTTGACCAGGATCGAGACTTCGCCGAACTGTTTGCGCAACTCGCCCAGCATATGGTCGGTTTGCGCCGCGTCGTTGACGTTCAATACCATGCCCGCCCCCTTGATCTCCGCCGCGTCCAGATAGGCGCTGATGGATTGTGCGCCGTTGTCGCTGGTCGCGGTGCCGATCACCGTCGCGCCGTGCCTGCCAAGCTCCAGTGCGATTGCCTGGCCGATGCCGCGCGATGCGCCAGTCACCAGCGCGATTTGTCCCAGTAGTGTCATGTGTTGCTCCTTATGCAAATGTGATAAATCCCTGTAAACCTGAAAACCTCAGCCCGTCCACGAAAAACACGAACGGCACGAAATACGCCATTCATTTTATCCGTTCGTGGTGAGGTATCGAACCACCTGATGCAGGCCCTTCGATACCTCAGGGCGAACGGTTGTATGTTAAGTGACTGCACTCCATTACCATTATTTTTAAGTTGGTGGCAATGCCGCGCGGTCGATATGCCACTCTGCATTCATAACACGTGCTGCGGGCAGTAATACGCCGCGCGACATCTGCTCCAATGCGTCGCGCTTTCCCGCACCTGCCACCAGAAATAGCTTCTGCCGCGCGTTACTCAATGTGTTCATGCCGAGCGAGACCCGCTCCGGGGGCGGTTTGGGCGAGTTGAATACCGGCACGGCCAGCGCCGCATTTTCCGTGGCAGGATTATCCGGGAACAGGCTGGCGGTATGTCCATCTTCGCCCATGCCCAGCAGCACCATGTCCAGTACGGCAATCTTTTCCAGCATAGCCGTATAGGCGGCGGCAGCGGCATGCGCGCCCAGTTCGGACGGAATGAAATGGAGGTTGCTCGGCGGGATGGAAATATGCTCCAGCAGGGTAGCGCGGATCATCGTGTCGTTACGCTGCGCATCGCCCTTGAGCAGGCAGCGCTCATCGCCGAGATATAACTGGACATGCGCCCAGTCGATGGCGAGGCTGCGCAGTTTTTCGTAACAGCGGCGCGGCGTTTCACCACCGGCCAATACGAGATGGAACATGCCGCGCGCGGCGATCACCTGCGCTGCCGCTGCGGCGATGCGCTGTGCGACGACGAGGCTCAGTTCGTCCAGATCGTCGTGAATAAAAACGGCCTGCGCATTCGGCAAGTTATAACCGCTCATATTGCTCCATTGGCGAGTTGCGCGGCGCGCAGCGCCGGGCCGAACAATGCGGCGCGGTCATTCAGGATCACTTTGACCGGCATGGCTTCGAGCAACGGGCGCATCCGCCCTTTGTTCAGGAACGCATCGAGGAACGCGCCGATCTGCAACAGCGGCAATATCTTCGGCGCAATGCCGCCGCCCAGATACAGCCCGCCGCTGCTCATCACCTTGAGCGCGAGGTTGCCCGCTTCCGCGCCGTACAGGCGCACGAAACGCGCCAGCGTCTCGACGCATATCTCATCGCGGCCAGACAAAGCGGCTGCTGAAATGGATGCTGCCGGGTCGCCGCCTTGCATTTCTTCCATCAGCCATTGTGGCGTCATGGCATCGTGATGCTGGCGCAGAAATTCGTGCAGGCTCACCAACCCCATGCCGGAAACGACACGCTCCCAACTGACATGCCGGTGCTGTTGCTGCAAATGACGCAGGAATGCGATTTCCAGTTCATCGTCTGGGCTGAAGCTGGCATGTCCGCCTTCCGTTGCGAACGGCTGATGGCGTTGTCCGTCCCAGAACAAACCGGCCTCGCCCAGACCCGTACCTGCGGCGATCACGGCAACATTGCCGCTGGCGTCCGACACACCGGTTTGCAGGGTGAGCAAGTCATCCGCACTCAATGCCGACAGGCCATAAGCGGTCGCTTCCAGATCGTTGAGCAAGGTGCAGCGTGCGAAACCGAACTGCCGCTGCAATACGTCGGCATCGATGCGCCAGGGCAGATTGGTGGTTTGCGCTACCCTGCCCTGCACCGGGCCGGCGATGCCCAAGGCAATACCAGCGGGCGCTTCGATACCGGAAAGGAAGTCGCCGAGCAACGCTTCAAACACGGCGTAATCGCGGCTCGGGTAACAGACTTCGCGCGCAACATGAACCTGATTGCCGCTGACCTCGATGACAGCCAAACGCGTTTTGGTTCCGCCGATGTCGCCTGCTAGGATATTCATAAGCGGGTAGCGGGTAGCCCGTAGCTTGTAGCCAAACGGGGACGCGCGTAGCGCGACAAGAAAGCTACCCGCCACAAGCTACGGGCTACCAGCCGCATTTCTCTCATGCTCAGTACGCTTCCAGGTTGGCGCCATCCAGATTCAGCGAATGCCGCCAGAACTGGTCGTCGCGGTCGAACAGCCGGTAGGTGCCGCGCGGCCCCCAACTGCCCGCCTGATAAGTGTTGATGAAGTCGCGCTCCATCGCCCACACCTTGATGATCGGATCCACCACGCGCCATGCCGCTTCCACTTCGTCGATGCGCAGGAACAGCGAAGGGTCGCCCTGCATCACGTCCAGCAGCAGGCCGGCATAAGCGTCGAAATCCTCGTCGTTGTCCTTGCGGTAAGTGGCATCCAGACTGAGAGACCGTGTGTGCAAGTCCAAGCCCGGTACCTTGACCTGCATCTCGATCTTCATGCAGTCGTCGGGCTGGATGCCCAGCATGATCCAGTTCGGCTGCGACGGCCCCTGGCGCGTTTTGCGCAGCAGGTCCTGCGGCGGGCTCTTGAAGCGAATGCAGATCGCCGAGCTGCCTTCCGCCATGCGCTTGCCGGTGCGCAGGTAAAACGGCACACCCGCCCAGCGCCAGTTGTCGATGAACAGTTTCAGCGCCGCATAGGTTTCCGTGGTGCTGTCCGTCGCCACGCCGGGTTCTTCCAGATAACCGGGAACCGTCTGTCCATCGATGGTGCCGCTGGTGTATTGCCCGCGGAATGCATGGGCATGCACCGAGTTCTGCGTGATCGGCCGTATCGCCTTCAGCACTTTCACTTTCTCGTCGCGCAGGTGCTCGGCGGAGATCGTCAGCGGCGGCTCCATCGCCACCAGCGCCAGCAATTGCAGCAAGTGGCTCTGGATCATGTCGCGCAACGCTCCGGCTCCCTCGTAATAACCGGCGCGCCCTCCGATACCCAGCGTCTCGGATTGGGTGATTTGCACATGGTCGATGTAATGATGGTTCCACAGCGGCTCCAGCAGCAGGTTGGCGAAGCGGAACACCATCACGTTCTGCACCGTGCCCTTGCCGAGATAATGGTCGATGCGGTATATCTGCGGTTCGTTCAGGTGCTTGTACAGGCTCCCTTGCAGGGTCTGCGCGCTCAGCAAGTCGTAGCCGAACGGCTTTTCGATCACCACGCGGCGCCAGCCGTGCTCCTGCTTGAGCAAATTCACATTGCCCAGTTTATCGACGATATCCGGGAATGCGGCCGGGCTGACCGACATGTAGAACACGATATTGGGAGGGAAATTTTTGCTCTCTTCCAGCGTCTGTTTCAAGCGCTGATAAGCCGCGTCATCGCCGGGCGGAATGGCATGGTAGTGCATGCGGGCGCAAAAGCGTTCCAGCGCCGCTTTGTCTATGCCCTCTTTATAGACCTGCTCCAGCATCTTGACGACCTCGGCGATCCATTCCTCGCGCTGCCGCAGCTCGATGCTGCAGCCGAGTATGACCACATGCTCCGGCAAGCGCTTGGCTATCTCCAAGCGAAACAGCGACGGGATCAGTTTGAGCCGGCTCAGGTTGCCGGCTGCGCCGAATATCACCAGCGTACAGGGTTCCATGGTTCTCATGTCAGGGGCGCCCGGTCAGTTCGTTTTGACCGCGTGGCCGCCGAACGCATTGCGCATGGTGGACAGCAGGCGATAACCGTAGCCGGTTCCGTCCTGGCTGGTGAAGCGCATCTGCAACGCCAGCGTCAGCACCGGCGCAGCGACGCCCTGATCGATCGCCTCCACCACCGTCCAGCGCCCTTCGCCGGAATCCGGCACATAGGGCGCTGTCGTCGTCAATGACTGGTCATGCTTCAGCGCTTCGGCGGTGAGGTCGAGCAGCCAACTGCGCACCACCGAACTGTGCCGCCACAACTCCGTGATCTGCGCCAAGTCGAGCGAAAATTCCTGCTTGCCGCGCAGCAGTTCCAGCCCTTCGGCGAACGATTGCATCATGCCGTACTCGATGCCGTTGTGGATCATCTTGGTGAAGTGCCCCGCGCCGACCGGCCCGACATGCGCCCAGCCGCGATCCGCTGCGGGTGCAAGGGCTTGCAGGATGGGAGTCATTATTTTGGCTACTTCGGGAGTCGCCCCGACCATCAGGCAATAACCGTTCTCCAGCCCCCAGATACCGCCGGAAGTGCCGGAATCCATGAAGCCGATGCCCTGCTCCGCCAGCCACGCACCGCGCCGCTGGCTGTCGTGGTAATTGGAGTTGCCGCCGTCCACGATGATGTCGCCTCTTGAGAGCAGCGGCACCAGCGCGCGAACCTGCTGTTCGGTCGGTTCCCCGCTCGGCAGCATCAGCCATACAATGCGCGGGCCGGATAGTTTCGCCACCGCGTCGGCCACTGAGGTTGCGGCGATCATGCCTTCTTCCGAGGCAAGCCCCGCAACCACATCCGCCGCACGGTCGTAGCCCACCACCTCGACACCGCCACGGCGCAGCCTGCGCACCATGTTGCCACCCATCTTGCCCAGCCCGATCATCGCCATTCGCATAATATTCTTCTCCCCGAGAAAACAATTAGCCAAAAAACAATTGGGTTACATGATCGATCCATGACGCCCGGAAAACTGCGCTCCTAGTGTTATCGCCCTGCTTGCAGATTATATGCTTCGCGGATTCAACCCTGAAGTGAAATTTTTGAACTGAAAACGGATTGAAATAGCCACCTCCCTATATTCAGGAAAAGAAGCGCTGGCGCGCATCGACAGGGATATTCATTCCCGTCGCTTGGGCGCGTTGCAGCAGTTCCCAGTAGTAGCGGTAGGAAGCACGGTCATGCAGTTTGCCTTCATGCTGGATAGGCCCCCAGGCCGCATCCTGGGCAGCAGCAAGCAGAGTGGCAGCTTCATCGACCTCATCAAAATCCGGGCGCATGGCTTCGACGATGGGCTGAATCTGCGCCGGATGAATGCTCCACATACGCAGGAAACCGAGCTCCCGCCGGGCGCGGCGCGCGTCTTCCCGCACGACATTGACATCTCGGATTTCGGTGGTGACATTGTGGCTGGGTACGACACCGTTGCCTAAAGCGGCGGCGGAGATCGCACACTTTGCACGCACGACCAGCGCATGGTTGAACTGGCCGGGCGAACGCATCGCGGCGGCGGGAATCGCGCCGTGATGCGCGGAGACAAAATCCATCAGGCCAAAGTCGAGAACCTCGATATGGGGCAAGCGGGCGATCTCCCATACCTCATGCAACGCGCCGGGCGTCTCGATCAGCACATGGACGGGAATCTCTCGGGTGATGCCGTGGCGATTCCTCAACTCGTCGAGTACGACGATCTGCGCCGCAACATCCTTGGCATTTTCCGGCTTGGGCAAAACGATATAGGCCACGCGTTGCCCGGATCGGCTGATGACGATATCCAGTTCGTCGCGCCAAACCGGATGCCTGACATCGTGAATGCGAACCCCGATGCGGCCAAAGCGGTTTTCGGCGGACAAGATCAAGCCTGCGATCATCTCCGCATGTTCGCGCTCTCTGCCTGCGGGGGCTCCGTCCTCGCAGTCGGCGGTGATATCGAAAATGGAGCGCCCATCAACCGACAATTCGGCCTGAATTTGAAGCGCTTTTTTCAGCAGTTTTTCGCTGCCTGCAAAATGCTCACATGCAGCCAGCATGGGAAATGGCCGGTTACCCGCATAGAGTACATCAGAGGGAGGGATGGGGTTGTTCATGGTGAGGTGTGTCTGAATATGGCGAGTAATATCGGGTTAAATATTATCACATAGAGCCGTCGCCATCCCTTTGAGCTTTCGCTCCGCGCCAATCTGATGGAACTTCTGGCGATATCCACTAGTCCACTGGATATTAGCAAACTGGTATTGTCTTCATAACAAGGGGCAATCATGAAACGCCGCACATTTCTGAATCGTTTGGCAGGTGTGTCGCTGTTGCTTTTCATACCTGCCTTTGCACGGGGAGCGCCCGGCACTCTTATCAAGAGCCGCGTTAAATGGCGCGCGCTTTTGCCCCGTGAGCGTTACGAAATCCTGTTCGAGGAAGCGACCGAACGCCCTTACAGCAGTCCGCTCAACGATGAAAAGCGCAACGGCACGTTCGTCTGCGCCGCTTGTTTCCTGCCTTTGTTTTCCTCGGCACACAAATATGACAGCGGCACGGGCTGGCCGAGTTTCTGGCAACCCCTGCCGGACGCTGTCGCCACCAAAACCGATTACAAACTGATGTGGCCGCGCACAGAATATCACTGCGCCCGTTGCGGCGGTCATCAGGGGCATGTGTTCGATGACGGCCCGAAGCCAACGGGCAAGCGCTATTGCAACAACGGACTGGCGCTGGAATTCATACCGCAGGGCATGCCTTTACCGGAGCTACGCACATGAAGTGCTGGCAGAGATGGAGCTTGACCGCGTGCGCGCTGATGCTGTGTACGGCGTCTGCCAGCGCTGAAACAAAAACTGCCACGGCGATCTTTGCCGGCGGCTGTTTCTGGTGCATTGAAGCGGATTTTGAGAAACTGCCCGGCGTGATCGCCGTCGAGTCGGGATACATTGGCGGCACGCTGCGTAATCCAACTTATGAGCAAGTGAGCCGGGGCGATACGGGGCATACGGAAGCGGTGCGCGTGTCGTATGACTCGCAACGGGTCAGCTACGAAAAATTGCTCGACTATTTCTGGCGGCATATCGACCCGACGGTACACAACCGGCAATTCTGCGATGTCGGCCCGCAATACCGTAGCGGGATATATTTCCAGAACGAAGCGGAAGAGAAGCTGGCGCGAGCCAGCAAGACGGCGCTGGAAAAAAGTGGCCGCTTTGCCCACATATATACCGAGATCGAAGCGGCCGGGGTGTTCTATCCCGCCGAAGAATACCATCAGGACTATTACAAGAAAAATCCGATCCGCTATCGATATTACCGCAACGGTTGCGGGCGCGATGCGCGGGTCAAGGCCTTGTGGGGTGCCCCCGAAAAGCGCTATTGACCGGCTCGTTCGATGAACGCGGATAAGCAGCTCGGGGGCACCCACCAATCGATTCATCCGGCTGCAACGCCGTAGTTGGGATGGGGTCTGGATTTACTGAATTTCGATCAGCGTTTCGTCCGGTGCCACACTGTCGCCTTTCTTGACATGGACGCTGATCACCATGCCGCTGATGGATGCCTGGATTTCGTTTTCCATCTTCATGGCTTCGATGACCAGCACACCGTCCCCCGCCTCGACCTTGTCCCCGACCTTGACCTTGACGTCGACAATGGTGCCGGGCATGGCAGTTGCAATGCACCCCTCATGGAATGGGCGCGGGCGATCCGTGCCCGATGCCGGAGCGGCGGCTCTTTTCTTGCCGTTGCTCTTTCCGTCGGTGACCTCGATTTCATTCAGTATCTCGACCACGACTTCTTCCGAAATGCCATCGACTGAAACATAGAATGGACGCTGTGATTCTCCACGGTGCCCGCTGCCGGTGAGTTTGATATGGAAGGTTTCGCCATGCAGCGTTGCCTTGAACTCGTTGGGTGCGTAACGCTCCGACAAAACGGTGGCTGCCTCTTTGGACAGCAGTGGATCAGGCTTGAGTGTGCCGGCGTTGCGCTCCTGCAGAAAGGTTTTCGCCAAGTCCGGGAACATGGCATAGGTGAGGACATCTTCCTCGTTCTTGGCCAGATTTTCGCACTGTATCTTGAGCTTGTTCATCTCGTCTTCGAGTAGGTCTGCCGGGCGGCAGGTCACGACCTCCGCATCGCCGACCGCAAGTTTTCTGACTTGCTCACTGACTTTCCCCGGCGCTTTGCCGTAGTGGCCAAGCAGGTAGTTCTTGACCTCATTGGTGACCGATTTGTAGCGCGCTCCGGTCAGCACGTTCATGACCGCCTGCGCGCCGACAATTTGCGAGGTGGGCGTGACCAGCGGCGGGTAACCCAGGTCTTCGCGCACACGCGGGATTTCGGCGAGCACTTCGTTCATGCGGTTGAGCGCGCCCGATTCCTTGAGCTGGTTGGACAGGTTGGAGATCATGCCGCCAGGCACCTGGTTGACCAGCACGCGCGTGTCCACACCGGTATAGGCGCTCTCGAACTGCCAGTATTTCTGGCGCACTTCGTAGAAATAGGCGGTCAATTCCTGTATCGCGGCCAAGTCGAGGCCGGTGTCATAGGGAGTGCCTTTCAGCGCGGCAACGATGCTCTCGGTCGAAGTATGGCTGGCGCCCTCACCGAAAGAAGAATTGCATGTATCCAGTATGGTGGCACCCGCTTCCACGCCCTTGAGAAAGCTCATAGCGGACAAGCCGGAGGTGGAATGGCTATGCAGGTGGATCGGCAGGCTGATCGCGGCGCGCATTGCGCTGACCAGCTCGGTAGTCACGTAGGGTGTGAGCAGGCCGGCCATATCCTTGATACAAATGGTGTCGCAGCCCATGGCTTCCAGTTCGCGGGCCAGCTCGACAAACTGCGGAATCCCATGCACCGGGCTGGTCGTGTAGCTGATGCAACCTTCGGCATGTTTGCCAAATTTCTTAACCGCTTCGACGGAGACTCGCACATTGCGCAGGTCATTCATCGCATCGAAAATACGGAACACATCTATGCCGTTGTCCGCAGATTTACCGACAAATGCGCGCACCACGTCATCGGAATAATGCCGGTAGCCGAGCAGGTTCTGGCCGCGCAGCAGCATCTGGATGCGGCTGTTCGGCAATGCCTGACGCAATTTTTTGAGGCGCTCCCACGGGTCTTCTTTCAGAAAACGCACGCAGGAATCAAAGGTTGCGCCTCCCCATGCCTCCACCGACCAGAAGCCGATTTTATCCAGCTTGGGACAGATGGGCAGCATGTCTTCGGTGCGCATGCGCGTCGCGATCATGGATTGATGCCCGTCACGCAGTACCAGTTCGGAAATAAGGGTTTTTGCCATGTCGTTAACTTGATTTTATAAGATTGAAATTAGAAGTTCCCATTAAGCGCCTTCGTGTGCGGCGATGACGGCAGAAATAACCGCAGCCCTCAGTTCCGGCGGGATTTTTGTGGTGTAGTCGATCAGCTCCGGGTGTGACTCCACAAAACCGGTATTGAAGTCCGCATTCCTGAAATCGGGGTGTTTCAGAATTTCCAGATAATACGGTATGGTCGTCTTGACGCCATAAATCGCCATATCGCTGAGCGCCCGGCGACCACGCTCGACGACTCCTTCCCACGTCAGCGCCCAAACGGTGAGCTTGGCGCACATCGAATCGAAATACGGAGGTATCTCATAACCGCTGTACATGGCGGCGTCGATGCGCACGCCGGGGCCACCCGGCGCATAGTAGCGGGTGATCTTGCCGAAACTCGGTAAAAAACCATTCTTGGGGTCTTCCGCATTGATGCGAAACTCCATCGCGTAGCCGCGAAATCTGACATCTTCCTGCTTGTATTGCAGCTCGAGCCCGTCGGCGATGCGGATTTGCTCCTGCACGATGTCGATGCCGGTAATGGTTTCCGTCACGGTATGTTCGACCTGTATCCGGGTATTCATTTCCATAAAATAGAAATGGTTTTCCTGATCGAGCAGGAATTCGATTGTGCCCGCGTTCTCATAGCCCACGGCCCTGGCGGCTTTGACGCCCAAATTGCCAATATATTCGCGCTGCGCCTGGGTGATCTGCGGCGACGGTGCAATCTCGATCAGCTTCTGGTTGCGGCGCTGGATAGAGCAATCGCGCTCGAACAGGTGGATCACGTTGCCGTGGCTGTCGCCCAGCACCTGCACTTCGATGTGCCGTGGATTGACCACGCATTTCTCCAGAAAAACTTCCGGCTGGCCGAATGCCTTGCTGGCTTCCGAAATCACGCGCTCGTAGTTGCCGATAATGTCTTTATCGCTGTCGCAACGGCGGATGCCGCGCCCACCGCCGCCATTGGTGGCCTTGAGCATCACGGGATAACCGATCTTGTTCGCCAGCGCGAGCGCCTCTTCGACATCGGCAAGGTTGCCGTCGCTGCCCGGCACGCAGGGGATGCCGGCGGCTATCATGGCGTTGCGCGCTAGGACTTTATCGCCCATCTGGCGGATGACATCGGAATTCGGTCCGATAAATTTAATGTCGCGGCGCGCGCAAATTTCCGCTAGCTCCGGGTTTTCCGCAAGGAATCCATAGCCCGGATGCAGCGCATCGCACCCTGAAATAACCGCAATATTGACGATATTATGCGCGTTGAGGTAGCCGGTAACCGGCTCGGAGCCGATGTGATACGCCTCATCCGCTTTTTTCACATGCAGCGCATGACGGTCGGCATCCGTGTAAATGGCGACCGACTTGATGCCCATTTCCGAGCAGGCGCGCACAATGCGCACGGCGATTTCGCCGCGGTTGGCGACGAGTATTTTTTTAATCACAAATTGTCCTGAATCCGGCTGTATATCCGGCTGAATTGCGGTTGAGTTGCATTTTTTTGCAGACTGTTGCTTGAAGTTGGTTTGCAGCATTATAGCGGTATCGCCTCGCTGCACTCAATGGTAATTCTGTTAAAACCCTTCGCGCTTCAGGGTGCCTCCATCTGGCAATTCTCCCGCTTTACCTGAAACATCCGAAATCCCTGGCTCTTCTTTTCTTTAAATCATAAAAACATCAACAGGATACCGGCTACTCCTCCATCATCCCCGCTCCTGTCAGGCAGACACCGACAGCAAAATTTCTCCGCCTCCTACATCATAATCAGATAAACACTGATACCGTACCCACACAAATTGGAGCAATGTATTTAGATAAACATTATTTGTCCGACAATTTGAATTATGAGGCTGGCTTGAGTTTTTTAACGCAATATTCAGGCTCACAGTAGTTAAGAGGGAGTCTTTGTTATAGAATTACATTTTATAAAACATTTCATTAATGCAGCTTCATAGAAAGTAATGTCATGTCGCGCAAGCATCCAGTTATCGCAGTCACCGGTTCGTCCGGCGCGGGCACTTCTACCGTCAAGCGCGCCTTCGAAAACATTTTTCGTCGCGAGAAAATTTCTGCCGCCATCATCGAAGGCGACAGCCTGCACAGCCTGAATCGTATGGAATTCCGAGCTGCTGTGGCCGAAGCAGCCAAGATGGGCAACCACTCATTCAGTCACTTTGGCCCGGAAGCAAACCACTTTGGCAAAATAGAAGAAACGTTCAAGGTCTATGGCGAGACCGGCATGTGTCGGCGCCGCTACTATGTCCACAGCGAGGATGAAGCCGTATTGCATAACAAGCACTTCGGCCTAGCCGACCTGAAGCCCGGCACGTTCACCCCATGGGAAGATATCGAGACAAATTCCAACCTGCTATTTTACGAAGGCCTGCATGGCCTCGCAACGGACGGTACCATCGACGCAGGGAAATACGTGGATTTGGGCATCGGTGTGGTGCCGGTGGTCAACTTGGAGTGGATACAAAAAATCCACCGCGACAAGGAAGAGCGCGGTTATTCTGCCGAAGCGACAGTGGACACCATCCTGCGCCGCATGCCGGACTACGTCAAATACGTCACCCCGCAATTTTCGCGCACCCACATCAACTTTCAGCGCGTCGCGACGGTGGACACTTCCAACCCGTTTATCGCTCGCGACATTCCCACCCTGGATGAAAGCTTCGTGGTGATCCGCTTCAATAAATATCTGCTCCAATCCGAATACATTGATCTTCGCTACTACCTCAGCATGATCCACGATTCCTTCATGTCCCGCCCCAACACCCTGGTGGTGCCCGGCGGCAAGATGAGCTTCGCGATGGAAATTATTCTGACCCCGATTTTGCATGACATGATTGAAAATAAAAATTAGGAAAATTTTTCCGGACAACCCATTTTTAATAACCCAGTTCCGGGCAACCGAATACAATAATACTGACTGAAGGAGTTTTACAATGCATCAACCGCATATGGTTACAATCGACGGCAATGAAGCTGCTGCCTATATTGCGCACCTGACCAACGAGGTAATCGCAATTTATCCGATTACTCCCTCTTCGCCGATGGGCGAATATTCCGACGCATGGACGGCGGAGGGCATCAAAAACCTGTGGGGCACTGTTCCAGAAGTCATCGAGATGCAGAGTGAAGGCGGCGCCGCCGGCGCGATTCACGGCGCGTTGCAAGCCGGTTCATTGTCAACGACCTTCACCGCCTCCCAAGGCTTGTTGTTGATGATCCCCAACATGTACAAGATCGCGGGTGAACTGACGCCGTTCGTCATGCATGTGGCGGCTCGCTCGTTGACGGCACAGGGGCTATCTATCTTCGGCGACCACAGCGACGTGATGTCGGCTCGCTCGACCGGTTTTGCCTACCTCTCCTCCAATACGGTGCAGGAAGCGATGGACATGGCGCTGATCGCGCAGGCCGCGACGCTGGAATCGCGCGTGCCGATCCTGCATTTCTTCGACGGTTTCCGCACTTCCCACGAGGTTGCCAAGGTCGACCAGGTCTCGCTGGAAGTGGTACGCGAGATGATCGACGACAAGCTGGTTTTCGCGCACCGTGCACGCGCGCTGACACCCGATCATCCCGTACTTCGCGGCACGTCGCAGAATCCTGACGTGTACTTCCAGGCGCGCGAGACGGTCAATCCTTATTACGATGCCATGCCCGGCATCGTGCAGAAGACGATGGACAAATTCGCCAAACTCACCGGGCGCCAGTACAAGTTATACGAATACGTCGGTGCGCCGGATGCCGACCGCGTAATGATCCTGATGGGTTCGGGCGCGGATGCGGCCGAGGAAACGGTGGAGCATCTGACCGCCCATGGCGAAAAAGTGGGCATCGTAAAAGTGCGCCTGTACCGCCCCTTTGCCTCCGGCGAACTGCTCAAGGCCATCCCGGTCACGGCCAAAAACATTGCCGTTCTCGACCGCACCAAGGAACCCGGCGCGGACGGCGAGCCGCTGTACAAGGACGTGATAACGGCGGTTGCGGAGGCATTTAGCGCCGGCACCGGCAAATCTGCCACCATGCCGCGCGTGGTAGGCGGGCGCTACGGCCTGTCCTCGAAGGAATTTACGCCGGGCATGATCAAGAGCGTGTTCGATGAGCTGAAAAAACCCCAGCCAAAAAACCATTTCACCGTCGGCATCATCGACGACGTTACCCACACCAGCCTGAAGTGGGATGAACATTTCCGCAACGACGCGAGCAATGGCGTGAACCGCTGCATGTTCTACGGCCTAGGTTCGGACGGCACGGTGGGTGCCAACAAGAACACCATCAAGATCATGGGAGAAGAAACCGAACTCTATGGTCAGGGTTATTTCGTTTATGACTCGAAGAAGGCGGGCGCGATTACCATTTCCCACCTGCGCTTCTCGCCCAAGTCGATTCACGCTCCTTACCTGATCGGCAAAAACGAGGCCAACTTCATCGGCTGCCATCAGCCGGTATTCCTCGATCGTTACGAAATGCTGGATTATGCCGCAGAAGGTGCGGTGTTCCTGATCAATACCACGGCAACACAAGACAAGGTGTGGAATCTGCTGACGCGCAAGATGCAGCAACAGATCATCGACAAGAAGATCGAATTCTATGCGATTGACGCCTATGCCATCGCCAAGGCAACCGGCATGGGCAGCCGCATCAACACCATCATGCAGACCTGCTTCTTTGCCATTTCCGGCGTGCTGCCGCGAGAACTGGCAATCGAGAAGATCAAGTCCGCCGCCGAAAAATCCTACAGCAAGAAGGGCAAGTCTGTAGTGGAAGCCAACTGGAAAGCGATTGATGAAACGATTGCCAACCTGCACAGGGTGCAGGTTCCGGCTACCGCTACCAGCACTTTTGAAATGCCTCCTCCTGTGGGCGAGCACGCACCGGATTTCGTCAAGCGCGTGACCGCCGAGATCATGGCCGGGCGCGGCGACAAGCTGCCAGTTTCCGTATTTCCCGCCGACGGCACCTGGCCTACCGGCACCGCGATCTGGGACAAGCGCAATCTGGCGCTTGAAATTCCGGTGTGGGATGCGGAACTGTGCATCTACTGCGGCAAGTGCCCGCTGGTCTGCCCGCATACCGCGATCCGCTCCAAGGTGTTCCAGGAAGGATTGACCAAGGATGCACCGCCCACCTTCAAGCATATCCAGATCAAGGGCAAGGAATTCGAACAGGGCATGCATGTCACCTATCAGGTTGCGCCGGAGGATTGCACCGGCTGCGGGCTGTGCGTGGACATCTGCCCGGCGGTATCCAAGACCGACCCGAACTACAAGGCGCTCAACATGCGCGACATCGTGCCGTTGCGCGACCAGGAAAGGGAAAACTTCGAGTATTTCCTCAAGCTGCCGGAATTCGACCGCACCAAGTTGCGCACCTCCACCATCAAGGGCGCGATGATGTTGCAGCCGTTGTTCGAGTTTTCATCCGCCTGCGTCGGTTGCGGCGAAACGCCCTATATCAAGCTGGCGACCCAGTTGTTCGGCGACCGCATGATGGTGGCCAACGCCACCGGTTGCACGTCGATCTACGGCGGCAATCTGCCCACTACGCCTTACAGCAAAAATGACGAAGGGCGCGGCCCAGCTTGGGCAAACTCGCTGTTCGAGGATAATGCCGAATTCGGTCTGGGCTACCGTGTGAGCATCGACAAGCATGCAGAGCATGCCCGCGAAATGCTGGAGAACATGAAGGATAAGGTAGGCGCAGAGCTGGCCTCATCCATCCTTGATGCAGACCAGTCTACCGAAGCGGGTATCTTCGCCCAGCGCGACCGCATCGAGGAATTGCGCAAGGCTCTGGCCGGTATCGATACGCCCGAGGCGCGCAACCTGGAAAGCCTGGCCGATTACCTGGCGAAGAAGAGCGTGTGGATTATCGGCGGCGACGGATGGGCTTACGACATCGGTTTCGGCGGGCTGGATCATGTGCTGGCATCGGGGCGCAACGTCAACATCCTAGTGCTCGATACCGAAGTCTATTCCAATACCGGCGGGCAGTGCTCCAAGGCCACGCCTCGCGGTGCCACGGCCAAATTTGCCGCCGGCGGCAAGCCTACCGGCAAGAAGGATCTCGGGCAGATCGCGATGAGCTACGGCCATGTTTATGTCGCCCATGTCGCTTACGGCGCCAAGGACACGCATACGCTGAAGACCTTTATCGAAGCCGAATCCTTCGATGGCCCATCGCTGATCATCGCCTATAGCCCCTGCGTCGAGCATGGCTACGAAATGAGCAAGCAGCACCAGCAACAGGAACTGGCGGTCAGCACCGGTCACTGGCCGCTGTACCGCTATGACCCGAGGCGCGAGGAGGAAGGCAAGAACCCGTTGTCGCTGGATTCGGGTAAACCCTCCGTGTCTTACCGCGAGTTTGTCAGGAACGAACCGCGTTTCCGCGGCTTGGTAAAGAATATGGATAGCGATAGCGGGAAAACGATTGCCTTCTTTGACAAAGAACTCAATAAGCACTATGCGGTATTCGAGAAAATGGCGGGTGGTGCCGAGGACGGCGCCAAGAAGAAGCCAACTGATGCATAAATCGAGGCCGAACGAGCTGGAAACAAATGTAGCATGCGTAGGGTGGGGATGACGAATTGATCGGCATATCCCTAAGCTGGCTTGCATAGCCGACTGACTTATTTGTCAAAAGACGATGAATAAGTTTTTGGTTAATGCCGGCCAAGGGTTAATGCCAGTCAAGTCGCTGGTTATGCCCACGCGGGAACTCCGCAGCCAAGTCAAAATTTGAAATAGGGGATGTTATGACTAATAGCAGTAAATACATTTACGAATTCGAACAGGGTGATGGCAAGAACAAGATGTTGCTGGGCGGCAAGGGCGCGAACCTGTGTGAAATGACGCAGATCGGTTTGAATGTCCCGCCCGGTTTTACCATCACCACCGATGCATGCACTGCCTATCTGGAGAAAAATAAGCTACCGGACGGTTTGATGGAGTCCATCAAGACGCACATGCAGGCGCTGGAAAAGAAAACCGGCAAAGGTTTCGGCAGCGGCGAGAATCCTTTGCTCGTCTCGGTGCGCTCCGGTTCGTCCATGTCGATGCCGGGCATGATGGATACCATCCTCAATCTCGGCCTCAACGAAACTTCTCTGCAAGGGTTGATCAAGCAAACCGGCAACGCGCGCTTTGCCTACGATACTTATCGCCGTTTCATCCAGCTTTTCGGCAAGATCGCGCTCAACATCAGCGACGAGCATTTCGACGAAAAAATGGCCGCGATCAAGCGCAAATATGGCGCGCCCCAGGATCTGGACCTGAACGTAGATCACCTCAAGGAACTGGCGGGCGAATTCCTCGACATCGTGCAACGCCACACCGGCAAGCCTTTCCCGCAAGACCCGTATGAACAGATGGAGATCGCCGTGGGCGCGGTGTTCGGCTCGTGGATGGGCAAGCGCGCGGTGGATTACCGCAGGCAGTTCAAGATCACCAAGGACCAGGCCAGCGGCACCGCAGTGAACATCTGCACCATGGTGTTCGGCAACATGGGCAACGATTCCGGCACGGGCGTGGGCTTCACGCGCAACCCCGGTACCGGCGAAAATGTCATTTACGGCGAATACCTGACCAATGCACAGGGCGAGGACGTGGTGGCGGGCATCCGCACGCCCAAGGCCATCGCCGAAATGGAACAGGAAATGCCGGAAATTTACCGCCAGCTGACTACGCTGCATAACCGGCTGGAGTCGCATTATCATGAAGTGCAGGATTTCGAATTCACCATCGAAAAGGGCATCCTGTATTGCCTGCAAACGCGTAACGGCAAGATGAACGCGCGCGGCATGGTGCGCACTTCGGTGGAGATGTTCCACGAGGGATTGATTTCCAAGGAGCGCGCGCTGCTGCGTGTCGAGCCAGCAATATTGGAACAGTTATTGGTGCCGCAACTGGCGCCGAATTTTCATGGAAAATCATTGGCACAGGGGCTGCCGGCTTCGCCTGGCGCTGCATCCGGCAAGATCGTGTTCGATGCCGACACCGCCGAAACGCGCGGCCGCGCCGGGGAGAAAATTATTCTGGTGCGCGAGGAAACCAAGCCCGAGGATATCCACGGCTTCTTCCAGGCACAGGGCATTCTCACCAGCCGAGGCGGCAAAACCTCGCACGCCGCCGTGGTGGCGCGCGGAATGGGCAAGCCCTGCGTCTCGGGTTGCGAACAGATTGTGATTAACGATCATTTGCGCAGCGCCCGGATCGGCGAAACCGTATTGCAGGAAGGCGATGTCATTACCATTGATGGCGGTACTGGCCATGTTTACGCCGGTGAAGTGCCAACGGTGGAGGCCGAGTTTTCCGAGGAAATGGACACTCTGTTGGATTGGGCGGACGAAGTGGCGCAATTGAAGGTAATGGCGAACGCCGACACGCCCGATGATGCCCTGCGTGCGAGGGAATTTGGCGCGATGGGTATCGGCCTGTGCCGCACCGAACGCATGTTCAATAGCACCGACAGGTTGCCCATCGTGCAGGAAATGATCTTGGCAGAAACGAAGGAAGATCGCCAGTCTGCGCTGGATCGCCTGCTGCCGATCCAGCGTGTCGATTTCAAGGGTATCTTCAAGGCGATGAAGGGGTTGCCGGTCACCGTGCGCCTGCTCGACCCGCCGATGCACGAATTCTTGCCTACCGCCGCGCAACTCGAATTGGAAATCGCCCACCTGCACCAATTGCGCGACACCATCAATGGCTTGGAAGAGTTGCCGGAAACGCTCAAGCTGCTTAACCCCAAACTTTACCAGCAATATGCCGATGGCCTGATAAAACTCATGGGCGGGCTGAACGACTTCAAGGAATCGCACATGGAGGAGGATGTGATCGGCAGGAAGGAGGTGATCTTGAAGAAGGTCAGGGCCTTGGCCGAAGTCAACCCGATGCTGGGCCATCGCGGCGTGCGGCTGGGCATCACTTATCCGGAAATCTACTCGATGCAGATACGGGCGATTCTCGAAGCCGCCGCGCTGTGCGCTAAAGACGGCGTTGAAATCTATCCCGAAATCATGGTGCCGCAAGTGGCCACGGTGGAAGAGCTCAAGCGCATCCACAGTTATGTGCAGCGCATCCACCAGGAAGTGAACGCAACCCATGGCATCGAGGTGCAATTCAAGTTTGGCTCGATGCTGGAAGTGGTGCGCGGCTGCATACGCGCCGGGCGCATGGCGGAAAC
>JBAQCT010000036.1:0-9532 GCA_049294375.1 Gallionella sp. | reverse complement strand
TCGCGCACCTGCGCCACCGAGCCGGGTGCGGAGGTCAGTTGCTCGGAATAGACCGTCTGGATCGAATCGATCACCACGATGTCGGGCTTGTCATTTTGTCCCGTGGCAGCAATCGCCGCCTGGATTTTTTCGAGCTGGATTTCCGGCAGCAGGCGCAGGCTGCGCGCATCGAGAGATAATCGCTTCGCGCGTAGCGCGATCTGCTGCGCCGATTCTTCGCCGCTAACGTACAGGGTATTTTGTTTGTTCGACAGATGCGCCAGCACTTGCAGCAGCAAGGTGGATTTGCCGATGCCCGGGTCGCCGCCGATCAGCACCACCGCACCGGATACCAGTCCGCCGCCCAGCACCCGGTCGAATTCCTCGATGCCGGTCGGCGTACGCGGCACTTCCGCCGCCTCCACCTCGGAGAGCAACTGCACCTTGCCGCTCGCCGCCAGCGCGCTGAAGCGGTTTTTAGCGCCGGACGCAACAGCCTCGGCAACCGACTCGATCAGCGTGTTCCACTCCAGGCAATGCGGGCACTGTCCCTGCCATTTCGGCGATTGCCCACCGCATTCGGTGCAGGAATAAATTGTTTTTGCTTTTGCCATGAATTCTCTCTGTTGCCGTTACAAACCAGATTGCTCATATATCCGGTTACCCAAGGTTCGTAGGCTGGTGGTGAGGCACGAACCCCAGTATTTGGTGACCTAGCATGCTGGGGTTCGCATTGCTCACCACCAGCCTACGTCATAGTAGCCATTTCAATCTGCTTAATGGCTGGCTTGATAATGTAACATGCAAAACTTAAACGCCCACCTCGCTGCCCGCAATCACTTCCTGTTCCGCTTCGCTGTCCTGCACCCAACTCTGCACCAGCGGGTCGCGCGCCACGGTCTGCATGTACTCGTCTATCACGCCCGGCTCGCCCGCGCCGTAGGTGAGGAAGCGAAAAACCACCGGCGCGAACATCGCATCCGCAATGCTGTACTGGCCGAACAGCCACGGCCCCGCAGCGGCGTACTGCATGCGCGACTCTCGCCAGATGTCCTTGACGCGCGCGATGTCGGTATCGACCCCAGGATACGTTCCTGCCTTGCGGCCATGCGCGCGGATATTCATCGGCATCGTCTTGCGTATCGGAATAAAGCCCGAATGCATCTCTGCGCTGATCGAGCGGGCGCGGGCGCGCGCTTCGCGCTGCGCGGGCCACAGCGACGGGTGGGTTTCATACAGGTACTCGCCTATCGCCAGCGTGTCCCACACCAGCAGATCGCCGTCACGGTACACCGGCACCTTGCCCGCAGGCGAGCAGGAAAACAGTTTCTCCTTATAACCTTCCGCATGCAGCGGGATGCGCAGCTCGTCGAAATCCACGCCGGCATGCTTCAGCATCAGCCAGGCACGTAGCGACCACGACGAGTAGTTCTTATTACCGATCACCAACAGCGGTTTGCTCATGTTGTCTCCGGAATTTATTCTGAAAACCTCTTTTCATCCACGAAAAACACGAAAGTCACTAAATAAGCCAATTGGTTGTACAGATTTGTAGGCTCACTCATTGTGTGATGCTGTTAATCGTAGAATGCATTTGAGTTTGTTCGTGTTTTTTCGTGTCTTTCGTGGATAAATTGGTTTTCCAAGTTTATTTGATCTTGGCATTTTCGCAGATCACTTCATTCTGGAAGGTAGCCTGATCGTATCGCCCGCCACTCTGAAAATGCCTTTTCCCTGATGATGCAGGGTGCGTGGGTTTTTCTTGGATGGATCGATCCACGCCTTGACCACTTCCAGCACGAAGAAGTTGTATTTGTTCACCATCCGAGTATCGGCCACCCGGCATTCTAGGTTGGCGTAACACTCGGCGATCAGCGGCGGCGCCACCTGCGAGGCGGGTAGCGGCGTGAGCTTGAACTTCTCGAACTTGTCCACCTTGCTCCCCGAGCAGTTACCGACACCTACTATCTGTTTCGCCAAGTTCGCCGCCGGGATGTTGAGCACGCATTCCTTCGTCGCCCGTAGCGCATCGAAGCTGTGGTTCCGCCCGCTGATCACGCAACCCACCAGCGGCGGCTCGAATTCCATCATCGTGTGCCACGACAGGGTCATGATGTTCGCCTTGCCCTTGCGCGCGGTGGTCACCAGCACCACCGGCCCCGGCTCCAGCAGTTGGTAAACGCGGGACAACGGATAAGTTTTTTTCGCCATCTCCAGCCTCTTTTCATCAAAGGAACTTTGTGGCCGCCCGGCACGGGCCGGATAGCATGGTCGCCCTCATTCGATAAATTCCCATTGCGGGTTCCATACGATCTCCCACAGATGCCCGTCGGGATCCTTGAAGTAGCCCGAGTAGCCGCCCCAAAAGGTATTCTGGGTCGGCTTGACGATGACGGCACCTGCCTTTTGGGCTTGCTTCATCACCTTATCGACTTCCTCCCTGGAGGCAACATTGTGCCCCAGCGTGAACTCGGTAGCACTAGGAGCGCCCGGAGAAATCCCGGCATCGTACGCGATATTCGCCCGCGGCCAGATCGCCAGCTTCAGGCCGGGCTGTAGATCAAAAAAAGCCACGGCGCCATGCTCGAACTCCGTACCGATAATTCCCTGCGTCGGCAACCCGAGCCCATCGCGGTAGAACGCCAGCGACTTTTCCAGATCGTCCACGCCTATTGTAATCACGGTGATACGAGGCTTCATGTCTGTCCCTCCTTGCTGTTGATCCGGCACAAATCCCGGCTCTGCCGCGCTATACGCATTTCGCCAAAAACTTATCCAGTTGGTTCGCGAACGCCTGGCGGTCGCTCTGGCTGAGCGTCGGCGGGCCGCCGGTGTCCACCCCGCTACCGCGCAGGCCGTCCATGAAATTGCGCATCGTCAGCCGCTCCTGGATCGTATCTTTGGTGTAGAGCTCACCGCGCGGATTCAACGCATGACCGCCTCGTGCGATCACCTCGGCAGCTAGTGGAATATCGGCGGTAATCACCAGGTCGCCCGTCTCGACCAACTCGGCGATCTTGTTATCGGCCACATCGAAGCCCGCCGGTACCTGCATCGCCCGGATAACTTTTGACGGCGGGCAATACAGCAGCTTGTTCGCCACCAGCGTCAGTTGAATCTGCCGCCGCTCCGCCGCACGGAACAGGATTTCCTTGATGACCTTCGGACACGCATCGGCATCCACCCAAATCTGCATTACGCACCTCTTGAAGCACTACCGGACTTCCATGCCAGCCCAACCAAAGCGATCACACAAAAAACCGCACCCGCGTAAAACGTGAATGCCGCGCCGAAGCGATCCCACAAAAAACCGGCCAGCACGCTGGCCACCAGCATCGCCAGGCCGCTCATCAGGTTGAAGAATCCGTACGCCGTGCCGCGCAGGTCGGCGGGGGCGGTATCCGCCACCATCCTCGCCAGCAGGCCCTGCGTGATGCCCATGTGCACACCCCACAATGCGACGCCGAGCAGCACCGTAACCCAATGATCGTCCGTCGCCAACACCAGATCGGCCGCGATCAATACCGCGAGACCCAGCATCAACAACCTGGAATGGCTCGCGCCATCCGAGAGCTTGCCGAACGGGTAAGCCGAGGCGGCATAGATCAGGTTCATCGCCACCATCACCAGCGGCACCAGCGCGACCGGCACTCCGCCCTGCGCGGCGCGCAGCACGAGGAACGCCTCGCTGAAACGCGCGAGGGTGAACACCGCCCCGATGCCCACCACCCACCAATATGCCGCATTGAGACGCTTCAGGTTTTCGCGGCTGATCGGGTTGACCGGCTTGTGCGGTTCATGTTTTTCCGGCTCGCGCACGCCGAACAGCAGCAATGCGACCGCCAGCGCGCCGGGAATCATCGCCACCCAGAACACCGCACGGAAATCGTTGGCCCACAGCAGCATCAAACCGACCGCCAGCAACGGGCCGAGGAACGCGCCCACCGTATCCAGCGATTGGCGCAGGCCGAACGCCGCACCGCGCATTTCGGCGGGCGCGATGTCGGCAAGCAACGCGTCGCGCGGCGCACCGCGTATTCCTTTGCCGACCCTGTCCAGCAGCCGCGCGGTCAACACCATGCCTGTCGTCGAAGCCATGGCGAACAGCGGCTTGGTAAACGCCCCCAACGCGTAGCCGAGCAATGCCAAACCTTTACGCTTTCCCAGATAGTCGCTCAATACGCCGGAAAACATCCTAACCAGCAGCGCGGTTGATTCGGCCAGCCCTTCGATCAAACCGACCGCGAGTGCGCTGGCGCCCAGCACGGTGACCATGAACAGCGGCAGCAGGCTGTGGATCATCTCCGAAGAGACATCCATCAACAGGCTGACAAAGCCGAGAACCCACACGCTGCGGGGCATCCGGCTCAATGAATAACCGCTGTTCTTGCGCATCGAGGCTTGCCTTTTAGGTTTATTGAGCTTTCCATAATAGAAGGCAATTCTGCTTTGGTAGGTCGGGCTACGCCCGACGCGGCGGGCAAAGCCCGCCCTACGGTGAATGTCATGAATTATGGAAAGGCCAATAATGTACCCAAAACATACCGGCCACTTCTGCACTCGCGTAAAATTGCCACCGCACTATAACGCTGCCTCTGGCAAATAACCATATACCTCTTGGCTTATATACCCACCGATACCGTGACCACCGAAGTCGAACGTTTCTTTTCCGAACAGAGCCCGCTTGCCGCCGAAGTCGCGTCGTTTCGCCCGCGCGCGCAGCAACGCGAGATGGCGCTGGCGGTCGCCGAGGCGATCCGCGACAACGCGATTCTGGTGGTCGAGGCGGGTACCGGAACCGGCAAGACCTTCGCCTATCTGGTTCCCGCGCTGCTCAATGGCGGCAAGGTAATCATCTCGACCGGCACCAAAAATTTGCAGGATCAGTTGTTCCAGAAAGACCTGCCGACGGTGCGCGACGCGCTGAAGGCGCCGGTAACAGTCGCGCTGCTCAAGGGGCGCGCGAACTATGTGTGCCACTACCATCTGGAGCGCGCACATTCCGAGGGACTGTTCAAGACGCGCGAGGACATCAAGCATCTCGGCAAGATCAAGCAATACGCCAAGGTCAGCGACTCGGGCGACAAGAGCGGGTTGGCCGATGTGCCGGAGAACGCACCGATCTGGATGCACGTCACCTCGACGCGCGACAACTGCCTCGGGCAGGAATGCCCCAACCACAAGGACTGCTTCGTGCTCAAGGCGCGCTCCGAGGCGATGAAGGCGGACATCGTGGTGGTGAACCATCACCTGTTTTTCGCCGACGTGATGCTGCGCGACGAGGGTGTGGCGGAGCTGCTGCCCGCGTGCAACACGGTTATCTTCGATGAGGCGCACCAGTTGCCGGAGACCGCCAGCCTGTTCTTCGGCGAGAGCCTGTCCACTTCGCAGTTGCTCGACCTCGCCACCGACACGCGCCTCGAAGCGGCGGCTGCCGCGAAGGATTTCGCGCCGCTACCGAAGGCCTGCGATGAGTTGGACAAGGCCGCGCGCGACCTGCGACTGGTGTTCAAGAAAGAAGGCCGGATGCCCGCAAGTGCGACGGAAAATTTCAAAGAATTCGCCCCCGCGCTGAAGACGCTGGGCGAGAAACTCGCGCAACTGAATGGCCTGCTGGAGAAGCAGGCGGAGCGCAGCGAAGGGTTGGAGAATTGCTGGCAGAGGGCGCAGGTTTTATTCCAACAACTCAAGCAGTGGGAGGGCACCCCCCTCTCCCCAGCCCTCTCCCGCGAAGGGGAGAGGGAGCACTTATCCCCCTCCCCCCCGGCGGGGGAGGGGCCAGGGGAGAGGGGGGAGGAGATCGTGCGCTGGCTCGAAGTCTTCCACCACTCGCTGCAACTCAACACCACGCCGCTGTCGATCGCGGAAATTTTCGAGAAGCAGATCGGCGGCAGCGCGCGTGCGTGGATTTTCACTTCCGCGACGCTTGCGGTAAAACAGGATTTTTCGCTGTACCAGACCGAGATGGGGCTGCTCAAGGCGAAGACCGCGTGCTGGGACAGCCCGTTCAACTACGGCGAGCAGGCGCTGCTATATGTGCCGCAGAATCTGCCGGAGCCAAATACCGAGGGCTACACCGAGGCAGTGGTGCAGGCCGCGCTGCCGCTGATCGAGGCAAGCAGGGGGCGCGCCTTCCTGCTGTTCACCAGCCTGCGCGCGATGGGGCGCGCCCACGAAATCCTGCAGGCGGAATTCGACCGGCGCAACTGGAACTACCCGCTGATGCTGCAAGGGGAAGGCTCGCGCAACGAGATGCTGTCGCGCTTCCGCGAACACGGCAACGCGGTGCTGCTCGGCAGCCAGTCGTTCTGGGAAGGGGTGGACGTGCGCGGCGAAGCGCTGTCGCTGGTGATCATCGACAAACTGCCGTTCGCACCGCCGGACGACCCGGTGCTCGCGGCACGCATCGAACAGATGAAGAAACAGGGGCGCAACGCGTTCATGGAATACCAGTTGCCGCGCGCCATCATCACGCTGAAACAGGGTGCGGGAAGGTTGATCCGCGACGAGACCGACCGGGGAGTCCTGATGATCTGCGACCCGCGCATCATCGGCAAACATTATGGCAAGCGCATCTGGCAAAGCCTGCCGCCGATGAAGCGCACGCGGGACGAGGCGGTGGCGGTGGAGTTTTTCAAGTCTGGAACATCTGCTCCGGAACACCTGCGTAGGTCGGGTTAGCCCCGCAGGGCGTAACCCGACAAATACAGGGTAATTCCAATTCTAAATTAACAGTGCATTTTTGTAGGGCGGGCTCTGCCCGCCGGATTATTGTCGTCGGGCAGAGCCCGACCTACGACCTACGATCCCGGATCAAGCGTTATTTTTTGCCTGTTCCGCCGCCCTGTTGCCTATGCTCGCTTTGTTTTTTCCACTGCGAGTAGCAATTCAGGCCACAGAAATGTGCGACATAGTCGGCGGCCTCGGGAATCACCGCCTCGGACAGCGGAACTTCTTTGCGGCACATGTCGCAGGATACTGATGCCTCTTTGGGTGAATCAGATGGTTTGATCATGATGCAACTCCTTTTCCGTGATTGAATCGTAAAAGTGTGCGCCTATCCTGAGTCTATTTCAGCGCCCCGATGCCACGCAGCAGTTTCGCCCGGCTTCTTTTGCTTCATAGAGCGCGCCATCGGCATCTTTCAGCATCGTTTCGTAGTCCGGGTGACCATTATAGGTGGCGATGCCGACACTGGCGGTAACCTTGGCCGTTTGCCCATCTCCGACGCGCAACGGTTCGGCGGAGAATTTTTTGCGTATGGTTTCCGCCACCTGCAATGCCTGCGCCTTGTTAACCTCGACCAGCACCACCAGCATTTCTTCGCCGCCGTAGCGGAACACGAAGTCCCCGGCGCGCACACTGCCGGCCACCAGGTCTGCGGCCTGCTGCAACACCAGGTCTCCCGCCGCATGACCATAGGTATCGTTGATATTCTTGAAGCGATCCAGATCAAGCAGCAGCAGCGCAAAAGGTATGCCGCTACGTCGCGCCAAAGCCATTTCCCGCGTCAGCACGGCGGGAAGGAAACGGCGGTTCAACAAACGCGTCAACGCATCGCGCCCGCTTTCCACTTCGATGAAACGGTCGAATAGCCCTCCCAGCATGAACTTGATCTCGGCGATCCCGGTCTCGATCTCCTTCATCAGCATGCTTGCATCGCCCGGGTTGCGGCGCGACTCGACCAGCTTGGGAAACAACGATTTTTCAACATCCTCGATGCGGCTGCGTATCTGCTCCAACTCGGGGGCGGACTCGAAAATAATCGCCGCCTTGTGTTGCAGCCACATGCCGAATTCGGAATGCTTGATGTCGGGCAGCTCCGCCGCGCTGCCATCGGCAAGCAGCTTGAACAAAATCTGCTGCGCCCACTCCAGGATTGCCGCGCGCTGCCGCTCGCGTTCGGCCAGCATATTTTGCCCGAGGGCGAACATGCGGTAAGCCTCATCCGTGCGCGTCTGCTTTTCCATGTCGATGACAAAATAATCCGTCATCGCATCCAGCGCCAGTTCCATCGTTTCCGCGACAAAATTGGTTGCCTTTACCAGCTCGGTGCGCCCCAGCGAAGATTCCACCAGGTGTCCGTGGATCGCGTGTTTCAGCATGCGCGCGCCGCGCATCACCAGCGTGATGGGCACCTGGATACGCGCATGCACCTCACCGATATGGCACTGATATTTGTAGATCGTCTCCGGGTCTTGCAGTTCATCGGCAAACAACTCGCACAACCAGCGTTGCATCGAAGCATGCAAGCGCTGGTTGACAAGCTCGTTGCTCAGGAACACCCTGGCTTCCTCATCGGACAGCATGTTCCGGTAAAACAGATCGGCCAGCCCCGCAGCTTGCTGGCAAACAATCTTTCCCACCAGTTGCCGCACCGCCGCCGGAGTTTCCTCGGACAACCCGCGCCAATCGTCGGCAAATTCCCTGCTTTGTTTTAGTTTGATCATGATCGCCTGCTAGAAATACTTTGGGCAATTGTACCAGCAAAATTCAACGGGTAATTGGCTACTGGCGCACCGAAAGCAGGCGTCGAAGGCTGTATGGGCGGCACCGAATCGGCCTTGACAATTCCCAAGTGCATGGGTTGCCTAGCATAAAACAACGTAAATGTAAATAGTACTCCAGTACCGTTGTTTAATACCCGCACATCAATTACGGTTATAAAAAGGCGCAATAACGAATCGCCAGATTTTTTGCAACTCCAGTAAAAGGCAAACCTGTTGAAAAACAGGGACGCAAAGTTTCCGATCTAACGGGTAATACCTACGATAGCGGGGCCGCCAAGAGTTTTTATGGTTGGCCCCTCTGCTCACTAAAAGGAGGGGCTTTATTTTGTCTGTCAAATATTGGAAGAAACGCCTGACCGGCGTCGATCCGCTCGACTTCTCCCCCGGCCTGCTGCGCATCCAGGCGCAACCGCCCACGCCTTTCGCACGCACCCTGCTGTACGGCCTGCTCATCCTGCTGGCGCTGCTGTTGATCTGGGCCATCTTCGGCAAACTCGACGTCGTCGCCAGCGCCGAAGGCAAACTCCTCCCGCAAAGCTACCTCAAGAGCGTCCAGCCCTCCGAACAGGGCGTCATCCGCAACATCCTCGTGGAAGAGGGAGAGCACGTCAAAGCCGGGCAAGTGCTGATGCGCATGGACACCACCCTCACCGAAGCCGACGGAAAAACTCTCGAAGCCGACACGCGTGGCAAACGCATTACCCTGCGCCGCATCGACGCCGAACTGGCCGGGCGCTCTTTCGCCAGACAGCCGGGCGACCCGCATGATCTTTACGCCCAGACCCTCGCCCAATACCGCGCCAACCGCACCGCCTACGAGACCGCCCTGGCGCAGGAACGCAGCCTGCACGACAAGGCGCAGAGCGACCTGTCAGCCGCCGAAGAAATCCGCGCAAAATTGCTCAAGACCCTGCCGCACTACCGCCAGCAGGACGAAGCCTACGAAAAGCTCGCCAAAGACGGCTTCGCCAGCAAAATCATGGCCACCGACAAGGCCCGCGAGCGCATCGAAAAAGAACAAGACCTCAAATCGCAGGAATACC
>JBAQCT010000035.1:0-8848 GCA_049294375.1 Gallionella sp. | reverse complement strand
AAGTCTTCCCAGGCTTCCGCTTCGAGGTGCTTCACTTCCTTCGGCGCCAGAGTTTCCTTCAGCTTGGCCATGGCGGTGACGGTATCCATGTAGATCGGGCCGTGGCCGTCCTTCATTTCTTTCAGCATCAGGTGATTCCGCAGGCAGGAGGCGGGCACGGCTGCCTGGCCGTAAGGCGGGTAGTCGTTCAGCATTTCCTTGTTCTTGGCCATGTAGTCTTCGCCATACGCGTTGACGGCCTTGGCCTTGAACAACAGGAACCATGCGCCGACCGGGCCGTAGCCATCCTTGAAACGCGCGGGCACGAAGCGGTTTTCCATCATGGTCATTTCTGCACCGGCTTCGGCGGCCATCGCATAGGTCGAGCCCGCGTTCCACACCGGATACCACGCGCGGCCCGAACCCTCGCCCACCGAGCGCGGGCGGAACAGGTTCACGCAACCCCCGGCGGCGAGCAGCACCGACTTGGCCTTGTAGATGTAGATGGTGTTATCGCGTACCGAGAAACCGGCGGCGCCGGCGATGCGCGACGGGTCGTTCTTGTCGTTGATCAGGTGTACGATGAACACGCGTTCCTGGATGCGCGACAGCCCCAGCGCTTTCTTCGCGGCCTCGGCGACGATCCACTTGTAGGACTCGCCGTTGATCATGATCTGCCATTTTCCGGAGCGCACCGGCTTGCCGCCGTCCTTCAGCAACGGCAGTCCTTCCTTGATCGAATCGGCGCCGTCGTGGCGCACACCGTCCGCATCGGTCTTCCAGATCGGCAGGCCCCATTCTTCGAACAGGTGTACCGAATCGTCGACGTTGCGGCCGAGATCGTAGGCGAGGTCGTCGCGGGTGATGCCCATCAGGTCGTTGGAGACCATGCGCGCGTAATCGGCGGGATCCTGTTCCGGGCCGATGTAGGTGTTGATTGCGGACAGCCCTTGCGCCACCGCGCCGGAGCGATCCATCGCGGCCTTGTCCACCAGTTTGATTTTGAGTTCGGTGCCGGTTTCGGCCTTGACCGCTTCCGCCCAACGCATCATTTCATAAGCAGCGCCGCAACAGGCCATGCCACCGCCGATCAGCAGGATATCGAGTTCTTCCTCGACGATTTTCGGATTTTCGAAAGTTCCTTCAGACATTTTGCTTTCTCCAATTCAGTTGGTTGATTTGTTATTTGCGACGGATCAGTTCTTCCGGCTTGCCGGCGCGGTAACCGCCCATGACCGCCTTGGTGAATACGCCGGGCGCGTCAAGTTCGGATACCTTGGGCAGCGGCTTGCCGCCGTAGGGGTCGATGGAGCCTTCCGATGTGGTGCGGATCGGAAATTTGAAACGCTTCATGTTGCCGTTGCGGAACTTGATCGTCCACATGATGGAATCGGAGCCGCGCATCGGTTGCACCGAACCGCCCAGCGGCACGATGTCGGCGTAGTGGCGCACCTCGATGGCGCCCTGCGGGCAGATCTTCACGCAGGAATAACACTCCCAGCATTGCTCGGGCTCCTGGTTGAAAGCTCTCATCGCGTGCCCCGTTTCGGAGCCGTCCTTGTCCAGTTTCATCAGGTCATGCGGGCAGATATACATGCAGGCGGTCTTGTCTTGCCCCTTGCAGCCATCGCATTTTTCGGTGCGTACAAATGTTGGCATTTCTTTATCCTCCGGTTAAAAAATAAATCACAAATTGCTTTACATGTAGATCGGGCTTCGCCCGACATGGCGGGTAGAACCCGCCCTACGTTATCGAACCTCAGCGCCCGGAATGGCCGCTGAGTTTCACTTCCACTTTCTCGTGCTCCGCCAATCCGGCGTAATACTTGCGCAATATTTCCAGCACTTCCGGGCGGCTAAATTCCGGCGGGACTTCCGCGCCTTCCGAAAGCATCTTGCGCAGCTTGGTGCCGGACAGCAGCAGGCGGTCTTCGTCGCCGTGCGGGCAAGTGCGCGCGGAGGCCATGCCGCCGCACTTGTAGCACCAGAATGTCCAGTCGATCTTGAGCGGCTGGGTTTCCAGCGCGTCCTTGGGTATCTTGTCGAAAATGTGGTGCGCGTCGAACGGGCCGTAGTAGCTGCCGACCCCTGCGTGATCGCGCCCGACGATCAGGTGCGAGCAGCCGTAGTTTTGCCTGAACAGCGCATGCAGCAACGCTTCGCGCGGCCCGGCATAGCGCATGTCGAGCGGATAACCCGCTTGCGCGATAGTCTTGGCGACGAAATAATTTTTGGTCAATGCGATGATGGCGTGGGTGCGCACTTCGGCGGGGATGTCGCCGGGTTTGAGATGTCCGAGCAGCGAATGGATCAGCACGCCGTCGCAGACTTCGATCGCGACCTTGGCGAGATACTCGTGCGAGCGGTGCATCGGGTTGCGCGTCTGGAACGCGGCCACCTTGCTCCAGCCCAGTTCATTGAACAGCGCGCGCGTCTCTTTCGGCGTCATGAACAGTGGGCCGTATTTCTGCGGGAAGCCTCCTTGCGACAGAACCTTCACCGGGCCCGCAAGATTCACCCCGCCTTGCTCCATCACCATCTTTACGCCCGGATGTTCGAGGTCGGTGGTGCCGAATACCGTGGCGCATTCGTGCGCCTTGTCGATGATATATTTTTCGGTGACCATCATCGTGGCAAGTATGCTGCTGTCGTCGGGGTCGGTCAGCGCGACATGGGTGCCGGTGGGAAGGGCATCTGCGGTGGCGCTGTCGGTGGAGAGAGTGATGGGGATCGGCCAGAACAGGCCGCTGGTCAGGGTCATGCCGTCGCAGACACCCTGCCAGTCGGCATGGGTCATGAAGCCGTCGAGCGGCGTAAAACCGCCGATACCAAGCATGATGAGGTCGCCTTTTTCACGCGAGCTGACGCGCACCTTGGGAAAGGCGCGCGCGCGCTTGAGTTCCGCGATCAAATCTTCGCCCACGAGCAACAGGGGCTTGAGATCGCCACCGCCGTGCGGGTTTACCAGTGCCATGTTTGCGCTCCCAATCCAGCCAGCCATATAACAAATTCAGGGTTTGCACACTAAAGCAACGTTGCCGAAACGGCGATACCCCTCATGGGTTGGCAACCTCACCCCCCTTACGGGTTATGCGGTTCCCCCTCATCACGGCTATGGCAGCAGAGCGATGCGATACGCATACTTACGCCCCTGAAAAGCCTGCCATTACTGGTGCGGCTGTCGTGCATCGATAACCCTGCATACAAACCAGCCGCCCATGCCATCGACCCCGCTGCATGATCCTTTCGCACCGCCGGTTGCGGATGCGAAGACCGAAGTCCGGAACACCACCTGTTACATGTGTGCGTGCCGTTGCGGCATCCGCGTGCACCTGCGCAACGGCGAGGTGCGCTACATCGACGGCAACCCGGATCATCCGTTAAACAACGGCGTGATTTGCGCCAAGGGTAGTTCCGGCATCATGAAGCAGTACTCGCCTGCGAGGCTGACCAAGCCGTTGCGCCGCAAGCCGGGTTCGGAGCGCGGCGCGGGCGAATTCGAGGAGATCAGTTGGGAAGAAACTTTCAACATTCTCGCCGAGCGGCTGGGAAAGATACGCGCCACCGATCCGAAGAAATTCGCGCTGTTTACCGGGCGCGATCAGATGCAGGCGCTGACCGGTCTGTTCGCGCGCCAGTTCGGAACCCCCAACTATGCCGCGCACGGGGGCTTCTGCTCGGTGAACATGGCGGCGGGCATGATCTACACCATCGGCGGATCGTTCTGGGAATTCGGCGGGCCCGATCTGGAACGCTCCAAGCTGTTCATCATGATCGGCACGGCGGAAGACCATCATTCCAACCCGATGAAAATCGCGCTGTCGAAGTTCAAGCGCAACGGCGGACGATTTGTTTCCATCAATCCGGTGCGCACCGGCTATTCGGCGATTGCCGACGAATGGGTGGGAATCCGTCCCGGCACGGATGGCGCGCTGCTGCTTGCGCTGATCCACGAGATCATCGCGCTCGGCCTGTACGACCGCGACTTTCTCGTGCGCTATACCAACTCCGGGCAACTGGTGAATCTCGACGATGCCCATGATGAATATGGCATGTTCGTGCGCACCGAGGTGCCGAAGGAAGAGGGCTGCTACGATCCGCAAAACAAACTGTGGTGGGATCGCAACAGCAATAAGCCGGTCGTCACGCACAGCGAGGGCGCAGACCCGTTTCTGTTCGGCGAATTCAAATTGTCCGACGGCACGCCGGTCAAGCCCGCGTTCCAGTTGCTACATGAGCGCGTCAAGGATTACACGCCGGAGTGGGCGGAGCAAATCACCGGCATTCCCGCCGCGACCATCAAACGTCTGGCGCACGAGATGGGCATCACCGCGCGCGACCAGAAAATCGAACTTCCGATTGCGTGGACGGATGCCTGGGGCAAGGAACACGACAGCGTGACCGGCAATCCGGTGGCTTTCCACGCGATGCGTGGTCTCGCGGCGCACTCCAACGGCTTCCAGACGATACGCGCACTGTCCATCCTGATGACGCTGCTCGGCACTATCGACCGGCCCGGCGGCTTCCGCCACAAGGCGCCCTTTCCGCGCCCGATACCGCCCTGCGCCCGCACGCCGAATACGCCGCTGGCAGTCAAACCGAACACCCCACTGGACGGCATGCCGCTGGGCTGGCCGTCCGACCCGGACGACCTGTTCGTCGATGAGGACGGTAGCCCGGTGCGCATCGACAAGGCATTCTCGTGGGAGTATCCGCTGGCGGTGCACGGCCTGATGCACAACGTCATCACCAATGCGTGGCGCGGCGACCCGTACAAGATCGACACGCTGCTGATCTTCATGGCGAACATGGCGTGGAACTCGACGATGAATACGGTTGAGGTCAGAAAAATGCTCTGTGACAAAGATGAAAATGGCGAACACAAAATCCCGTTCGTCGCCGTCTGCGATGCGTTCCATTCGGAGATGACCGCGTTCGCCGACCTGATTTTGCCGGACACCACCTACCTCGAGCGCCACGATGTGATGTCGATGCTCGACCGACCGATCTCGGAATTCGACGGCCCGGTGGATGCGGTGCGCATCCCGGTGCTGCCGCCGACCGGAGAATGCAAGCCGTTTCAGGAGGTGTTGATCGAGCTCGGTACGCGTCTGAAGCTGCCCGCTTTCGTCACCAAGGAAGGCAACCGAAAATTCCGCGACTACCCGGATTTCATCGTGAACTGGGAAACCGAGCCTGGCTCGGGGATCGGCTTCCTGTCTGGGTGGCGCGGCAAGGGCGGCGAGAAATTCCTGCGCGGCGAACCCAACCCGAAACAGTGGGAGATGTACGCGCAGAACAACTGCGTGTATCACCACAAGCTGCCGCGTTCCTACCAGTACATGCGCAACTGGAACAAGGGTTATCTGGAATGGTCGCAGCGCAACCGCATCACGCGCTATGCGGAGCCGATCCTGATCCACCTGTATTCCGAAGTGTTGCAGAAATTCCGCCTCGCCGCGCAAGGTCGCGGCATCACGCGCAAACCGCCCGCCCATCTGGCGAAGCGCATCGAAACTTATTTCGATCCGCTGCCGTTTTTCTATGAGCCGCTGGAAGCGCAGGCCAGCGACAAGAACAAATATCCGCTGGCGGCAGTGACCCAGCGCCCAATGGCGATGTACCACTCCTGGGATTCGCAGAATGCCTGGCTGCGCCAGATCCACGCGCACAATTATCTGCATATCAATGCGCGCACCGCGCAGGCTGCGGGCATCGCGGACGGCGGCTGGCTATGGGTGGAATCGCAGTGGGGCAAGGTGCGCTGCATGGCGCGATATTCCGAGGCAGTCGAGCCGGGCACGGTGTGGACGTGGAACGCCATCGGCAAGGCGGCGGGCGCGTGGAGCCTGTCGCCCGATGCGAACGAATCGCAAAAGGGTTTTCTGCTCAATCACCTGATTTCCGAAGAATTCCAGGCCAATCCTGATGGTGTGCGCTATTCCAACTCCGATCCGGTCACCGGACAGGCTGCCTGGTACGACGTGCGGGTGCGCATCTATCCGGCGGGAGCCGATGAGCCGCAGCAGGCCTCACCGCAGTTCGAACCCATGAAAAAATATCCCGGCATGAAAGAGCGCCCGAGTTGGCTCGCGTATTTGGCGGGAAGCAAGAAGTGATAATGAAATACAACAGCGGCCTTAAAACACATGCCCGCGCCTTGCGGCACCGCATGACCGATGTCGAACAAGTCTTGTGGTCAAAATTGCGGCGCAAGCAGATTCACGGCGTGCAGTTTTACCGTCAAAAACCTCTTGGCCGCTATATCGTGGATTTTTATGCGCCCGGCGCTAGGCTGGTAGTAGAGCTGGACGGCTCGCAACATTTCGAGCAGGAGCATGCACAAAGGGATGGGGTACGGGATAACTATCTGCATGGGTTGCGCCTCCATGTTTTGCGTTTCAATAATTTGCAGGTGTTGAAAGAGCTGGAAGCGGTGTTGGGCGAGATTGCGAGAGTAGTTAGCGAGCGTGTAAATCTAGAACAGAATCAAAAAACAAATCCCCCCCAACCCCCCTTTTTCAAAGGGGGGAGCGAAGATGTATCCGCGTTAAGTGGGGATGAGAATATCCCCCCCTTTGAAAAAGGGGGGCTAGGGGGGATTTCAGCCTTTCCAGGTTCTCCCGGCAACGCCAAAAAAACGGATATCGTTAAATGACCCAGCTCGCGCTCGTCATCGACCTCAACGTCTGCGTCGGCTGCCACGCCTGCGTGACCAGTTGCAAGGAGTGGAACACCTCCGGCTCGGCGGGGCCGTTGTGCGACGAAAACCCTTACGGAGCCGATCCGACCGGCACGTTTTTCAACCGGGTGCAGACCTTCGAGATCGGGCAGTACCCCAACACCGAGACGGTGCATTTCCCCAAGTCCTGCCTGCATTGCGAAGATCCGCCCTGCGTGCCGGTGTGCCCGACCGGCGCTTCGTACAAGCGCAAGGAAGACGGCATCGTGCTGGTGGATTACGACAAGTGCATCGGCTGCAAGTATTGCACCTGGGCATGCCCATACGGCGCGCGCGAGCTGGACGAGAAGCAGAAGGTGATGAAGAAATGCACGCTGTGCGTGGATCGCATTTACGACACTTCGCTGTCTGAAATCGACCGCAAACCGTCCTGCGTCAAGGCGTGTCCGGCCAGCGCGCGGTTGTTTGGCGACATCCACGATCCCGATTCGGTCGTGTCGCGGGCGATCCGCGAGAATGCCGGTTATGTCTTGATGCCGGAATGGGGCACTCATCCGGCCAACCATTACCTGCCGCGCCGCAAAACGAATATGAAGGTACACGAGGACGAGCTCGAACGTTCCGACAACCCGCTCAAGGTTGACGGACAACTGCCCAAACCGGGCAAGAACGAGCCGACGCTCGACGACTTCTCATAGGAAATATTTCATGAACCCGGCATTCTCGGTCATCTTTCTCACCACCCTGATCGGCGCAGGCCAGGGCTTGTTATTGGCGCTGTTTACCCAGCAATCCTACGCGCTGTTCGATCTGTTACCGCATCAGGATGCGCGTTTTTACGGATGGGGCGCCATGCTGGCATTGCTCCTCACGATGGCCGGATTGATCGCGTCGTTCTTTCATCTCGGGCATCCGGAGCGCGCCTGGCGCTCGGCGGCACAATGGCGCACTTCCTGGCTTTCCCGCGAAGTCATCGCTTTACCTGCATTCATGGGGATATTGTTTCTGTATGGAGCTGCCCATTTGACCGGGTTCGATCCGGTGCTGGTGACGCTGGCCGGTGGGCTGGGTATCCATGCCACGATCATTCTCGGCTGCATGGCGACATTGCTGGCGTTCGCACTGTTTTTGTGTACCGGCATGGTTTACGCCTGTATGCGCTTTTTGCAGGAATGGCATTCGCCGCTGACGGTCATCAATTTCATCCTGCTTGGCGGAGCGTCCGGGTTTGCGCTGGCCGCGTTCTATGCTGCCTTGGCCGCGCCGCCGCAGGCTGGTTTTTTTGCAGGATGGGCATTTATCCTCACGCTGCTCGGGCTGCTCGGTCGCGTCGCGTCGCTGTGGCGCAATGCGCGGCTAAGGCCGAAATCGACACTGCAAACGGCGATCGGCATCAAGCATCCGCGTATCGTGCAGACAGCACAGGGTGCGATGGGCGGTTCGTTCAATACGCGGGAGTTCTTTCACGGCAAGAGCGAGTCGTTCCTGAACTGGGTCAAGACAAGTTTCCTGATGCTGGCATTTGCTTTGCCGGTACTGTTACTGTCTCTCGATTTGTCCTATCCTTCCACTGCGTTGCTGGGTATTGCGTTCATCTCGCAATTTGTCGGCCTGCTGGCGGAGCGCTGGTATTTTTTTGCGGAAGCGAGACATCCGCAGAATCTCTATTACCAGCGTGTATCGTGATATTCTGAAACGCGAGATGGGCGGATCCAAGCATGCTGACGGTTCCTGTGGATAGTTGATTTTATAGAGCCAGAAAAAAATAGACAAAAAATCCGTGAACACCACCTCTACAGATACTTCACCGTTGCTCGGCAGGCTTTTTCCTTTCCTGCGCTGGTGGCCGATGGTGGATCGCGCCACCGCAAAAGACGATCTGATAGCGGGCGTCACCGGTGCGATGATCGTGCTGCCCCAAGGCGTTGCGTTTGCAACCATCGCCGGGATGCCTCCCGAATACGGTCTCTATGCGGCGATGGTGCCGGCCATTATCGCCGCGCTGTTCGGCTCAAGCTGGCATCTGGTGTCTGGCCCCACCACCGCCATTTCCATCGCGGTGTTTGCCGCGATGAGCCCGTTTGCAGAGCCGGGTTCGCCGCAGTTCATCAGCATGGTGCTGACCCTGACCTTCCTGACCGGCCTGTTCCAGTTGATCCTGGGGCTGGCGCGCATGGGCGTGCTGGT
>JBAQCT010000034.1:0-14795 GCA_049294375.1 Gallionella sp. | reverse complement strand
TCGCGCTTGCTCGCGGCATCCAGCGCCGACAGCGGCTCGTCCATCAGCAGCAGGCGCGGGCTGGTGAGCAGCGCGCGCGCGATGGCGACGCGCTGCCGTTCGCCGCCGGACAGTCCGATTGGGCTGTCGCGTTCGATCAGCCTGTTCAGGCCGAGCCACTCCACCACCTGCTCCAGTTGCACCCTGCGCTGCTCCGGCGGAATGCGCTTCAGGCCGTATTCCAGATTCTGCCGCACCGACAAATGCGGAAACAGGCTGGCCTCCTGGAACACATAACCCAGCGGACGCCGATGCACTGGCAGGAAATTCGCGCCGTCCTGCCACACCTCGTCCTTCACCTGCAGCATCCCGCTGGCGGTCGGTTCCAGCCCCGCGATGCAGCGCAGCAAAGTCGTCTTGCCCGAACCGGACGGGCCGAACAGCGCGATGACGCCATGCGCGAATACCTGCAACTCCGCATGCAGTTCGAAACCGGGATAGGAGAGATCAAAACGCGCCTGGATCATTTGCGCTTACCTGTCGGATTAAGGGTGTACAGCGCCAGCAGCACGACAAAGGCAAACGCCACCATCCCCGCCGACAGCCAGTGCGCCGCGGCATATTCCATCGCCTCGACATGATCGTAAATCTGCACCGACACCACGCGCGTCTTGTCCGGGATGTTACCGCCGATCATCAGCACCACGCCGAACTCGCCGACGGTATGCGCGAAACCGAGCACCGACGCGGTAAGAAAACCGGGTTTGGCCAGCGGCAGCACCACGCTGAAAAAAGTATCCCGCGCGGACGCGCGCAGCGTCGCGGCGGTTTCCAGCGCGCGTTCGGGAATGGCCTCGAAAGCATTCTGCAAGGGTTGCACCACGAACGGCATGGAATAAAACACCGAGGCGATCACCAGCCCGGCGAAGGTAAACGGCAGCAGGCCGATCCCCAAGGATTGCGTCAGAGCACCGAGCGGGCCACTTGGCCCCATCGCCACCAACAGGTAGAAGCCGATCACGGTCGGTGGCAGCACGATGGGCAACGCGACCACCGCGCCGACCGGCCCCTTCCACCATGAACGGGTGCGCGCCAGCCACCACGCGATGGGCGTGCCGACCAGCAGCAGAATGACGGTCACTACCGCAGCCAGCTTGAAAGTGAGCCAGATCGCGGACAGGTCGGCGGAAGAGAAAGCGGATTCCATTGTGTTATTTCAAATATTCCAAAAATTTCGCATCCCCTCTCCCTTGCATGGAGAGGGTAGAAGCCGTGTCAGCTCTACTATGCAGTTCAGCTCATTTTACCTCGCCCGGCAACACAAACCCGTAACGGGTCATCACCGCGCGCGCTTCCTTGCCCGACATGAAACTCGCAAAGTCCTGCGCCAGTGGATTGCCAGCGGCGCGTTTAGTGACGATGAAGCCCTGCTCCAGCGGCTGGTGCAGCTTGTCTAGGATCAGCGCATAACTCCCCTGCTTCGCCAGCTCCGGACTGAGCGCCAACGACAACGCGACGATACCGGCCTGTGCATTGCCGGTCTGCACGAACTGCACAGCCTGCGCGACGTTCTCGCCGTAAACCAACCTGGCTTCCACCTTCTCCCACACGCCCGCCGCCTTCAGCGCCTCCTCGGCACGCTTGCCGTAGGGCGCATGCTTCGGGTTGGCGATGGCGATCTTGTGGATGGAGGGGTCAACGAGATCGGCGAGCGTCATTTTCGCGGCATCGCGCGACGCGCTCCACAGCACGATGCGCCCCACCGCATAGGGTTGCACCTCGGAGGCGGCAAACCCCTCATCTTTCAATGCGCGCGGATAGGCGATGTCGGCGGAAAAATACAGGTCGAACGGCGCACCCTGCCGGATCTGCGTCTGGAACTTGCCGGACGAGCCGTAGATGGTTTCCACCCGGTCGGCGGGATGCGTCTTACCGAACAACACGATGATCTCGTCCAGCGCAAACTTCAGATCGGCGGCAGCGGCAATGGTGATTTTCTCGGCGGCATGCGCCGTTTGGCCTGCGGCAAGCAGGCAGACGAAAATTGCTGCTGCGAATCGACTAACTATGTGCATCTTGATTAGATATCAGCGGGATCATTAACATTGTTTTCTGATTGCAGCGGAATTTCAATTTGAATTAACTTAATTTGTTTGAGGCCATTACCTGCCCTAACATATTTCTGTCTGTGTACTCTCTTATGATTACGGTACCTAGCGATTGAGCCATCGCAAAACCATCCCATAACAGGTCAAGTGGAACCTCTTGCTTGTTATATCGTTCGTGTATAGCGGGAAAGTTAGATAGCTTACTTCGCACTTCTTCCCAATGAGCATAACCAGACACTTCAATAAATTTATCAAGCCCTCTATTAAGGTCGTGCCCTATTGCTTTTGCTTGCTTTTCAGTAAGCTTGCCTTTCAATGCGATAAATGACTTAAAAAATATCTCTACTGCCATTCTACAAGTGAGTATGACTCGAGAATCTGGACGTGATTGTTTCAAAATCGAAACAGCAGCCCTTAATTCTTGATCTCCGGACATAAGCAATTGTCTTCCATAACTATCAAGGCCGCTAGATGTTCTTAAATCATCCAATCCAAACCCATAATCAAAGCAATCTGCCCAAAACACCATGTAGTCCCAAGCCTGCTTATTATCAGACATTAATTCCACTTTTATTTGTTCTGGCATTTGATAAAGGCTTTTGATCGCGTTCAATTCTACGGTGCCATATGCAATTGGGATTGAAACTGACCAAAATTCTGAATCATAGAAATATACTGATTCAAATAAACTTCCAAGTTGATGCGCCCCTGGCTTTGAGTGTGCTTCAAACCATTCAAATATTTGCTTCGCCAACTCAGAAGAAAGATTAACGGGCACGTTGAATTCAACTGAATAACGCTGGATTGCATCCCAAGGCCTCCTGCGTTGTTCGACCCCCGCCTCGCGAAACTCTTTATTTAACCTTCTGAGCCAATCTTCAGAAACCAAATTCTTCCCCCTTAACGACTCCAATGTGCCGAAGTCGAATTGCCTTGGCGATCAGACTCCAACTATCACGCAAACACAACCGACACATGCCCCGTCGATTGCGAGCGCCCGTTCGGTTTAACAACGATCGCAACATTGCGCCCCAGACGAGTCAGGCATTCCAGCATTTGTGGCAGTTCGTTACAGCCCGAGCTCGCTGTGCGAACCGAGGCGCACCAGTTGCAAAACCCTATCATCGGGTTTCTGATAAATCAGCACGAGGTCGGGTTTGATGTGGCAGTCGCGGAAATTTTTCCAGTCGCCGGTCAATGCGTGGTCGTGGTATCGCTCGGCCAGCGGCACATCTCTCACAAGCACTTTCACGACCTCAACAAGATCACCTTCCAGCGTCGCGCGGTGCTGGCCTTTCAATTCTCGCTTGTAGTCCCGCTTGAACTGATTTGTGCGTTCAATCGTCCGCATTCAAATCGGCCATCAGGTCATCCACGTTCTTGAATGATTTCATGTTGACGCCGTTGCGCGCGTCCTTCATCGCCTGAATGGTCACGTCATTGGGAACCAGCGGTTCAAATGGCAAGGCTTTTTCTCGTGCAATACGGGTCAGCATGATGCGAAAAGCATCGGATACAGTCAGCCCCATCGCCGCCAAAACAACGGAAGCCTCTTCTTTGATGTGCTCGTCTATGCGCGCACGGACAACAGTATTGGAAGCCATTTTTAATACCTCGCTATAATTTGAGCCACAATGTAGCCCAAATTATACCCATCGTCAATCCAACGAGGTACTGCAACTGTCGCCTCGTGCCAAACACAAGCTTCTATTTCGGCTTCGCGTGCGCCGGACGAAACGCCTTGCATTGCTCGGGGTCGGATTCCAGATACGCGCCTTCGATCAGGTCGATGCAGTACGGGATGGCGGGAAACACGGCGTTCAGGCAGTCGTCAATCGCGGATGGCTTGCCGGGCAGATTGACAATCAGGCTCTTGCCGCGTATCCCGGCGGTTTGCCTTGACAATATTGCGGTCGGCACGAACTTCAGCGACGCGGTGCGCATCAGCTCGCCGAAGCCTGGCATCATCTTCTCGCAGACCGCTTCGGTGGCTTCCGGCGTGACGTCGCGCAGCGCCGGGCCGGTGCCGCCGGTGGTGACGATCAGGCAACAGTTCTCTTTGTCACTCAACTCGCGCAATGCAGCTTCGATCAGCGGCTGTTCGTCGGGAATAACTTTCGCGACCGCCTCCCACGGCGAGGTCAGCACGCGCGTAAACCACGCATGGATCGCCGGGCCACCCTTATCTTCGTATTCGCCACGGCTGGCGCGGTCGGAGATGGTCAAGATACCGATGCGTGCGATTGTCATCGCTTACTCCTTATTAAAATCTGATGCTCACGTCCGTTCGTGGTGAGGTATCGAACCATAACGGATGTGTCGAAGTGGTCAAAGACCACACAAGTTCACCCTTCGATACCTCAGGGCGAACGGAGTAGGTGTAGCGTGTGCTGTGCGCACGCTAACCAGTCATTCCTTAAAGCCTGCGTCACCCTGGAACGCGGTGCCATCGAGCAACTGCACCGTCACCGGGCTGCCCGCCGTCAATCCCGCGCTATCGCCCGGTACGACCGCCAAGCCGTCCGCCCGCGCCATTGACAACAGCATGCCGCTGCCCTGCGCGCCGGTGGAAGTTGCCGCGTAGCCGCCCTCTTCCTTCGCCAGCATCACGCGGATGAACTCGGTGCGTCCCGGCTGGTGCTTCACGTTGTGCGTCATCCGCGCCGCGATGGTGCGGCGGTGGGTGCGCGCGTGCCCCATCATGCGGCGCAGCGCCGGTACAACAAACTCCTCGAAGCAGACCATACTGGAAACAGGGTTCCCCGGCAGGCCAAAGATGATTTTTTCGCCGATCTTGCCGAACGCGACCGGGTGCCCCGGCTTCATCGCCACGCGCCAGAACAGCATCTGCGCGCCCAACGCCTCGATGGTCGGACGGACGTAGTCATGCACGCCGACCGAAGTGCCACCGGAAACCAGCAGCACGTCGTATTCCAGCCCGCGCCGCAGATATTGTTCCAGTTCAACGGGATCATCGCGCGCAATGCCGAGCAGCACCGGCTCGATGCCGAGCGCCTGCACCTGGCCCATCAGCGCGTAGCTGTTGGAGTTGGGTATCTTGTTCGGATCGACGGGTTCGTCGAGGCCTTCCAGTTCGTTACCGGTAGACAGGATCGCCACGCGCGGTCGCCGATACACCTGCACCTGCGCGCGCTTCACCGTCGCCAGCACGCCGATCACGCCCGGCGTGATTGCAGTGCCGGGAGCCAGCACCATCTCGCCGTTGCGCATGTTCTCGCCAAGGCGACGAATGTCGTTGCCCGGCTTGACCGTTTGATTGATCTGCACTTTATTGTCCGCAAGCGCTTCGGTATCCTCGACCCGGATCACCGCATCCGCGCCCTGCGGCATCGGCGCGCCGGTCATGATGCGCGCGCACTGGCCGGATGCCAGCGTTTTGGTCGGCATGTCACCGGCCTTGATGTCTTCGATGATTTCCAGCGTGGCTGGAACGTTCGCAAGATCGGCGCTGCGCAGCGCGTAGCCGTCCATCGCCGAGATGTCGTAGGGCGGCTGGTCGCGGTTGGCGCGCACCTCCTTGGCCAGCACACGACCCAGCGATTGTTCGAGCTTCACCTGCTCTGCGTCAAACACGACCACCGATTCGAGGATAAGGCGTTGTGCTGCGCTTACCAATAAATGTTCCATGTATCTACCCTCATCCATTCAAAACATCAGCCTCATGGTTCACATAGGCCTGTAATTCTCGCGTAGGAGCGCGATTCATCGCGCGATGAATCGCGCTCCTACACCTGTTTCTTCGCACGCGCCACATCCTCTGGCGTGTCCAGATCGAAAAAACTGCGCAGGTGCGGATCGGCTTGCATCATTTCTGTCTCGTCCACATAGCGCACGTCGAGTTGTTGCAACACACCACGCAGGCCTTTCTGCTGCGCCGCGAGGCTCGCGCGTAGCGGTGCGAGGCAACTGGCCGCATAGAAGGCCGCAAGCGGCTGCGGGTGCCCATGCACGACGGGCACAACCGCCTGATGTTGCGCGCGATGTCCGGCCAGCAGCTCGACCACCTGCGGCACGACGAAGGGCATGTCGCACGCCACCATGAACGCCCACGGCGTGTTGACCTTTCCCAGGGATGCGGTCAGCCCGGCGAGCGGCCCGCCATCGGGCACTTCGTCGCAGATCTGCGGCAGGTCGATGCCGACGCGCGGCTGGCGCACGCTGACGATCACCTGCGGGAACAGTTGCTGCATAGTCGCTATCACGCTTTGCATCAGTGTTTTCCCGTCGAGCAGAATACTCGCCTTGTCCGTCCCCATGCGGCTCGAATCGCCGCCCGCCATGACGATGGCCGTGCAGTCTTCGATCATTTCGGCATGCGGTCGAGCATGAACTGTGCAATCACGGCGACATCCTCCAGCCCGAAATGCGGCAGTTGCGGATAGACCTCATCCATGTCGGTAACGATGGCGACCAGCCCGTCCTCAACCGTGCAGCGCGGCGGCTTGGCGCATTCACGGCGCAGCACTTCGATCTTCGCCCCTGGGCTGTGCGAAAAACCTTCCGCCAGCACCATGTCGGCCTCGCCGAGGAAGCGTTGCGCCAGCGGCTCCGGGTCGCGCCGGTCGACCGCGTCGGCGACCAGTTGCAACTCGTTTGACGTGACCAGCATGCTCATCACCGCACCCGCCTGTTTGTAGCGATAACTGTCCTTGCCGGGCGTGTCCAGCACCACCTTGTGATGCGCATGTTTGATGGTCGCCACACGCAGGCCCCTGCCGCTCAGTTCGCGCACCAGTTTTTCGACCAGCGTGGTCTTGCCGGAACCGGAGTGCCCGACAACAGTGAATACATTCGACATTATTTAAAAACCTTTTCGTATTTCTTTATTGATACTTTTGCAGCCGTAACCGTAGGGTGGTGGCTATGACACGGCGTTGCGAAGCATCCGGGGCGGGAATAGCCACCTCACACCCGCTCCCGCAATCGGCTGGCTTCGCCATAACCAGCGACTTGGCGAGCGTTTCTGGCTCGCCTAGTCGAATGGCTAGTTGTTTCATCAGTAACGTGTCGCGGGATGTGGGCTCTGCCCACCATGTCGGGCAAAGCCCGACCTACATTTCATCAATGGATGTGCAGCGATTTTTTATGGGTGCGGCGTCACCCATGACTCTCCCTGCGGGGTGATCTCTTTTTTCCAGATCGGCACGCGCTGCTTCAGCTCGTCGATCATCCAACGGCAGGCCTCCAATGCTGCGACGCGATGCTCCGCGCCCGCCGCGATGAACACAATATTCTCGCCACTCTTGACCGTGCCGATGCGATGCACGATGCGCGCATCCAGCAAGCCGTATTTTTCGATTGCGTCGTCGCGCAATTTCTTCAGTTCCGACAGCGCCATGCTGCCGTAGGCATCGAAGCTGATTTCCGAAACCTCGCGGCCTTCCGAAAAATCGCGCGCGCAGCCCAAGAACGTGGCGATGCCGCCCATGCGTTTCGAGCTGGCCTGCAATGCCCTGATTTCCTCATCCTGGGAAAAATCTTCCTGCTGAATTCTGACCGTTTCCTTCATTTCATCCCCATCTGTTTTTCAACCCCCGGAAAATTTGGCCATAAACGCCACTTCGCTGTTGTCTGCAAGTTGCAGCGACATGTCGCGCACATGTTCGCCGTTGACCGCCATCATCGTCGCCAGATGCATGGCTTCGGGATACTGCGCCGCCAACGTTCCCTTCAAGTTGCCCAGCGTCAGCCCCGGCACGTATGCCATCGAGACATCCCGCACGCCCGTCGCGGTCGCGATAGGGCCGAAGAACAGCACCCTGATCATATGGAAGCCTCATAAAATTCAGATTTCATCCCAACTGCTGCGTTGCGGGAAAAATTCCTTGCTTGCATATTGCCCATATGCGGCACGGCGAAATTTTTCCCGCGCCTTGCATTTGGGCGAACTCTAAATTTTCTGAGGCCTCCATTGGCTTCTTCGTAGCTCATTTCAATAGACTCCCAAACTATTCTTCGCGTCGCCAAGTACCACTCTTGCCGCCGCGCTTTTCCTCCAGTTGTACGCACTCGATGCGCATTCCCCGGTCGATCGCCTTGCACATATCATATATGGTCAGCAGCGCCGTGCTGGCGGCACACAGCGCCTCCATCTCGACACCGGTCTGCCCGGTACAGCCTGCCGTGGTGATAACCTTGATGCCCACGCAGCCACTTGCGTCCGGCTCGACGATCTCGCTGAATTCGACCTCCACGCCGGTCAGCGCGACGGGATGGCACATCGGGATCATATCGGAGGTGTGCTTCGCCGCCATGACCGCTCCGACATCGGCCACCGTCAGCACGTCGCCCTTGGCGATCTTGCCCGCGCGGATGCGCTCCAGCGTCGCGGGCTGCATGCGCAGGATGCCGCTGGCGATCGCGACGCGCCGGGTGTCCGATTTTGCCGAAACATCCACCATGCGCGCCCGGCCCACCTCGGAAAAATGAGTCAATTCGTCCATTTGAATACCTGTCGATTTATGAAAAAACGTGCAACAGCCAATATTGACCTGTGTAGCACGTTCACACATCGAATCATACCTCATACGGCGACAGGAGCGTATTTCACCCGATTTCATATCCACATATGACAGATGGTATAGTTATCGTGGACTCAGATGAATTCAGGAAATTTCTTGTGGAATTTGCACAGGGTATTTTCCAAAGGTAACTTACAATCTGCACTTTGCCTTGCCGCCAAAATCAAATGTAGGCTGGGCTGCGCTCGACATGGTGGGCACAGCCCACCCTACGATTACTGTTGAAATATGGATCGTACACATGAACGACGAACAACTGCTGCGCTATAGCCGCCACATTTTGCTGCACGAGATCGGCATCGAGGGACAGCAACGCCTGCTCGACGCCAGTGCGCTCATCGTCGGCCTGGGCGGGCTCGGCTCGCCCGCCGCGCTGTATCTTGCCGCCAGCGGGGTCGGCCAATTGATCTTGTGCGACCACGACACGGTGGACTTCAGCAATCTGCAACGCCAGATCATCCATCGCACCGCATCAGTCGGACAGCCCAAGGTCGCATCCGCACATGCCGCATTGCGCGAGATCAATCCCGAAGTCGAGTGTATCGAGCTGCCTGTGCGCGCCGATGAAATGCAGCTTCGTGATCTGGTTGCGCGAGCCGATGTGGTGCTGGATTGCAGCGATAATTTCGCCACGCGCTACGCCGTTAATCGCGCCTGCCTGGCTCAGCGCAAACCGCTGGTCTCGGGCGCGGCGATCCAATTCGACGGGCAGGTTTCGGTATTCGACTTTCGCAGCGAAGGCACCCCCTGCTACAACTGCCTGTTCCCGGAAGACAGCCATGCTGCCGAATTGCGCTGCGCGACCACCGGCGTATTCGCCCCGCTGGTCGGCATCATCGGCACACTGCAGGCGGCAGAAACCCTCAAGTTACTGATGGGTATAGAACGCGGTTTAAGCGGCAAGCTGCTGACGGTCAATGCGTTGGACATGCATATCATGCGCAGCACGTTGAGCAAAGACCCCGCCTGCCGCGCCTGCTCCTATGGCAGAAAACATGCCGCCGCTCCCCGCGCCACATATTGCGCTGGCGGCAACAGTCAAAGCTAAGAGCCTGCCCATTGCCAAATCAACCTAAGCCGGGCAAGCCGGAACACCAGAAATGTAGGGTGGATAAAGCGCCAACCCTCACCCCAACCCTCTCCCGGAGGGAGAGGGAGCGATCGCCCTTTCCCCCTTCGGGGGAAAGTTGGAAAGGGGGCTGCGCATATCCACCAATTCGCCGAAACAATCCATTGTGGAAACGCTACACCCTTCGACAGGACAGCTTTTCCACCTTACCTTAACCAAAACCTGTAGGAGCGCGATTTATCGCGCGATAGCTACCTGGCCAATCGCTCGATGAATCGGGCTCCTACAGCAACAGTTCCACCCAAAGACTGAAAAATCTCACAAAAATAAAAAAACGGGCATCCGAAGATGCCCGTTCTCAATTCAGACTTACCGGCTTACCGCGTTTGGCAACCCGGTTAGGTCAAATGGTCAAATCAGAAGTTGTGAGCTACATTAACACCAAAAGCTCTTGGGCTATCCCCATTTGTCGGAGTCGCGATCTGGTTATTGTGCCCACCGCCATTGATGCCATAGTTAGCATTTCCGTCGTTCTTGGTTCTTGCATAGGCCAGTTGCACCATGGTGCGTTTGGAAAGGCTGTAGTCAAAGCCAAATACAAACATGTTTGCGCCGGAATTCGGGTTGATTGTAAGGCCATTCACCGCTGTCGCTGCCACTGCATCGCCTGTTACGTCATTCGCTCTTGAGTAGGTCGCCTTGATTGCGCCGTTCGGCATCACATTGTACTTGCCGCCCAAGCTGAAGATGGTTCTCTCGGCTTGTTGATAAGCTGCATTGTTTCTCTTGTCGCGTATATATTGCGCATTTACCAGACCCCAGCTGTCCTCATAGATGGCGGAAAGAGCGATCGGCCTATACTCGGTGTTAAACCCCGTATTACGGCTCAAGTAATTAAAGTTCAGCTTGACTCCAAGAACAGCGTAATTCATTTCAAGACCCCAGCTATGCGAGGTAGCGGCTGTAGGGCCAGGAGTGCCCACTACGCCTGCTGCAGCCGGATTTACGCTCGATGTCGGATAGAACTGTACATTGGCCGTAAAACCGCTCATATTTGGTGTGGTGTACAGTATTTCGCCATTTGAACGACCACTGCATGGTGCTGGGCAGCTAAAAGTCAAAAGGTCGCCGATTTGGTCGGCAAACAGGTTTGCATCATAAGCCCAATGATTTTCCATGGGCATGCGACCGGCTTGAAGCGTACCCATCGGGGTTGCAAGCCCGAGCCATGTATCCCGTATCTGACCGCCGAAGGCGCCTGTATTGGTAGTGCCCTGAATGGCTACAGTGTTACCATTGCCGCCACGCCCTGTACCGGTGAGGTTCACGTTGGCTTCAACTTGGAAAATTGCCTTATAGCCGTCGCCCAAGTCCTCGGTGCCTTTCACGCCGAAACGGGAAGAGTTGGTGTTAACAGCCAAACCAGAAGTCTGACCTGTTACACCAGTCTGCGAATCAAGGGACACATTCAAGCGACCATAAACATTGACGTTGCTGGTGTCGGCCATGGCTGCGGCAGGTGCCAAAACGGCTGCTACTGCGATCGCGATCAGTTTCTTTTGCATTTTAAAACTCCTTTGTTTATCTAATTTAAATTCAAAACCCGCTAGCAGTATCTGCACCTGCCGTCGTATCCAGAAATTTTCGTAATCAAGCAATAATTCTTGAACAGACTGGTTCGCATTATCCAACCATGAAAAACAGCATGCAAATGAAAGATTAATTTTGTTGTTTTTTTACAACATGATTTCTGTATTATGAAATAATCTTTACAAAATCGTTACATTTCTTACAAAATCACCTAACCAATTGAAAGTAAATATATTTACAACATTTACAAGCCTTATTCAATTGATTTTTGACCAAAATTACAATGCAATCTTTCGAATTAGGGCTGAAAAGCCCCCGTTCTTTTCTTTTCACCCTCCGATATAGGACATTTCTATTTTTTCACCGGGCTTTTCTCCAGTTTTTTCTCCGGGGAGCCTCCCCGTCGCGGCATGGCGCAGCTGCGAATAACGGTCAAATCGCAGTTTCCATGACCCGGTAATCAAATTGCCCAGCATCTGGTCGGTTGCGCCCGTACGCAGTGGGCTGCGCAAGTCCGCGCCGTTGCTGGCAAACAGGCAGGTATAAAGCTTGCCGTCAGTGGAAAGCCTGGCGCGTGTGCATTCGTGGCAAAAGGCTTGCGTGACCGAGGCGATCACACCGACCTCGCCGCTGCCGTCCGCATAACGCCAACGCTCCGCGACTTCACCGGTGTAGTTGGGATCAGATTGCAAAATCGGGTAACGGCTATTGATCTGCTCCAGTATTTCACGCGCAGGAACCACGTCGTCCATGCGCCAGCCGTTAGTGCAGCCCACGTCCATGAATTCGATGAAGCGCAACACGACGCCGCTATTGCGGAAATGCCCCGCCATCGGGATGATTTCATGGTCGTTCACGCCGCGCTTGACCACCATGTTGACCTTGATCGGTGCAAGGCCGACGCGATGTGCGGCGTCGATCCCATCCAGCACGGCTTTGACAGACACATCCGAATCGCTCATACGCCGGTAGGTTTCGTCGGTCAATCCATCCAGGCTGGCAGTAACGCGCGCCAAGCCAGCATCTTTCAGCGACTGTGCTTTCTGTGCCAGCAGCACGGCATTGGTGGTCAGGGCGATTTCAACGGGCTTGCCTTCATTCGTATTCAATTTAGCCAATGACTCGATCAACCGTTCGATACCTCGGCGCAACAGCGGCTCGCCACCGGTCAGGCGAATTTTTCTCACGCCCAACTGGATAAACAATCTCGCCAGCCGTTCAATCTCTTCAAAGTTAAGCAAATCGGCGCGTTGCAGGAAGGGGTGATCTTTGTCGAAGGCTTCACGCGGCATACAGTAGGTACAGCGCAGGTTGCAGCGATCGGTGACCGAAATACGCAGATCGCGCATCGGCCGCTGCATGATGTCTGTAACCGCTTGCCGATTGCCCGGCGCTCCATCATTCCGCATAGCAGCGGATGCAATGGGGATGATTCTGGATGTTTTAATCATGACGCATTAATTTAAGGTGGTCGAAATTCTTATTTTTTGATGATACAGAGTAACAGCCAAGCGATGCAACATCGTATCCGTATAAACTTTTCCCGCCGGTAGCCGATATACCACTCAAGGGGTAGCATTTCTGCCACGCAACGTAACAGCCGGAGGTGTGACATGAGCATCACAACCATGAGCATGAGTGATTGCAAGATCGAGCAGGGTGCTTCAACGGAGGAAAGCTACAGCGATGAAGTATTGTGCGCCGGCTGGAATCCTGCCATTGCCTTGCAGCAACACGCCTATTTTGAACAAAGCCGAACCCCGGCAATCCCGATCGAGCTTGTTGCGGTTGATGTCGAGCAGTTTCTACAAAAAATGTACGCTTATCAGCGTTAAGTTGCAGTAATCACGATGACCGCAATTCAGTGTCTCCATGAATTGCGGCAGTCGGCTAACACCCTTTGAATTTCCCGGCAATACATTTCCTGACGAGTTCACGTGCCTTGGCGATTTGCCCGGCAGTCATGCGCCTCGCAATGGCATCGCGTTGTTGAATACGTTGTTGGATAGCAACTTTCTTCCCCGGCGTAAAATCATTGCTGATCGCAATATCAAGCCACATATACGCCAGCACATCATCCTGAGGAACGCCGTTCCCCAAGACATATTTCCACCCAAGCTTTTCCTGTGCAAAAACATTGCCCTGCTCCGCCGCCAGGCGATACCACTTCACCGCCTCTCTAAAATCCAGGGGAACACCTTTTCCGTGATCGTATATCGCCCCAAGATTGAGCTGCGCAAAATCATCGCCCTTTTCTGCTGCCAAGCGCCACCACTTGATGCTTTCATTGCGATCCTGCGGAACACCCAGTCCGATGTCATACATAGACCCGAGTTTTGATTGAGCCTTGGCATTACCTTGTTCCGCAGCCATCCGATACCACTTTACCGCTTCCTTGCGATCCTGCGGAACGCCCAGCCCGACGTCATGCATCGAACCGAGTATAAGCTGTGCTTCAGCATCGCCTTTTTCCGCCATGGGCCGGTATAACTTCGCAGCCTTTGCATAATCGCCCTCGGCATAAGCACGCCCCGCTTCCGACAGCGGATCAGCCGTTGGCTCAACCATGACGTCTGGCTCTTTGACTATTGCATGCCCGGATAACGCAAACGAGCACATGCAAACCAACAACAAACATTTCAATGATCGGCTCATTTTCGCTATCCCCATTTTTGGCTTACGAAACCCGGCACATACAAAACTCACAACAGGCTTGAACAAACCTGTTGTCACCTTAATGCAAATACTTTAGAGTGGCTTCGTGTAGCCGTTTATCTTTGCGGTAAATGAATTCCAGACCGCTATCTTAAACCGGAAACAGGAGACGAATCATGAATCATCATTTCAATCTGTCCGCACGCCTTTGGGTATTTGCACTGATTACCTTGTTTGCCGCTACATCTGCCAGCGCCGACCAGCCATCCCGTGGTGAAGACGCCCGCGGGAGCAAACACGGCAAAAAAAGCGAAGAGCGCCAAAAGGATCGCAATAACGACAGCAGCCGCGAATCCGGAAAGCATTTCGACGACACCAACCGCCGCATCATCAACGATTACTATGGTGCAAAATTTCGCACCGGGAAATGTCCTCCCGGACTGGCCAAGAAAAATAATGGCTGCTTGCCGCCCGGCCAAGCAAAAAAATGGGCTGTCGGTCAACCGCTTCCGGCAGACTTGAAACAGTACAATCTGCCAAAAGATCTACTGGTCAAGTTGCCTGCCCCTCCCGACGGGCATCGCTACGTACGGATCGCTTCGGACATCCTGCTGATCGCCGCAGGCACCAGCATGATAATAGATGCCATCGAAGATATTGGCCGGTAATCCCGAATTGAACTTGGGCGGCTACCAAGGCGATGGAGTAGATGTTTAGCCGATACTGTGATGTGCAATCACAGCTTGTAAACAATAATTAAGGAGTTAAATCTTGAAATCAGGAACTTGCCGCATACATGTCATATTAGCAGTAACTATTGGAATTTTTCTTTCCGGCTTTACCGGCTCGGCG